>DATKSV010000194.1:0-17569 GCA_035531535.1 Candidatus Nanopelagicaceae bacterium | reverse complement strand
GGGGAGGTCGTGATCGAAGACGTCATGAGCGACGACCTGGTTCAGCTCTTTCACAAGCTGAGGGCCGCCGGCTGCCAGGTCGAGGAGGGCGCCAGCTGGGCCCGGGTCTCCCGGCTCGGTCCCCTGAGGGCGGTGGACATGACCACCTGGCCCCATCCCGGGTTCGCCACCGACCTGCAGTCGCAATATGTGGCGCTGATGACCCAGGCCAGCGGCGACTCGACAGTGTGGGAGGCGCTCTACGAGAATCGCTTCCGCCCGGTCGAGCAGCTGCGCCGACTGGGGGCCCGGATCGAGGTCGAGGGCCGAATCGCGGTCGTCCATGGGGGTACGCCCCTGCGCGGTGCCGACCTGGAGGTGTCCGACATCCGGTCGGGAGCGGCCCTGGTGATCGCCGGCCTCTGCGCCGAGGGACGCACCACCTGCCGCAACGTCCGCCACCTGGACCGGGGCTACCAGAACCTGGTGGGGAAGCTGGCGGGCCTAGGGGCCAGGCTCAACCGCCGGCTCCCGGGTTCGGACTGAGCCGGGCTGTGGCGGCGCGCCGGTTTGGGCTGGAGCTCTCCTCGGACCGGGTCGAGGCCTGGGTCAGAGGAGACGGCCTGGTCCTGGAGGAGCCGGCCGTGGCCGCCCGCCAGGCATCGACTGGCAAGCTGGTCGGCTACGGCGCCCAGGGGCTGGCCCTGGCCAAGTCGGGCGGCGCCCAGCTGGTGGCTCCCTTCGGCATGTCCGAACTCCAGGATCAGGAGGCGGCCGAGCAGATGCTGCGCCACCTGATCAACCGGATGGTCGGACGGCTGGTCTTCGTGCGTCACGAGCTGGTGCTGGCAGTCTCGGCGGAGCTCTCGACGGCGGGACGGCGGGCCTTGCTGGAGGTGGCGCTCGCCTCGGGTGCCCGCATGGCCCACCTGCTCGACCTGCCCTTGGCGATGGCCTTCGGCACCGGGCTATCCGTCACCTCCTGGGAGCCCTCGCCGGTGCTGTTCCTGCTGCCGGAGGGGGCCCAGGGGGCGATCGTGTGCCACCACGGGCTGCTCGCCCACCGGGGCCTGGTCCCAAAGCAGGAAGGGCAGTTGGAGACCGAGGCCGGCCTGGACCATCTGGCGACCATGGTCGAGGGCCTGCTTCAGGAGACGCCTCGGCCGGGCCACGCCAGGGTGCGGCAGGTGGGCTTCGCTCTGGCTGGCAGAGGGGTCGACCTCCATCTGGTCGGGAGCGGGCTGACCCGCCGCACCGGCCTGCCGATGCGCCAGGTGGCGGATCCGGAGCACTGCGTGGTCAAGGGGGCGGAGGTGGCGCTGGAGCGGATCGAGGCGGCTGGAGCCCGCACTCTGCTCTACCTGAACTGATCCCGCCGGGCGCGGGCCAGCTCGTCGGCCAGCACCAGGGAGTGATCCTCGATGGAGCGCTTCCAGCTGTACCGGCCGGCCCGGGCCAGCCCCAGCTGGCGAAGGTGCGAGCGCAGCCCGGGCTCCCGGGCCAGCCGGATGAGCGCCGCCTCCCACTCGGGCTGCGACCCCAGCTCGACCAGCAGGGCGGCCCCGGCGGCCACCTCGGCGACGCCTCCCACATCGCCGGCCAGAACCGGCGCTCCGCAGGCCATCGCCTCCAGGGCGGGCAGCCCGAACCCCTCGTACAGGGAGGGGACGCAGGCCGCCAGAGCGCCCGAATAGAGGGCGCCCAGCGCCTCCCCGCTGACATGGGGGAGCAGGCGCAGATGGTCCGAGCAGCCCGCCACCTGGGCCACTCGAGTGAGCTCGATGGCGGTCCTCCCGGTGGCGTTGGCGACCACCAGCCAGGGGCGCTCCCGGCCGGCGGGAAAGGCGCTCGCGAAGGCGCGGATGAGGAACGGGATGTTCTTGCGCCGGTGGTGGGCGCCCACCGCCAGGAAGTAGGGGCCAGGAATGCCCAGCCTGGCGGTGGCCACCGCCACCTGGTCGGCGCTCCGGGGCTCCAGCTCGGCCCCCACCCCATGGGGGATGACCGTGATCGTGGCGGGGTCGGCGGAGTACATCTGGACCAGGTCCGCCCGGGTCGTCTCCGAGGGCACGATCAGGCGGGCGGCCCTGGCCAGGGCGTCCTGGACGAAGCTTTCGACCGCCTGGCCGCTGCCGCCGGGGTAGGCCTGGGCGGCCAGCCGGTGCTCCACTCCGTGCACGGTCACGACCGACCGGGGCAGCCGGCCCGGGGGTAGTCGGTAGGCGGGCACGAACAGCAGCTCAGGTGGGTGGCGGCGGACCTCCAGTGCCAGCCGCACCAGGGTCCAGCCCCGAGGCAGCGGGATTAGGCGCCACTCGCTGCCGGCGGGGAGGGGCGGTGCGGTCAGGGGCGCCCGCCGGGCGTTGCGGTAGAGCCGCAGCTCAGATGGAGGGTTGGCGATCAGGCCGCGGCAGACCTGGGTGGCGTAGACGCCGATCCCTGTGGGGGCGGCCTGAAAGGCCCGGCTGGCATCGATCCCGATCGCCACCGGGGCAGTGTACGGGGGGGCGTCACCGGGCTCTGCGGCAGGCCGCGAACGGGAGCCCTGAGGGAACCACCGGCGCCCGCCCTGCGCCGTGATAAGATCGCCGCGATTTGTCCTTGGAGGGCGATCCGAAGCGGCCCGGGGGAGTAGCGGGTCCCGGAGGAGCCCTCGCCTTGGTAGGAGTCTTCTCGATCACGGTCTTAACTGGGGTCGTGGCCGGGGTGCTGTTGGACCATGTCTTTCACACCCTGCCTTGGCTGACGCTGACGGGGCTGGCGGTGGGCCTTGTGGGGGGGTCGTTGACCCTCTATCGCGGCCTGCTCATATACCGGGATCCCGGGAAGTGATGGCTCAGGACGCCGAGCAGATGGCGGGGGCGGTGCGGACCGCCTGGATGGCGGCCCTGGCCGGGGTGGTCGCGGTGGTGATAGCCGGCCTTCTGATCGGCGGGGCCGAAGGCGCCGGGCTGGCCCTGGGCGGCGGCCTTTTGGGGATCGCCAACCTGCAGCTGGCGGTCTTCGCGATGCGCCGATCTCCGGTCGCCTTCCTCGGCTCCAGCCTGCCCCGGCTGGCGGTCATAACCATGGTCATGGCGGCGCTGGTGGTGGTGCTGGGCCCGATCGGGGTCTGGGCCCTGCTGGGGCTGCTGGTCACCCACCTCGCCCAGGTGGGTGCCATCCTGCGCTTGGGCATGAGGCTGAGCTCCAAGTGAGGCCGATCGTCGCCACCCAGATCGCCGTCGGCGCCCACTGGGTGGGGCACATCTTCGGCCAGACCATCTATCTGGATACCCTGATCAGCAGCGGGGTCGCCTTCGGGATCGTCCTGGGCCTCGGCCTGTACCTCCGGAGCAAGATCACCAGCGGGGTTCCGGGCCGGTTCCAGACCATGATCGAGGTGGTCTGGACCACGGTCGACGACTACATCACCCGCATGATCGGGCCCTTCGCGCGCTGGGTGGTGCCCCTGGTGACGGTGCTCTTCTTCTACATCCTGGTCAGCAACTGGCTGGAGCTGATCCCCACTGGGGGGCGGCTCACCTCCCCCACGTCCGACGTCAACGACACCGCCGCCCTGGCCATCATCGTGATCGTCCTGGTGCATGTGACCTCGATCAGGCGGAAGGGGTTCAAGGGGTATTTGAAGATCAACTACCTGCACCCTGACGGGCTGCCCTGGTGGGCCTACATCGGGCTGGCCCCGATCAACGTGATCGCCCAGATCTCCTATCCGATCTCGCTCACCCTGCGACTCTTCGGTAACATGTTCGCAGCCGCCCTGATGCTGGAGATCATCGCGATTTTGCCGATCTACATCGGCTTCGCCTTCAACGGCGTCTGGAAGCTGTTCGAGGGTGTCTTCGTGGACGTGATACAGGCTTTCATCTTCGCTCTGCTGACGGTCATCTACCTCAGCATGGCGACCATGAGCGAGGACCACCAGGCGGCCGAGCCCGCCAGCAACTAGGGGCCAAACCGCCCCGCCAAGACCTGGGAGGAGACCAATTGGCATTGACCACAGCGCATGCAGAGATCTACGCCGGGGCCATGATCGGCACCGGTGTCGGTGCCGTCGGCGCCGCCATCGGTGATGGTCTGGCCGGCGCCCAGCTGATCGCCGGCATCGCCCGCCAGCCAGAGGCCCAGGGGCGGCTGCTGACCTGGACCTTCCTCACGGTCGGCCTGGCTGAGGCGGTGTACTTCATCAACCTGGCCCTGATGTTCGTCTTCATCGCCCTCGCCGGGAAGTAGGGAAGCCCCAGATGGTCCTGGCCGCCGCCTCCAACCCGCTGGCCCTCAACGCGACCTTCATCATCGAGATCGTCGTCTTCCTGGCCCTGCTGTGGTTGCTCCGCCGCTATGTCTTCCCGCCCTTGGACAAGGCGCTGCGCGCCCGCCAGGCCCAGATCGCCCAGGCTCTCGGCGAGGCCGAGCAGGCCAGGAAAGAGGCCGAGCAGGCTCGCCTGCTGGACCGTCAGGAGATGGCCGACGCCCGGCTCAAGGCCCAGGAGATCCTGGACCGCGCCCAGCAACTGGGGGAGCAGCTGCGCGAGGAGCTGCGCCAGAAGGGCGAGCAGGAGCAGCAGGCGATGCTGGAGCGGGCCCGGGCTGAGCTTGCCCGGGAGCGGGAGCAGGCCGTGCTCGAGCTGCGCCGCCAGGTCGCCGACCTGGTGATGTTGGCCACCACCAAGGTGCTCCAGGAGGAGCTCGACCCCACCCGCCAGCGCCGGCTCATCGAGCAGGCGCTCAAGGAGGTGGACCTGAGTGCCTGAGGGAGCCCGGGAGCCCCGCGTTCCCAGCCAGGCCCGCCACTACGCCCAGGCCCTCTTCGAGCTGGCCCGGGACAAGGGCGACTTCGCGTCCTGGCAGGAGCGGCTGCGGCGCCTCGGCCAGCTGCTGGATGGCAGTGACCTGGGCCCAGCCCTGCTCAGCCCCCAGTTCTCGGCCGCCCAACGGGAGGAGCTGGCGCTGGCCGTCCTTACTCGCGACCCCGGGATCGACCAGCCGGCCAGCAACCTGCTCCGGCTCCTGATCCGGAGCCGCCGGACGGCGATGCTGGGGGCGATCAGGGCGGGATACTCGGCCCTGGTAGATCAGGCCGAGGGCCGCGTCCAGGCTCGCCTGGCGACGGCGGTCGCGGTGAGCCCGGAGGATCTGGCCAGGTTCGGAAAAGAGCTCTCGGAGAGGCTGGGCCAGGAGGTGGAGTTTCAATCCGAGGTGGACCCCTCCCTTCTGGGGGGGGCGGTGGTGCGAGTGGGGGATCGGGTCTTCGACGCCAGTCTGAAGAGCCGGTTGCTCCAGCTGCGCCACCAGATGCTGACAGAAGCGCAAACCGCGTGACGTGAGGGGAAAATGAGCCTCAGTGCCGACGACATAGGCCGGATCATCAAGACCAAGATCACCGACTTCGACGCCCCCGTGGTGTCGGCCGAGGCCGGCGTGATCACCGCCCTGGCCGACGGGATCGCCCAGATCTACGGGCTCGAGGGGGCGATGGCCGGCGAGCTCCTGGAGTTCCCCAAGGGGGTCTTCGGGATGGCCCTCAACCTCGAGGAGGACCTGGTCCGCGCCATCATCATGGGCCCCTACGAGGGCCTCAGCGAGGGCGACGAGGTCCGGACCACCGGCAGGATCGTGGAGGTGCCGGTGGGCCGCGAGCTGGTGGGCCGGGTGGTGAACGCGCTCGGCGAGCCGATCGACGGCAAGGGCGAGATCGCGACCAAAGAGCGCTGGCCGGTGGAGCGGCCCGCCCCCGGAGTCGTCGACCGCCAGCCGGTGGACACTCCGGCCGCCACCGGGATCATGGCCATCGACGCTTTGGTCCCGATCGGGCGCGGCCAGCGCGAGCTGCTGATTGGCGACCGCCAGATCGGCAAGACCGCGATCGCGATCGACACCATCATCAACCAGAAGGGCAAGAACCTCACCTGCATCTACGTCGCCATCGGCCAGAACGCCGCCTCGGTGGCCCGCGTCGCCGCCCTGCTGGAGGAGTACGGCGCCCTGGAGCACACCATCATCGTCAGCGCCACCGCGGCCGAGCCGGCGGCTCTGCAGTACCTGGCCCCCTACTCCGCCTGCAGCATGGGGGAGTGGTTCATGGAGCGGGGCGAGGACGCTCTGGTGGTCTACGACGACCTCAGCAAGCACGCCTGGGCCTATCGCGAGATCTCGCTGGCGCTGCGTCGGCCGCCGGGCCGGGAGGCCTATCCCGGGGACGTCTTCTACCTCCACTCCAGGCTCCTGGAGCGGGCCGCCCGGCTGAGCCAAGAGCGCGGTGGCGGGTCGCTGACCGCGCTGCCGATCATCGAGACCCAGGCCAACGACGTCTCCGCCTACATCCCCACCAACGTGATCTCGATCACCGATGGGCAGATCTACCTGGAGGGGGACCTCTTCTACGCCGGCACCAGGCCCGCCATCTCGGTCGGGCTCTCGGTCAGCCGGGTGGGTGGTGACGCCATGACCAAGGGTCTGCGCAAGGTGGCCGGAGGCATGCGCCTGGAGCTGGCGCAGTACCGGGCCCTGGCCGCCTTCGCCCAGTTCTCCTCCGACCTGGACCGCTCCACCAGAGACCAGCTGGAGCGGGGCCGGCGGCTCACCGAGCTGCTCAAGCAGGACCAGTACCAGCCGGTACCGGTCTCGCATCAGGTGATGGTGATCTACGCCGGCACCAACGGCTATCTGGACCAGGTCCCGGTGGAGAAGATCTCCTCCTGGTCGGCCCAGTTCCGGCGCTGGATCGGCCAGACCCACACCCAGTTGGAGTCCCAGCTGGAAGAGCGCAAGGCCCTCGATGAGGAGCTGGAGGCGCAGCTCAAGGAGGCGCTCGAGGAGTTCAACCAGGGCTTCGACACCGGGCCGGTGGCGGTCGCCGCCGGTTCCCAGGAGGGCTGATTGGCGACCCTGCGCGACATCCGCAGGCACATCAAGGCGATCCGCAGCATCGAGCAGATAACCCGCGCGATGCAGATGGTGGCCGCCGCCAAGATGCGCCGGGCCCAGGCCCGGGTGGCCCAGGCGCGCCCCTACGCCATCGCCATGGACGAGGCGGCCCGCGACGTGGCCAAGATCGGCAAGGAGTTCCGCCATCCCTTCCTGGTGCCCAGGGAGGAGGGCCAGGGGCTGCTCATCCTGGTCACCTCGGACCGCGGGCTGGCCGGGTCATTGAACGTCAACACGATGCGCGCCGCCCACTCCTACATGCTGCGCCGCTTCGGGCCTCGCTACCAGGCGGTGGCGATCGGGCGCAAGGCGGTCGAGTTCTGCAACCGGATGCAGGTGACCCTGGTGCACCACCGGATCGGGCTGCCCGACAGAGTCGAGATGGCAGAGCTGCGGCCCTCGGTCGAGAGCGCGGTCAGGGCCTACCTGCAGGGGGAGGTCCGCGAGGTCGTGATCGCCTACTCGCAGTTCAAGAACCTGCTCACCCAGGTGCCGACAGTCCAGGTGCTGGTGCCGGTGCCGCCGGCCTCAGCCGACCAGGGCCCCAAGACCCAGGGCGACTACATCTACGAGCCGGACGGCCAGGCGGTCCTGGAGAGGCTGATGCCGGCCTACCTGGACAGCCAGGTCTTCCGGGCGGTGCTGGAGACCCAGGCCAGCTTCTACAGCGCCCAGATGGTGGCGATGCGGAACGCCTCCTCCTCTGCCGGGGACGTGATCCGGGAGCTGTCGCTGACCGCCAACAAGGTGCGCCAGGCGAGCATCACGCGAGAACTGATGGAGATAATCGGCGGCGCCGAGGCCCTGCAGGCGGCCCGGCGCTGAGGAGGTGGAGATGACCGAGAGCGAGTCCAAGCAGATGGCGAGGGGCGAGGTGCTGCAGGTGATCGGGGCGGTGGTCGACGTCGCCTTCCCGACCGGCCAGCTGCCCCACATCCTGGACGCCCTGGAGGTGGAGCGGGAGGGCGCGCGGCTGGTCCTGGAGGTGCAGCAGCACCTGGGCAACGACGTCGCCCGCTGCATCGCCATGGAGTCCACCGACGGTTTGCGCCGGGGCGAGCCCGTGGTCGCCACCGGATCCCCGATCCTGGTACCGGTCGGCAAGCGAGTGCTGGGGCGAATGTTCAATGTGGTGGGCGAGCCCATCGACGGCGGCCCGGCGATGGAGGCGGGCAAGCAGATGCCGATCCACCGCGAGCCGCCCTCGGTCGCCGAGCAGGCGGTCTCCACCGAGATCCTGGAGACCGGGATCAAGGTGCTGGACCTGATCTGCACCTTTGCCAAGGGGTCCAAGATCGGGCTCTTCGGCGGTGCCGGCGTGGGCAAGACCATCATCGTGATGGAGCTGATCCGGAACATCGCCAAGGAGCACCAGGGCTACTCGGTGTTCGCCGGGGTGGGGGAGCGGACCAGGGAGGGCAACCAGCTCTTCGGGGAGATGCACGAGTCGGGGGTGATCAACCAGACCGCCCTGGTCTTCGGGCAGATGAACGAGCCCCCCGGGGCGCGGGCCCGGATCGCCCTCAGTGGGCTCACTATGGCCGAGGAGTTCCGCGACGAGGAGGGGGCGGACGTGCTCTTCTTCGTGGACAACGTGTTCCGCTACATGCTGGCTGGCAGCGAGGTCTCGGCCCTGCTGGGACGGATGCCGTCCGCGGTGGGCTACCAGCCCACCCTGGCGACCGAGATGGGAGATCTTCAGGAGCGGATAACCTCCACCACCAAGGGCTCGATCACCTCGGTGCAGGCGGTCTACGTCCCCGCCGACGACTTCACCGACCCCGCCATCCAGACCACCTTCGCCCACCTCGGGGCGACGGTCTCCCTGGACCGGCGCATCTCCGAGCTGGGCATCTACCCGGCCGTCAACCCGCTCGACTCCTTCAGCCGGATCCTGGAGCCCAGGACGGTGGGGGCGGAGCACCACGAGGTGGCCCTGGGGGTGCAGCGGGTGCTGCAGCGCTACCAGGACCTGCAGGACATCATCGCCATCCTGGGGATGGAGGAGCTCTCCGATGAGGACAAGCTGACCGTCAACCGGGCCCGCCGGGTGCAGCAGTTCCTGGGCCAGCCCTTCTTCGTGGCGGAGCAGTTCACCGGCACCCCGGGCAAGTACGTGCCGCTGCGGGAGACGGTGCGCGGCTTCAAGGAGATCCTCTCCGGCAGCCTCGACGACCTGCCCGAGCAGGCCTTCCGGATGGTGGGCACCATCGACGAGGCGATCGAGCGGGGCCGCACCCTAAACCGGGGCCAGGAGCCGGAAGCGGCCGCGGTCGCCTGAGGTGGGGGTTCCGACCCGGCTGCTGGCCAGCCAGAAGCCTCTCTTCGAGGGCGACTGCGAGTTCATCGTCCTCCGCGGAGCGGACGGGGACCTGGGGGTGCTGCCGGGGCACGCGCCCCTGCTGACCTGGCTCAAGCCAGGCGAGGTGATGGTGCGGCACGGCGAGCGCGAGGATTACTTCTTCCTGGCGGACGGCTTCCTGGAGGTGCTCCCGGACCGGGTCTCGATCCTGGCCGTGAACGGCGAGAGCTCGGCCGCCCTCAACCCCCAGGAGGCGGAGGGAATGGTCAAGGCGGTGGAGGCGGCGGTGGCCCGGGCGGTCAGCTCCGGGGAGCAGGAGATGCTGCAGCTTCAGGCGGAGCTCGAGGTGGCCATGGCCCGCTTGGAGGCGGCCGAGCGCCAGCGCCATCGGAGCCGGGATTGACACGGCGTAGCGCCGGACTGTAACGGCCCGGCAGCGGGCGCGGATCGACCCCGAGCCCGCCATATACTCGCCCATGTGGCTAGCGTCGGCACCGACTCCACCGTGATCGCGACCAACCCCTGGCCCCGGCTCGAGCTGCTCGGGTTGCCGGTCGACCGCTGCACCAGAGGGCAGGCCCTGGAGCGCTGCTCCAAGGCTCTCGACTCCCCCTCGGCGGAGCCGCCGCTGCAGGTGGTGACCCTCAACCCGGAGATGGTGATGCAGGCCCGCAGGGTTCCCGAGCTGGCCCGGGCGGTGGGCGCTGCCGGGATGGTCCTGGCGGACGGCGCCGGGATCGCCTGGGCCGCTCGCCAGCTTGGCTCCCCGGTGCCGGAGCGGATCCCCGGGGTCGACTTCCTGGATGACCTCTGCTCGCTGGCGGCCGCGAAGGGGCGAGGGGTCTTCCTCCTGGGAGCTGCGCCCGGCGTCGCCGAGGCGGCCGGCCGGCGCCTGCTGGGCGATCATCCGGGGCTCCGAGTCGCCGGCTGGGCCAGCGGCTCCCCGGCGGAGGGTGAGGCGGGGCCCCTGGTGGAGCAGGTAAGGGAGTCCGGCGCCGGCCTGCTGGCGGTCGCCTTCGGAGCGCCGGCCCAGGAGATCTGGCTCGGCCGCCACCTGCGCCTCACCGGCTGCCGGGTGGGGATCGGGGTGGGCGGGTCCTTCGACTACCTGGCGGGGCGGGTCCCGAGGGCCCCCGCCTTCTTGCGCCGAGCCGGCCTGGAGTGGGGCTTCCGGCTGCTGCGGCAGCCCTGGCGGCTGCCTCGCATGCTGCGCGGCTCGGCCTTCTTCCTGGCCGTGCGCCGGGAGGGGAGTTCCCGATGAGCGTGGTGGGGCCGCGGCTGAGCGTGATCGTGCCGGCCTTCAACGAGGAGTCCAGGTTGGGCCCCTCGCTGGATGGCATGCGGGCGTTCCTGGAGTCGTCCGGGCGGCCCTACGAGGTGCTGGTGGTGGACGACGGCAGCCGGGACCAAACCTCGGCCCTGGTCCTGGAGGCGGCCGCGTCCTGGCCCCAGCTGCGGCTGATCTCGCTGCCTGAGAACCGGGGCAAGGGGGCCGCGGTCAGGGCCGGCATGCTGGCCGCCGCCGGCGGCCGCCGGCTCTTCACTGACGCCGACCTGTCGACCCCGCTCGAGGAGCTGGCCAAGCTGGAGCTGGAGCTGGAGGCAGGCGCCGCGGTGGCGATAGGGTCGAGAGCCCTGCCGGGGTCGAGGGTGCTCCGTCACCAGCCCCTCCACCGCGAGCTGATGGGCAAGAGCTACAACCGGATGCTGCGGCTGCTGGTGCTGCCTGGGCTGCACGACACCCAGTGCGGCTTCAAGCTCTTCACCGCCGCGGCCGCCGAGGCTTGTTTTCGGGAGCTGGAGTGCGAAGGCTTTGGGTTTGACGCCGAGGTCCTGCTCCGCGCCCGGATGCAGGGCATTCCCATCGCCGAGGTCGGGGTCACCTGGTGCAACTCGCTTGGCACCACCGTCAGCTCATTTGCCGACGGTGGCCAGATGCTGATCGACCTCTGGCAGCTGCGCCGCCGGCGGAGCGCGCCCCGCCCGCTGGCGGAGCGTTCTTGAGGGTCGCCGCCCGGCCCGGCTCACTCTGGTGGCGCCCGGGGGAGAAGCGCGCCATGGGGTGGGCGGCCACCCTGGCGCGAGCCACCTCGGGGCGGTGGTGGTGGTCGGTGGCCGCAGCGGTGCTGGTCCTGGGTGGGGCGGTGGCAGGCTTGCACCTACCCGCCTCCGGGGCCGTCTTCCTCCAGATCGCCAACGGGAAGCTCGTCCAATCTCAGGGGCTGGGAGGCCACAGCTCCTTCATGGCCGCCCCGGCAACCGCCTTGGACCTGCGCTCCTGGTTGCTCGACTTCGTGCTGGCTCAGCTCTACCGGTGGGGAGGGGTGGCCGCCCTTGAGCTGACGGGAGCCATCCTGGGCGCCGCTGTGGGTGGCGTGCTGTATATCGCCATCCGGCGCTCGCCCCTCAAGCACCCGGCGATCGCGATGCTGGCGGGCGGGCTAGCGCTGGCCGCCCTCGACCCAGTGATGAACTCGCCATCGGCTGAGCTGCTGGCGCTGCTGTCGGGGCTGCTGCTGCTCTGCCTTCTGGAATTGCGCCGCGGTGAGGCATGGGCGCCCTGGGCCCTGCTGGCACTGCTGGCCGCCTGGGCCAACCTGCAGTCGGCGGCGGTGGTGGTCGCTCCCCTGGTGGTTGTGGTGCTGTTGGTCGCCCGCCAGCAGCGGCGCGGCGGTGAGGCGATGGCTCCGGGCTGGCTGCTGGGGGCAGTCCTGCTCTCGGTCTGCCTGAATCCGAGAGGGCCACTCCTGTATCAGGGGCTGCCGCTGGCGCTGGGCATGGCCGGCGAGCACCCCTTCCTGCCGCTCTGGTCGAGCCCCGACTTCCACCCCTGGGGCACCCGTCTGGCGGAGCTGGCCGGCCTGCTCCTTTTGCTCGGCTACCTGGTGGCGGGCCCCAGGCTGCGCCGCGCTGACTCCGCGCTGGGGCTGGCCGCCGCGGTGATGAGCCTCCTCTGGACCGTCTACCTGCCCCTCTTCCTGATGATCGCCGCGGTCCAGGGCGCGGACTACCTGGCCGGGTGGGTTGCCACCCTGCCCCCGCCCCCTGAGGGGAGGCCCGGCCGCTGGGCGGCGGTAGCGGCGCTGCTTCCGCTGCTGCTGGTGGTGGCCCTTTTAGCCCGGGCGGGTGGGCACGCCGAGCGCCAGGGCGGCCCAGCGCAACAGCTGGCGTCGGGCGTGCCGGTGGGGGCTATGACGTGGCTCTCCGCTCACCCAGAGGCGGGGAACTGGTACACGACCGCAGCCTATGGGGACTACCTCGCCGCCGCCTTCCCCGGGGGCCACCACCTGGTCTGCACCAGTGACCCCATTGCGACCGGATCTGGACGGCTGGCCCAGTGCCAGCTGCTAGCCGTTCTCAACCAGGGGGCCCTGGGTGTGCTCTCCCAGCTTGAGACCCGACTGGCGGTGCTGCCGCCTGCGGCTCCGGAGGTGGCGTTCCTCGAAGCGGAGGGGTGGCGGGTTCGGTATCGTGATCAGGGCGCGCTGGTTCTCAGCAGCCGTTAAGCCTTCTTCAGTAACCTTCAGGCCGAAACTGAGCTCGTAAAGTCGGGGGAACATGTCCAAGAAGTCAATGGCTGAGAGGCGGCAGGCTGCCGCCGGCGGCGGTCCCCGAAATGGTCGCCCCGGTCCCAAGTCCAACCGCGGCGGCGCCCAGTACCGGCGCTCCGGCAAGGGTTCCTCGGGTCGGCCGTGGGGCCTGATCGCCGCCATCGGCGGGGTGGTGGCGGTCTTCCTGGTGGTGATCATCGCCCTCGAGTTGACCTCCGGCCCAGCCGGCCAGGACACCCAGGTGCTGTCGGCGCCGGCCTCGGTGGTGGCGGCAGTGACCCACATCCCGACCAAGACTCTGGACCAAGTGGGGACCGGAGCCATCAACAACCCGCCCCAGCCGATCAAGGTCTCCACCCCCAAGCTGACCCATAACGGCAAGCCGGAGATGCTCTACATCGGAGCCGAGTACTGCCCCTACTGTGCCCTTCTGCGCTGGTCTCTGGTGGGCGCTCTCAGCCGGTTTGGCAAGTTCTCCAACCTCAAGATCATCCGGGGGTCGGCGACTGACTCGGCGGGCCAGAACATAGCCACCTTCACCTTTGCCCACGGGGTCAGCTACAGCAGTCCCTACCTAGCCTTCGTGACCCGCGAGATGTACAGCAACGTCCCCGATGCCAAGAGCCCCAGCGGCTACGCGCCCTTTCAGGCTCTGAGCAAGCAGGAGAGTCAGATCTTCGGCACCGTGGGTACCCCGCCTGGGGCCAGTGGCCCCGGCTTCCCGTTCGTGGACTACGGGGGACTGTCCGCCCAGATCGGCACCGAGAGCTCAACCCCGGGCCCGACGGGTCTGCAGGGTTACGACTGGCAGCAGATCGCGGGCTTCCTGAGCAAGCCCAGCAGCGCCCCCGCGAAGATGATCTTGGGTGGGGTGAACTATGACACCGCCGCCATCTGTCAGCTGACCGGTAACAAGCCAGGCGCGGTCTGCGACACCAGCCTCGTCAAGCAGCTGGAGAAGACCACCTGAGCAGTTCGCGCGCGAGGCGGCGGAGCATGGCGCCCGCTGGCGGCGGATCGGAGCAGGTCAACTCGGACGAGCCCACTGGCCGCCTCGGCGGCGCCGGAGCCATCTGGCTGATGGTGCTCTCGGTCGCCGGCTTTGGGGTAGCCACCTACCTCACCACAGTTCATTACGCCAATGTGCCTCTGGCCTGCAGTGCCAGCGGCCTGGTGGACTGCAGCAAGGTGGTGACCAGCCAGTACTCGGTGGTGCCGGGCACCAACGTGCCGATAACGGTGCCGGGGATGGCCTTCTTTCTGGTCAGCCTGGGGCTGGCGATCGCCCAGTACGTGCGGTCGCAGCGCACCGACCTGCGTCAGGCCCACTTCGGCTGGTCGGTCCTGGGGCTGCTGACGGTCTTCTACCTGGTTTATGTGGAGCTGGTGGAGATCCACCACATCTGCATCTGGTGCACGGCGGTGCACATCCTGATCCTGCTGACACTGTTCACCACCGCCTGGCGGCTGCATCCCTCCGACGAGTTGTTAACCAGCTCCTAATCTTCGGCTGAGAGAATCTCCTCGGGCGGGGCGGTCCCGCCCGAGCCAGCTGGATTTTCAACCCTGGGCCAGCAGCGGCTGGCCCTTGTTCCAAGGCGACCGTGGCAGGTGCCCACCACCCTGGTCGCCCGGGCCCGGCGTCACCTCCCGCGTGCCACGCAGGGAGGCCGCCCGGGCCCCTTTGGGCATGAGCAGGCACTGATCGGTTGGCCCGGTTTCGGGCCGACGACAAAGTCTGCCCGGTCGGTCGCCGCCTCCGGTGCTGGCCGTCGGCGGTTGAGGAGGTAGCGCGGCCTTGAGGTTTCGCAGGCGGACCGGAGGCGGCGCTCGCCGGATGGCGCCTGGGCATGTTCCCTTCGGACTCCCGGCGGAGTCGACGCCCGGGCCACGCGGTGTCCCCACTGGTGGCTGGCGGCCATCCTGGTAGTCCGCACCGGCGGTGTCCAAACTGTGCCGACCCTGGACATGCTCCCGGTGAGCCAGGCCAAGCCGGCGAGCCGTCCGCCCCACCAAAAGTCCTACCGTGTGCATTCGATGAGTAACAGAGTCGGCATCAGCGAACTCCGTCAGCGGGCCAGCGGCGTGCTTCGGCGGGTCACCGGCGGCGAGGTGGTTGAGGTGACTGACCACGGTCACCGGTCGCCCGGATCGTGCCGTGGCGGCCCGGGGTGCTGGACCAGCTGGTACTCGAGGGGCGGGCGACCGAGGCCTCCTACGATCTCCTCGACCTGATCGAAACCCTAGGGTTGCCGGTCGCCGGCGAGCCAGGAGGCATGGCTCCGTCATTAGCTCTGGCGGAGCTGCGGTCGGATGAGCGGTAGCGTCGCCTCCCTGGATACCTTGGCCCTTCCCAAGCTGGTGATCAGTGAACCAGAGTCCCCCGCTCTCTTGACTTCCATTCTGAGATGGCCGGACCGCGCGGCCGCCGCCCTCTTGCGATCCGAGGCCATCGGAGCCTTGGGCGGGCTGGACAACACGCAGCCATCGGCGCGGCTCGACAACTCTTCGGAGCCATGCGGCTTGCTCACATCGATGAGCCCCTGCTCGACCGGGCCGGCTAACAGCCCCTTGGCATTGCGCTCGCTGGAAGCGATCCATCTGGCAGCCGCCCTGGCGATCGGCCCCGATCTGGCTGTGCTGCTGACATATGACCGCCGTCTGGCCGAGGCAGCGCGAGGGGCGGGGTTGCTGGTCGATTCCTTGTCCTGAGCCGTGGGACGGAGAGTCCTTGATAGCCCGCGTCGGCACACCCTGGCGATTCGGATCGCCGCCGAGTCCATGACCATCTCCTGAGTGTGGTCGGTCAGGCACGGCGGCCCCGAAGCGTCCAAAACGGGCTCTTCACCTTGTTACGCCGTGAAGAGGAACTGAGACCGACCAGATCTGGATGTGGTGCGCCGCCCTGGACGCCTGATCCTGCTGACCCTGTTCACCACCGCCTGGCGGCTGCATCCCTCCGACGAGTTGTTAACCAGCTCCTAATCTTCGGCTGAGAGAATCTCCTCGTGCGGGGCCGTCCCGCCCGAGCCAGCTGGATTTTCAACCCTGGGCCAGCAGCGGCTGGCTCTTGTTCCAAGGCGACCGTGGCAGGTGCCCACCACCTTGGGCGCCCGGGCCCGGCGGCAGTTCCCGCGTGCCACGCAGGGATGCCGCCCGGGCCCCTTTGCTTGTCAGGGAAGAGCGTTGGCCTGAGCGGCGCAGGCCGGGATGCCCCTATCAATCCAGTAACCGGCGGAGGGATTGGCTGGCAGGTGCAGGGTGGCCAGCAGGCTGGTGCGGGCGAAGATCTCGACCCGCTGGTCGCGGTAGACCAGGGTCCAGTTCGGCTGTCGCTGCAGAGCGTCCGGGAAGGCGCTGCCGCGCTCGAACAAGACCAGCTCCGATGGACTGGCGTCCAGGGAGTTCAGCCAGCTGGGGCTGAGATCGACGATGTCGGCGTACTCCCGCAGCACTCGTGAGCCCATCAGGGCAGCGTCGCCGAAGACGAAGACCTTGTCCTGGGGCACGGTGTAGGCGAGGAAGCCACCATCTCCGTACTGGTTGAAGATTCGCAGGCCGGCCGGGGCGGTCTCCAGCCAGCGGGCGGCGCAGACTGGGAACGCTCCCACATAGGTCGCGGAGTAAAGCGGCGGGCTGGCCAGCACCGTCACCTGGACTCCCAGGACAGCGCCCAGGGCGCCCAGGGCGACGAGCTCCAGGAGCACGGCCAGGGGGGGCTGCCGGGGACGCAGCCGCAGGTGCCAGCGGGCGGCCAGCTCCTGCCGGATCCTCTCCGCCAGGAAGATCCAGACCGGGATCCCAGACACCACCAGGATCACCAGGTTGCGGACCGATTGCAGGCTGACCAGCAGGCTAAGTCCCAGAACCAGGAGCTCGCGCAGCGGCAGCCCGCGGTAGCGCACCACCAGGAAGAGCAGGCTGGCGATGAAGATCAGGAGTGGGGCCAGCACCCCGACATGGAAGTCCGGGCTGTGCCATTCCTGGATCAGGTTCTGCTGAGCGCTGCTGAACTGGGTCTGGAACGGGTAGATGATGATCACCGGGCCGTTGGGGTTGATCAGGCTGGCCGCGAAGGAGGCGATGGTGGCCCAGAGCAGTTGCAGGATCCTTGCGCGCTGCTCCCTGGTCCGCCTGTCCAGGGCCACGCAGACTCCCTCGCCGGCGAGCACCGCCAGCAGCAGGATCAGGCCCATGATGAAACCGGCGTGGAGGTTGGTCCAGAAAAGGAACAGGAAGGGCAGCGCCCAGGCTATCCGCCCGCCTCGGCGGAGCTGGCGTTCCACCACCAGCAGCACCACCCCGATCAAGAGGTAGCTCTCCATCTGGGATCGGGGGCCGAGGATGGGGTAGGCGGTGAGCGCCCCCAGCAGCAGACCCACGCCGACGGTGATCCCGTTGACCGGCCCCAGCTCCTTCGCCCTGGCCCAGATCACCAGCAGCATGGCGAGCGTTATCAGCCAGTAGACAACGGCCACCCCCAGCCGGCCGGAGAAGGCCACCACGAAGGCCATCCAGGTCTCGCTGAGCCACTCTTGGAGCACCCAGTGGTGGCCGGGCGCCATGAACGCGTAGGGGTTGATGTGGATCAGGTGGCCGGTCGAGAGCATGGTGTTGCCGTTGCGCAGGTGCCACCAGAAGTCAGGGTCCGTCACCTGCGGCCGGGCTGCCAGCATCCCCGCCGCCAGCCCCAGGAGGGCGACGAAGCGGGGCAGGGTCAACCACTGCCCCCGGGGATGCCTCCCTACCATCGCCACCGCAGTCCTTCAGGAGCGCTCACCGGGCCAGTCTAAAGAGGGCCGGACCG
>DATKSV010000193.1:0-9236 GCA_035531535.1 Candidatus Nanopelagicaceae bacterium | reverse complement strand
CGACTGCCGATCGTGGCCGACATCCACTACGACGCTCCCCTGGCTCTCATGGCTCTCGACGCCGGCATTCAGTGCCTGCGTCTCAACCCGGGCAACATCCGGCAGCCGGAGAAGGTGGCCGAGATTGCCAGACGCTGCCAGGACCTGGGGGTGCCGATCAGGATCGGGGTCAACGCCGGCAGTCTGCCCGACCGCAAGAGTTTGGAGCGCGGGCGCGGCCAGGGCGGCCCCGACGATGTCGCCCAGCGCATGGTGGATGCGGCGATGGGGCACATCAAGATCCTGGAGGAGCTGGGCTTCGAAGACATCAAGGTCAGCCTCAAGGCCAGCGATGTGCTGACCAACATAGCCGCCAACCGGCTCTTCGCCAGCCTGCCCAACCGCTACCCCCTGCACTTGGGGCTGACCGAGGCGGGGCCGACCGCCACCGGATCTCTCAAGAGTGCGATGGGCATCGGGATCCTGCTCGCCGAGGGGATCGGGGACACCATCCGGGTTTCGCTCGTTGATCAGCCGGAGGTGGAGGTGAAGGTGGCGCGGCAGATTCTAGCCAACCTCCAGGAGAAGCCGACTGGACCCAATCTGATCGCGTGCCCCACCTGTGGCCGGCTTGAGATCGACATGATGCCGATGGTGGCGCGGGTGGAGACGGCGCTGCAGCGGGTGAAGCGGCCGATCACCGTCTCGGTGATGGGGTGCGTGGTGAACGGGCCCGGAGAGGGGATGCACGCTGACATCGGCATTGCCGGCGGCAAGCAGAAGGGGATCCTGTATCGCAAAGGCAAGGTCATCTCGACCATGCCCGAGAGCGACCTGGTGGACTCGCTGGTCCGTGAGCTGGACCGGATCGCCGACGAAGACCGTGATCTGATCGCGGCTGGGCAGGAGCTCCCGACCGGAATTACCTGACGCTCTGGGCAGCCTAAGTCCCGGCTGGTCTCAGCTTCTCTGCAACTCTAAGCGACTCTAAGCGGGGGGTAGCCGAGCGCCTTGGGACCGAAGTCGCCACGAGGGACGACCGCGGTGGCCTGGGCGTTGCGGTGGAAGCCGCGCCCGAGGGACGCTTATCTGGGCCGGTGCCCAGGTGAGGTCGAGAAGGGTTGCGCACGGGGGTCCCGGCCGGATGCCGAGGTGACACCGACCTGGGGAGGACCCCCCTCCGGACGCTGACCGTTGACCGCGGCTGCCGCGGGCGGGGTCACGTCTTGTATGTTGGGGTAAGTAGCGGGACCCGATCTGGCCCTGCTGGTTGGCAGCATTATTCCACCTGATAACTTTCCTGCATCTTGATCTCCGCTGGCTGTCACTGCTGGGGGGCCTGCTGGTGCTGGCCGCTCTGGCCGTCTTCGTGTACTGGTTGCGCAACTCGGCCGCCGCCGAGCTGGCCCTGCCTCTGGCCCTGATCGGATTCGCCCTGACCGTTGATGTGCTGAACACACGGGGCCGGGCGCCATACGGGATCTCCTACGCCACCAGCCCCAGGTACGTGGTTTTCAACCTCTGGTCGCTGGCCGGCATCTGGCTGGCGGTGGTGCGGATATGGGGCACAGCGGGTGTCGCGAGGATGCGACCGGTAGACGCGGTGGTGGCTGCGATCGGCTTGGTGGTGCTGGCCCAGGTCTGCACCTCGGTCCCCGCGGCGATCGGCGCCGGCCGCCAAGTGCATGCCCAGCGCCAGGGGGCCGCCGCTCTGGTCCGCAACTACCAGGTGGCGCGGCCGGCCCTGGTCGTGCGGTATGTGTACCCATCGGCCCCGGTGTTCGAGATGCGCGCGGCGGAATTGCGTCAGATGCACCTGAGCGTGTTCGCCAGTCGCCACTGACGGGGTTGCACCCTTGAACTGCTCCCAGCACTTGGCCCCGGCATCCGCTCCGCTGCGGGCTCGTGCTGTGGTGAAGCGGCATCCCCGGATATGGGCTCGAGGCCAGTTGCCTCGGCGCCGTTCCTCGGCGGGGAGCTTGAGAAGGCGGTCGAGTTCGACTGAACTGGGGCCAGGTGGCAAAATTCTGACTAGAGTGACTTCGGACTGAGCTAATCATGCGGCCCGGGGACCCAACCGCACAGAGCCATTCCGTCTACAATGTGCGGCCCACTGAATTCATCGCGAACTGAACGAACGCCCGAGTTTCAGATTAGCTGAGGGCCAGCTGTGCCACCAAAGCTGACCGCTGACGGGCCTCCTCGCCACGACACGCCGCGGCGAACGCTGCAAAGAGCTGCCTGGCGAACAGGTGGTCGCCATAGAGCTCCTCCGGGTGGAATTGGACCGCCACGATCCAGGGCCCCTTGGCGGCCTCAACACCCTCTATTAGACCGTCGTCGGCGCGGGCGCTCACACTCAGGCCCGGGGCCAGGACGTCGATCCCCTGGTGGTGAAGGCTGTTGACCTGGAAGTCGGACCCGCCGAATATCTCCGCCAGCCTCGAGCCGGCTCCGACGTGAAGGCCATGGGTCAGGCGGTCGCGTGCTCCCTGTCCGGGGTGGCGAACTCCCCTGGGCCACTGGCTGGGGAGGTCCTGGATCAGGGTGCCGCCCAGGCCGACGTTCAAGACCTGCAGACCTCGACAGATCCCCAGCACCGGCACCTCCGCCTGGAGAGCCCAGTCCAGCAACTGGAACTCCAAACTATCCAGCTGCTGGTCCCACTCAGAGGTGGGATGGGGTTCGGCTCCGTAGCGACTAGGATCAACGTCCACGCCACCAGGGAGCAGCAGCCCGTCGGCCCAATCGAGGTTGCCCGGCAGGGAGTCGCCCAGCGGAATCAAGATCGGGGTGACACGAGACTGCTGGAGTGCATCGATGTAGGCGCTGTTCATCGTCTGGATGGGCAGCCGACCTTCCCGGTCAGGGTCGTCCCGATAGCCGGAGTGCATCGGCACCAGCACCAGGGGGGCTGAGCCGCCGGCCCGTTGGTTCACAGCACGGCGGTGGGCGTGGCCGCCCCAACGAACCTGGCGATCCTGACCAGAGCCTCACGGATGTCGGGCAGACCCGCCGTGTAGGCGATCCGGATGTAGCCGCGGCCGGCGTCCCCGAAGGCCTCCCCGGCCAGCACCGCCACCCCGGCCTCTTGCAGCAGGCGGTCCGCCATCTCGCGACTGCTCAGGCCGGTTCCGCCGATGTTCGGGAAGGCGTAGAACGACGCCTCCGGAAGCAGGCAACTGATGCCTGGGATCTCGTTCAGACCATCAACCAAGGTGTCACGACGACTGCGAAACTCAGAGACCATCTTCTGCACCGCGATCTCGGAGGCCTCCGCCTCCAGGGCCTCGATCGCGGCCAGCTGGGTGAACGCGGCGGCGCAGGAGCTGGTGTTGATCAGGAGGGTCTCCATGTGCTTGGCCAGCTCGCGGGGCATCACTCCGTAGCCCAGCCGCCAGCCGCACATCGCATAGGTCTTGGAGAGGCCATCCAGCACGATCGTGCGCTCCGCCATCCCGGGACGGGACCAGATCGGCCGAGGCAGGTCGCCAAAGCAGATCCGGGAGTAGATCTCGTCGCTCAGCACCAGCAGGTCATGCTTGATGGCGAGCTCGGCGAGGCGGTCCAGGTCGGCTGCGGGGATCACTCCTCCGGTCGGATTCTGGGGGGAGTTGATGATCACCATCCTGGTCCGGGGCGATAGCAGGGACTCGAACTCGTCCATGTCCATCCCGAAACCGCGCTCCTCATGCAGAGTGATGGGGCGAGCGACCGCACCCACAAAATCGGTCAAGGAGCGGTAGACCGGGTAACCGGGATCGGGGAGGATGACCTCGTCACCCTCCTCCACGCAGCTGAGCAGGGCGAAGTGGAGGATGTTCTTTGAACCAGGCACCACCACGACCTGATCCGCTGCCACCGGGACTCCGCCGCGGCGGGCCATGCTGGCGGCGATGGCCTCTCGCACCTGGGGAAGTCCCGCTGCGGGGGTGTAGTGGGTGGCTCCGGACATCATGGCGGCGTAGGCCGCCTCCATGATGTTCGAAGGCGTGTCGAAGTCGGGCTCTCCGATCTCAAGATGGATGACCGACTTTCCGGTCGCCTCCAGCTTGCGAGCCTGGGCTAGGACCTCAAAGGCACTCTCCGTTCCGAGGCGGTTCATTCGACTGGCGAAGCGCATATTACCCTCCCGTCCGGCTATTCCCTTTTCCAAGTGGGGGAACGCTCGGTCTACGACACCACCGTGATCTGACCCAGCATGCCCAGGCTCTCGTGGGGGATGCAGAAGTACTTGTAGGTTCCGGCTACCGTGAGCTTGAGCGAGAAGCTGGCCCCGGGATTGAGGGCGTGATTCCAGCCGGTCGCCCCCGACGGCAACGCCGCGTCGGCCGCACTGGCGGCCAGACTTGCCTCATCGGTGGTGGTGTGGAAGACATTGCCGACATTCTTCCAGGTGACGGTTCCGCCGACTTTGAGGCAGACGCTGGCGGGCGCGAATTTCAATGAGTTGGTGGCGTCGACAGTCACCGCCGTCTGGGCGGTGGCCGCGGTGCAGCCCCCCGAGGCGCCCGAGCTGGAGGATGAACTGGTGCTGGTGGTGGTGGTCGCACTCTGGCCGGGGATCGGGCCGGTTCCGCAGGCGGCAACCAACACCGCCGCCGTGGCGGCGAGCACACCCAGAGCTAGGGAGTTGGCACGGGGAAACAAGCTGGTCATCGGTCCTCCTTGCGGCTGTTCACCTGAGATGCTACCGCGCAGCCCCGGGTCCGGGTCGCGGCGCCAAGAAGGCGGTCGATCACCCCGGCGTCTTGCCTGTCGTCAGGCTCCTAGGCCCAGCGGCTCGAGCCGCCCGGATCTGGCAATGCCCTCACCCAGCCGTGGCCAGTTCCATCGGCCGCAGCTGACCATCCTCTGGCTCCTCTGCGCCAGTTTGTCCCAAAGCCGCCTTGAGCCAGGCGAGGCGGGAATAGAAGCCACGGGTGTGGGGGGAGCGGCCGAGCCGGAGCCCGGTGAAGTCGTAGTGGTGCGTCCACTCGTGCAGCAGGGTGGAGGTGAAAGCCCCTGGCGCCAACACCTGGCTGCGGATGGCGGTCAGGTGATAGATGCGAATGGCGCAGCGCTCCGGCTCTGCGCCTGCCCGCGGGATGCGGCACCGGTAGTAGCCATAGGTCTTTTGAGCCAGCCGGCCCCGGCTGTCGGTGGCGTGGGTCTGCGCCCTCGGCGCCACCGTCAACCCGCAGGGGGGCAGGTGAAATCCGTCATTGAGAGCTCCCAGAAGGGCCAGGCCGAGCCGTTCTCGCTCCACCCTGCCCTGGCTCCTTTGCAACCAGGCGACCAGGGCCGCGGCGGCAGCGGGAGGTGCTCCGGGAAGCTCCACCGCGGCCTGACTCCTCGCGTAGTCGGCGGTGGAACAGGAGGAGCGGCGCATTCTGCTGCCAAAGTTTAGATGCTCGGGTCAGACGCCCGGCCCGATGGCGTCGGGATCGAGTCCGCGGCTGATGGCGCGAACTCCGCACCCCTTCCCCTGCCCCGGATGTTGGTGCCATCACCGGGCCGGCACCCATAGGTGCGGACCCTGGCGCAGAGTGCCATTGGCTCGCTGCGATGGGCTCGCACTCGTGGCCGCTCCCCCGGTTGGTTGAACCGTCCACCCGGGGACCCGGCCCGGCCCGTTGTCCGCCAGCCCGCCCGGGTGTTCCAGAGAGCCCAGCTACGAGAACAGCTCGCGCTTCCCGGTGCCACTGTCTGCGGCGACGGGTAAGGTCCCGGGCCGCTGTAGCAGAGGCCCTGGAGCGCTGGTCCTGTGGTCTGCTCCAGGACCTTGGCGGTGTTGCCGCCGGTCGTTGGCTAGGGGCCGGGGACCGGAGCCCCAGTGCCGTACCATCGGTAGCAGGCGCGGTCTACCACCCCATGGCAGAGCCGTGCGAGGATCCTGCGACCCCAGATGGGTGTTGGGAGCAGCGGCGGCAGAGCTCCTGCTGGGTCGCCGGGGCGATTGGCGGGGATGCGACCGCTCCGGGGCACAACCAACCAGCGGGAGCTGCCTGGGCCGGGACGCTGTGGCCATGAGTGACCCAGAGAGGCGGACAACATGGGGTGGGGACACCAGCGAGCGGTCGGCCCGCTGGCAGATCCTGCACCACCACCCAGCCCGTGGGTATTCTCGGCCGGGGTAACCGGCGACCGGCCCGTAGCCTGGGGCCAATAGCTGGCGCAGGCATCGCCTTCGCCGCCAACTCTCCTGCCCGCGCCTCAGCCTCCCGTGCTGCCGGCGGCCGCCGGGCGCAGCTGGTCCGCCGCCAACATCCGGGGACCGAGGTGGGCCGCATCCGTTCCTTGCGCGCTTGAGGCCCATGGGCCACAATGGCCGCATGATCGATTCCGGACCAGGGCCTGTGACTTGGGGACGTCACCAGCGCTTGGCGAAGGCCCATGGCCACCGCGATGAAGGGCAGATGACAGTCGGCCAATGAGTGATTCGAAGGCGGGCAAAGTAGCCGCTCTGCCCTTGATGGTCTCCCTTGGGCTCATCATGCCCTTGGCGATGTGTGGGGCGGCGATCTTGTTGGACAAGTTTGTCTTCGGGGCACGACTGTGGATCTTGGGATTTGTGGTAGGTTCGCCGATCGGGTGGGGGACTGGCCTGGGTGCTCTGCGCCTCTGGGCGGGAAGGCTTCCCCCAACCGTGTGGAGCCAGTCGGCTCGTTAGGTGCCAGTGGCCAGGTCAAAGTAAGCACTGGTGGCCACTCCTAGCCGTGAAGACCCTGCGCTCGGAGCCCTCGCGGCCGAACCACTGGTCGTGTCGCTTGCCGCACAAGCATTTCTCGCGGAGGAGTTGAGGTCTCTCCGACGCGCCAGAGGCGCTGCCCGCAATGCACCCCCTTCGTCATTCGAATCGCTCAGCGAGGGCGCCCGCACCGGATACATGTTCTTGAAGGCCCTGCCAAATGAGTGGGCGCCTTTTCGCATACTTGACCGCGACGCACCGTTGCCCGGGGATCTACGGCAGCTTCTGGCGAGCATGCAGGCTGAGTGGCGCAAGTGGGTGGCCAAGACGCGGACGAACGCCAGTATGGTCGTCACGGAACTGAGCGCATACCTTCTCGGTCTTCCCGCCGCCACTGATCGATTGCAATGGTTGATCGGCCAGCAGGCGGTCTTCGTCGTGGTTGAATCTCTGGAAGGGGCTATCCATCGCTCGCTTGATCCCTCGGGCGAGTGGCTGGGAGGCGCGATCAGGACAGCCAACGCCAGCGTCAGCCTCGATGCCGGCCACGAAATACACTGCGAAGTGAAGCGCGTGACTTTGCATGCCAACGACTTCGTGCTTCGTACCCTCGTGCGAATTCCCATGGACCTTTTGGGAGAGACGCGAGAAATAGCTCACGGCCTGTCGTGGGCTGGCTTCGATGAGGCTACGGATGATGCTGGCAACTACTACCTGTTGCAAATTAGGATGATGGAGGGCTCTATACGTGGCCGCTTTCACATCCATGAGATAGAACAAGTGGCTTTCCCACCGGTTGACGCACGAGCGGAGTCAGTAACTGTCGCGGCCCGATCTTCTCGCCTCTCCTGGATTTCGGGGGCGGTTGGCGGTGCCATCACATCCCATCTGGGAGCCATGGCTATGGAGAGTCTAGTAGGCATGCTCCATGTGGGCGACGGCACCACCGCAGTCCAGGAGGGCCAGTTGTGGCTCGTGTGCTGTTTCGTTGGCTCAGGGCGGACTTCGACCCTGACATCACCACCACGGGACGTACGCTTTCGGAGTTCGTCAACCGGGGCCGATAACTGGACGACTTTGATGGCGGTCCCCGAGTTGGTGCTACTGCGGTGGTGGAGTCCGAGGGAGAGGGCGGCGCGTTCGCTGTGTCGCATTACATGCTGTCCAGACCTTGGGTGTCCTTCTGGTCGCCGGTGGTGGCGGGGAAGTGATGCGGTGCACGGGAACCTGTGGAGCAGCAGCCACGGTGAGGCCGCCCTGTTGGTCGATCCGTGTCCACCAAGCGCCGATGGCGAGCCGTCCGTCCGGGGCGGAGGCCGCAGCTCCGCGCAGTAGCCCGGCGGCCTGGTCTCCCCGAGCCTGCGCCCTGTTGTAGGTCCGGGCGGCGGTCAAGAGGCGGATCGGGAGTGGGAGATCCATCAAAGTCAGACCTGGATCAGTGAGTAAGCCGGCTGGGGCCGTGCCGGCGGGCCTTGCGGACGGCAGGCGGGCCCGCCAGGGTCAGTGGAGGTGAAGACGACCTGGTCCGATGGTCTTCGGAGGCACCGTTGGGGAGGGCGGAGAGGTGGCCGGCCCTCCGCGAAGGCGTGCTGAAGTTGACGATGCCACGGTGGCCGGTCAACGGGAGCGGTTGGGAGGCTACCCTGCCGGAGCCAGCTTGAGGATGTGGTGGTGCAGTGCCCAGAACTCCTGCTTGTGCATCATCCCCTGGGCCAGCCGCAGCCGGAGCTGGCGGGACTTGCGCACCAGGCGGGCCGGCACCGCCAGCAGCCATCGTCGCAGCACCTCAGTGTTATGTGACTGCCCGACTGCTCCAAGCGCCTCGGCGCTGAGAGTTCCGCCTGCGCCTTCCTGCGCCGCCTGCCGTTCGCGGGCGACGTTGACCGCAGACAGCATGGCGGTCAAGTTGGAGGCGATCACGGCGGCCGTCTGCCAGCCGTAGTTGGCACGTCGCTTGCGCAGGGGAAGGTGCAACAAACCACAACCCAGCTTCAGATCCTTGATCCGCTCTTCGATGTGAGCCCGCCGCCGCTGCCAGTGCTCCAGTTCCACCGCGTCCCCCTCCATGTCGGTGACCATGAATGAGTAGCTATAGGTGTGGCTGACCGCACCCTTGAGCGCCAACTGCAACTGCTGCTGGGGGATGGTCTTCCGGCGGCGGCTGCGAGGGCTCTGGGAGATCTCCCCGGCCTCTACTCGTACCCGCCGCACCAGCAGCCGCAGCGGCTTCCCCTCCCAACCGGTGGGCACAAATGGCATCTCCGCCACCTCTGCTCCGGCCATCTCCTTGGCCGTGCGCCAACTGTTGGGGGCGATATGCCGCCGTGCCTCCCAGATCGTCCGGTAGCGGGGTACCACCACACAGAACTTCAACCCATGCTTCCGGCACCAGGTGAGGAAGGTCACGCTGTAGAAGCCACTGTCCGCGCGCAGCCGCACCTCCCCATGTCCCTTGGGCAGGGTGCGCAAGGCCCGCTGCACCACCGCCGGCGAGATGGGCTTGTCCGAGGCGCTCCCCGACCTCAGCTGAGCTGCCACCACCCGGCGCCGCTCCGCCCAGGTGCAAAGCAGGGACCCCAGGCTGCGC
>DATKSV010000192.1:0-14831 GCA_035531535.1 Candidatus Nanopelagicaceae bacterium | reverse complement strand
GGCCGCCAACGGCGGCTGCACCTGCGGGGATCATCCGCTCCATGGCGGCAACCACCGCGCCCTTCGAGCTGCCAGTGTCGATCAGCAGCGAGCCGGGGGGGATCCGGGCGCCCCACCTCTCAATCCATTCGACTATCCCAGCCACGGGGATCGCCAGGACGATGACGTCCGCAGCCAGCACCTGATCCATTCCCACCAGCTCTCGGTCCCCTCCGCCGAGAGCCAGTGCCCGGGCCGCAATCGCGGGGTCGCGGTCAAGCAGCCCAACCCCCAGAACTCCCCAGCTCTGGTCGGCGGCCATCAGAGCCTGCCCGATCATGGTCCCGATCTGCCCGGCGCCCACGATTGAGACCTGGCCCAAGCCCATCAAGCCAGACACCTACCCACCGCCTCCGCCACCCGCCCCACCTGTTCGTAGAGCCGGTCGAAGCCATCGGGATCGAGCGACTGGGCGCCATCCGAAAGCGCCTCAGATGGCCGGGGATGCACCTCCACCAGCAGGCCGTCCGCTCCCGCGGCGACGGCGGCTCTGGCGATCGCCCCCACGTACTCGGCCCGGCCGGCGGCATGGCTGGGATCCACCACGATCGGCAGGGAGGTCAATTGCTTGAGGACGGGAATCGCGGTTATGTCGAGAGTGAACCGCACCGATGGCTCGAAAGCGCGAATTCCGCGCTCGCAAAGTGCCACCTGCTGGTTCCCGCCGGCCAGGATGTACTCCGCCGCCTGCATCAGCTCGTCCAGGGTGGCAGCCAGGCCCCGCTTCAAGAGCACTGGTCGGTCGACCGCTCCACACGCCTGCAACAGCCGGTAGTTCTGCATGTTGCGGGCCCCCACCTGCAACAGGTCGGCGTAGCCAGCCACCAGCTCCACATCCTCGGAGGAGAGCACCTCGGTGACCACCGCCAGCCCGAGGTCGTCGGCGACCGCCCGCAGCATGATGAGCCCCTCCTCACCCAGGCCCTGGAAGGAGTAGGGGGAGGTCCGGGGCTTGAATGCTCCTCCCCTCAGCACTCTGACCCCCCTGGCTGCCACCGCCTCCGCCGCCTCGGTCAGTTGCTGCCGCCCCTCCACGGCACAGGGCCCGGCCATCATGAGCACGCCCGGGCCGCCCAGGACCGCTCCGTTGCCGAGCGTGATCACCCTGTCCCCGGGATGGAAGTCGCGGCTGGCCAGGGGATAGTCATTGAGCACCCTGACCACCCGCTCGACCCCATCGAGTGCCGCCACCGCATCGAGATCCGAGTCACTTTCGTGGCCTACGACTCCGACGATGGTGCGCTCCCGCCCGTGGGACACATGGGGAGTGCAGCCCAGGAGACGGATCTTGGCGACCACCGCGCGGACCTGGGCGGGCGTGGCCTTGGCCGACATCACGATCATGCCCTTTCACTCCAGTCGGCCACCAGGTCCGGGCGCAGCTGTTGGGCGCCTCCCAGGTACACGTGCTGGATCTGCCGCTGCGAGAGCCGGGAATTGACCAGCATCAGGGCCCTGATGCAATGGGGCAATCGGGTGTCGCCGCCGTGCTCTCGGACCATCAGCAGGGGCACCCGCTCGAAGCCGCAGGCGCGCGCCGCAGCCGCCGGGTTGACCTCGCCAAGGTCGGGCTGAAGTGTGAACACCAGAGCGGCGATATCCTCGATCAGAACCCGGTTCTGATCCAGCATCAGCGCCAGCATTCCCCCCACGGCCGCCTCCAGGGCGGCCCCGGAGGGGTCGGGACCGACTGTGATGGCACCTCGAACCCCGCGGCAGGCGATCGCCGCGGGCGCGCCATCAGCCACCTTTGCGCTCCGCCTCTCGTCCCGGCCGGGCCGCTCATTCAACATCAACCCATCTCCTTTCCCCCTGAGGGGATGTGGGAGCGGGGCCGCGGCCCTGACATCAAAAAGGCGCGGACTCCGCTCCGCGCCTTCCGCTGTCTTCGAGTCTCGGCTGGCTACCCGAAACGATGACACGCGGAAGGCGCGTTGGCAAAATACGCATAGGCGTACTCGCTCAACCGTCCGCGGGTCGGGGTAGACGAGCCGAACAACACCATGTGATTGACTATCCTCGCTGATTGCGAGCCCTGCGTCAAGCCCGGGGAGGATCACCCAGCCACCCTCATCTGGGCGAGGAAGTTGTCCACCAGCCGTGGGCCATCGGGGGTAAGGACCGACTCCGGGTGGAACTGGACGCCGAACAAGGGCCGGTGGCGGTGCCTCAGCGCCATGACCAGGCCGTCCTCGGTGGTGGCATCCACCAGGAGCTCTTCTGGCAGGGTTGCCGGGTCGACCACCAGGGAGTGGTACCGGCCACCCGCCAGGGGAGATCCGACGCCGGCGAAGAGTCCTTTCCCATGGTGCCGGATCGGGCTGACCTTGCCGTGGACCGGCTCCGGCGCCCTGGTGACCACGGCACCGAAGGCGACCGCGATCGCCTGGTGCCCCAGACAGACTCCCAGTAGTGGGATGTCGGCTGGCAAGTTGCTCACCAGCTCCACAAAGCATCCGGCCTGTTCCGGCCGGCCCGGTCCCGGGGAGAGGATCACGGCGGCCGGCCGGAGGGCTACCAGGTCCGCAGCCGAGGCTGAATCCGACGACACGACCTGCACCTCGAAGCCGGCCATGGCGACCAGCTGCACTAGGTTGTAGACAAAGGAGTCCTGATGATCGACCACCAGGATCACGACCGATCTCCGCTGGGACCGGCCACGGCAGCCAGGATGGCAGAGGCCTTGGCCTCGGTCTCGCGCAGCTCGCGCTGGGGATCGGAGTCAGCCACGATCCCAGCCCCCGCTTGGACATGGACCTGGCCGCCGGCAATCACCGCGGTCCGGATGGTGATGCTGAAGTCCAGGTTGCCGGCAAAGGCAACGTAGCCGACCGCGCCGGCGTAGGGACCTCGCGCCGTCGGCTCCTCGCTGGCGATGATCTCCATGGCACGGCGCTTGGGAGCGCCAGTTACCGTACCTGCGGGGAAGGTTGCGAACAGGGCGTCCAGCGAGGTCTTCCCGGGTGCCAGCTGGCCCTCAACGGTGCTGACGATGTGCATCACCCGGGGGAAGTTCTGGACAGTCATCAATTCCGTGGCAGCCACGCTGCCGGGAACGCAAACGCGGCCCAGGTCATTGCGGGCCAGATCGACCAGCATGGCATGCTCGGCCCGCTCCTTGGGATCGGCCAGCAGCTCCACCGCCAGCCTGCGGTCATCGTCGGGATCCTCTCCCCTGGGCCTGGTCCCGGCGATGGGCCGCGTCAGCACCCGGTCCCCGGCGACTTTCACCAGCGGCTCAGGCGACGAGCCCGCCAGCTCCAGATCCGGAAGCCTGAGAAAGAACATCGCTGGGGAGGGGTTGGTTCGGCGCAGCCGCCGATAGAGCCGAAACCCGGTTTCCTGGGCGGATGCGGACAGTCGGCGAGACAGCACCGCCTGGTAGATGTCCCCGGCTGCGATGTGCTCCCTCGTCCTCCCCACCGAAGCCTTGAACATATCTCCGGAGAAGTTCGGCGCCACCGCCAACCTACCCTCGGTGAGGGCCGGACCGTCCGGCGGCATTGGGGTTGCCTGGCGGATCCGATCCGCCATCGACTCGACCGCGGCCGCACCAGCCCGATAGCCACCCTCAGGCTGGACGTGGGCGACCAGGCACAGGCGGTTGAGCCGGTGATCGAAGACGGCCACCCGGTCGATCACCAGCAGCAGGATTGGTGCGCCGGGGGGTCGCCCGCGGCCCTGGGGATAGGCATGACCTTCGAGCAGCCCGGCGGCCTCATACGCGAGCATCCCGACCAGACCCCCAGCCAGCGTCGGAAGGTCGGGCACCGCAGGCGCCCTGAGCTGGTACGCGATGCGCTGGAGTGAGCCGCACGCATCTCCGGGCGGTTCCGCCCATCCATCCGGAAGCGGCAGCGGCCGCCGCCTCTGGACCAGGCGCGAACCCTGGGCGTCCACCACCAGCACCGCCGCCGGTTCCCCAGCGACGATGGTGTAGGGTCCAGGCTGGCCGGAGATGTCAAGGCTTTCCAAGAGAACGCCAAGTCCGTCGCCGGCGAGCGCGCCGAAGGCGTCGAGCGGGGTGGAGGCCCCGATCGGCAGCTCCGCCCAGACCGGCACCAGAGGCCAACTCCCTCCCAAAGCGGTCACGCTCCGCTCATCCGGTCGGATCACCACAGGGTCAGACATGTCGTCTCCTTGTTGCCAAAAAAAGAGCCCCGGGTGAAACCCAGGGCTCGGTGTTCGTACGCCGGTCTAAAGGCTTAGAGGCGTGCGGACACCGGACCCAGATAGGGCCAACTCCACCGCCACCCACAAGACACCAGGCCAGTCATAGTCGCGCCAGTGTGCGCCCCCCAAGCCCTCAACGTCAAGCCACACCGCTCGCGGCCGCCGGGGGCGGCCGGCGCCGCCTACCTATGAGGCCGAACTTGGATAGGGCCCTGCTATCCAGCGCGGCGAGCCGCCTCGCGGCCCTTGGCAAACCCGGTATCGTGCGGCCGGTGAACTCCAGTTCCGCTGGCCACAGTGCCGCCCTCGACGACCACGGGATCAGGCCGTTGGGAACCCGCCACCCATTCGAATCTAGCGGGGAGTGGCAAAGCCCCAGCCGGCGGCTGCGCCAGATGCGGCGTTGGGAAACTGCCATTGGCACTCTGGTCTGCCTGGCCGCCGGAACCGTGGCCGCGGTCGCCAGTGGGAGAACCGCCCTGGCGGCGGTCGTTCCAGTCCCGGTCCTGGTCGCCGGTGGCGTGCTCTGGTTTTACATGGCGCGCCGGTTCGGCGCCTGGGGATATCTGGAAAGGGACGAGGACCTCCTGGTCCGACGCGGCGTGATGTTCCGCCGGATGTCGGTTGTCCCCTACGGCCGCATGCAGACCGTGGAGGTGACAGCGGGTCCGATCGAGCGGTACTTTCACCTCGCCACGGTCCGGCTGCACACCGCCTCGGCCGCCACTGATGCCCGGATCCCCGGGCTGGAGGGAGCGGCCGCCACCGCCCTGCGGGATCGGCTCGCCACTCTGGGGGAATCCCGCGCCGAGGGCCTGTGACCATGCCGTTTCGCGAGCCCTGGCACCGGCTGCATCCACTCTCACCGGTGGTCCGGATCGGGCGCAGTTTCGTCGGCCTGGTGGTGGTGCTGGCGCTTCCGTACCTATCCCATCCCCAGGGAGCCAACTCAGGCGACCTCTTCGACCTGGCAGTCGTGGTGGTGGCCGCTGTCGGTGGCTTGGTCTCGTGGCTGGTAACCCGCTGGAGGGTCGAGGACGGCACACTCCAGGTCGATACCGGATTGCTGCGCCGGCGCACCACCCGCCTGCCCCTTAGCCGAGTCCAGTCCATCGACATCGTGCGACCAGGGCTGGCCCGAGTTCTGGGCCTGGCCGAAGTCAGGGTGAGGACCGCCGGCGCGCACGATGGAGATGCCCGCCTTGCCTACGTCGCCAGTGAGCAGGCGGACACCATTCGCGCCCACCTGTTGGCCCTCGCCCATGGCCTCACGGCTGACCAGGCCGAGATCCAAGAGGTGCCGTTGGCTGTGGTCCGAAACCGCCGCCTGCTGGTCGCAGTCTGGCTCCAGGGCACGACTCTGGTCCCACTGCTCTTGAGCGCCACCTTGCTGGCTGCGGGGCTGCTCGCACCCACCCACGCCGGGCGCACCTCGCTGTTGGGAGTCGCTGGGGTGGCGGCTCTGGTCGCCGCCGGCGTGGTCGGCCGCCAGCTCAACTCGCAACTCGGCTATGAGGTGGCTCAGGCTCCCGACGGACTGAGGGTCCGTGGCGGGCTTGTGGGCACCGTGGTGGAGACCATCCCGGTGCACCGGATCCAGGCGGTGCGAGAGGTGGAACCTCTCTGGTGGCGGCTCCTGGGCTGGGTGAGGATGGATGTGGACGTCGCCGGCCGCCAGCGCCGCCAAGGCGAGGATCGAGGCGCGTCGGGCCAGTTGCGAATGCTCCTGCCGGTGGCGACCCGCGCCGAGGCCGCGGCGCTACTCGCAATTCTGTTTCCGGAGGCAGTGCAGCCGGGGTCACCTCCGCCTTCCAGAGCCCGACTGAAGGCGCCTCTCAGCTTCCACTTCCTACGCGCCCAGGTCACTCCGGGGATGGCCGGCTGCGCCACCGGCCGGATGCGCAGAGTGTCCACCTGGATCCCGCTGGACAAGGTGCAAAGCGTGCGCTGGACCCAGGGACCGTGGCAGCGCCGCCTCCGCTTGGCGACTGTTCACCTTGACATCGCCGGACACTGGGTGGGTCTGGCCCTGAGAGACCGGGACGCCGTCGAGGCCCAGCTCTTCACCCGCACCCTGCCCGATCTCTGCCGCACAGCTCGGCTAGACAAGCGACCAACGAGCCAATTCCAGCCCACCCGAACTGCGTCCTCAGACGCCTGGACTAGCGAAGGTGGCGGCCTGGCGGGTGCCCTAGAGGAGATCGACGCGGGCTGAGCCTAGCGGGTGCCCGGCGCGACCTTGATAGCCACGTCAACCGCCCCGGGCCCCATCCGGGCCAGTGCCACAACGCCGCTGGCAGCCACCTCTCGAGCCGAGCCCTCCCGGTTCGCGGATAAGCTATCGGGATGCGAGCGGTCACGATCGTGGACGGCGCCTTGCGGTGGCAGGAGCATCCCGACCCGGTACCTGGCGACTCTGAGTTGCTGCTTCGGGTGCGGGCGGCCGGAATCAATGCCGCCGACCTTCTGCAGGTACGCGGTGGCTATCCCCCACCTGCTGGGATCACTCCGGACATTCCCGGCCTCGAGGTCGCGGGTGAGGTGATTGCGGTGGGTCATTTGGTCACGCGTTTCTCTCCCGGGGATCGGGTGATGGCCTTGATGGGGGGCGGTGGCCAAGCCGAGCTGGCGGCCATTCATGAGACGGCTGCGGTGCGGGTGCCCGAGTCAGTCACCTGGTCAGCGGCCGGGGGATTCCCCGAGGTTTTCCTGACCGCCTACGACGCCCTTTTCGCCCAGGCGAAGCTCGCCATCGGGGACCGGGTGCTAGTCACCGGTGCCGCCGGGGGAGTTGGCATCGCGGCGGTCCAGCTGGCAGCGCAGGCGGGAGCCCACGTGGTCGCCTCGGTGCGGACTCCGGCCCTGCGGCCCGAGGTCACTCGGTTCGGAGCAGCCGAGTCGCTGGACCCTGAGGAGGCTTGCCGCCACGGTCCCTTCAACATCGTCCTGGAATTGGTGGGCGGCCCCAGCGTAGGGTCCAGCCTTGAGGCCCTCGCGGTCGGAGGACGAATAGCGGTGATCGGGCTGGGCGCCGGACGGACGGTAGAACTCAACTTGCCCCTTCTGATGGGCCGAAGAGCCCAGATCTTCGGCTCCACCCTCAGAGCCCGCAGTCTGGCCGAGAAGGCCACCGTCGTGAGCCAGGTGGAGGCCCACGTGCTCCCCCTCCTGGCGAGCGGCCGACTCCAAGTCCCGGTGATGGCCACGTATGCAATGGCAGACGCCGCCGAGGGTTACCGGCGCCACGCCCAGGGCGGCAAGCTGGGCAAGATCGTCTTGGTTTCGGAGCCCGGGTCGAGCTGAGACTTCCTACCCGGGTGGCCCCCCTGCCAAGGACCAGCCGTCCGCGCCTCGGCCTCGATCAGGGGCTGGACAGTCCGCTCCCGAATCAGCCTCAGCTGGTCGCTGTCGTTGTCTCCAAGCTGGCCCAACAGGTCGTCTAGTGGCATGCTGGCAGGGATCATCGTGTTCGCCTGGTCTGGGGAAAGGTTTGGGGGCACGGTGACCCCCTCTCGCCCCTGCTCAGGACCAGATCGGGTCCCGCTATTTACACCAACCTAAGGGTGGTGACCGCGGCAAGGAGCTGGACCGGATCCCGACCTCCAGGCCAACGGCGCATCTGGTGCGGCTGCGAGCGCCAACGCGACAGCCGGGTCGGCGCCCGGGGACCAGCCGGGGCGGGACCTATCCCGGTGATTCGAGCCCAGATCACAGCCGCAGCCCGGTCGTACTCGGTGCCCAGACCATCGAACTACCCGTTGATTTGCCATGCCGCCTTGGCCGCTGTTGCTAAAGTTGATCCATGGAGGGTCCCAGGCCGGTACCACGACTGACGGTGCCGATCCTGGAGGTACCCGCCCCTGAGCCGACCGGCCAGCTCGCGTTCTGGAGCGAGGTGGGCATCGCGCCGATGCCAGTTCGCGAGATCGCCAGCGCCGACATGGTCCGGCAGCGCGTGACCGCTCTTGCCCAGGAGATCGCCGCCGAGCTGGGAGGCGAGCCGCTCACCCTGGCAGTTGTCCTGCGCGGGGCTTTCGTGTTCGCCGCCGACCTGGCGCGAGAGCTGATCTCCAACAAGATGGAGAACCTTTTGGTGACCTTCTTTCACGCCAGCAGCTACCGGGGCACCAAGGCCTGGCGGGCACCGCTGATCCAGGAGCTGGGCGAGAGCAGCGTCGATGGCAAGCAGACCATCCTCATCATCGACGACATAGTCGATCAGGGGCACACCGCCGAGGCCATGATCAAGCGACTCTCCTCACCCACCAGAAGGGTTGAGTACTGCGCCCTTCTGGACCGCCCGGAGGCCCGGGCGGTGCCGGTGCACCCTCGCTATGTGGGCTTCAAGCTGGCCGGACCTGGCTTCGTGGTCGGCTACGGCCTCGACTATGACGACAAATACCGGGAGCTCCCCTACCTGGCCCAATGGGTGCCATCGCCCGGGGTGAGCGAATAGCCCAAGGGGCCGGGTTGACGGGCGGGGACCCAGAGCGCCGTTGCGTGACGGTGCCCCAGTTCCCCGCCCCAATGCCACTTCCCGTCGGGCTCAGCCGACCGCCTCGGACTCTGGCGCGACCGACCCGGTAGCGGCCGCGCGCTCTCGACCCACGCTGCCGACCGACAGCACCAGGTACACCAGCCCGCCCACGATGATCCCAACCGCCCAGCTGAAGTCGGCGCCGCCAGTGGCCTTCGAGATCGGCCCCAGGTAGGAGGGCACGTAGAACTGGGCGTCGATCCACATCATGGCGCCTGCCATGCCCACCACCTGGGCGATGATCGCCTTCCAGTTGAACCCTCCGGAGCGCCAGTACAGGCCCCCGCGGGTAGCCGCCAATGAGTCTGGGTCGTAGCGACCTCGCCGGAGCAGATAGTCCGCCATCAAGATCCCAAACCAGGGCCCGAGCCAGACCACGATGTAGTCCAGGAAGCCGGAGAGATCAGTGTAGAAATTTCCTTTGAAGATGACCAGGGCAGTGACCGCCCCGGCCACGATCGTGTCGATCAGGACCGCTCCCCACCGCTTGACGGGAAGCCCCAGGGCCTGCAGGGTCACCCCTGAGGAATACAGGTCGAGTGAGTTGATGGCGAAGAGCTGGGGCAGGACCAGGATCAGGAATGGCCAGAAGAACCAGCTGGCGAATGACGACGGAACCCCGGTCACGGCAGTCACCTTGGGGCTCACCACGAAGGCCGCCGCGCCCAGCAGCTCCAGCAGGATTGAGGGGATGGCACCGCCCAGGGTGGCTGCCCAGAAGGTCTTGGCCTTGCGCGTCTTCCGGGGCAGGTAACGCGAGAAGTCGCTGGCGTTCTCAGTCCAACCGAGGCCACCGGCCGCCACCAGCAGCACCACCGCCGTGGTCCACACCGCCCAGGACGCCTGCTGGTGGAAGTGGCCCAAGTTGACATGGGGCACCACCAGGACAGCCATCACGGCGAAGAGGACGATGAAGACGAAGGATAGATAGCGCAGGGTCTTGGTGATCATGGCGTGGCCCAGGAAGGGCACGATGAACTGGATGGCCACTGCGGCGATGATCAGGCCAATCTTAAGTCCGGTCCCGGGGCCCACCCCTCCTCTGGCGAACATCGCCAGGGCTACCAGGACGATGAGCACAATCCCCTCGATCTCGAAGCCGACCTGGGTGAGCCAGTTGAAGAGCGAGACCACCCGGTTGCCGTTGAGGCCGAACGGGGCCCTGGAGACCATGAACGCGGTGGTCCCGGTTTCGGGCCCTGGGAGACTGGCCAGTCCCAGGAACACGTAGAAGACATTGCCCACCAGAATCGCCAGGACGGCCTGCCCAAACGAGAGCCCGAAGGATATCGCCAGCGCCCCGTAGACCAAGAACTCGACGTTCCAGATCCCGCCGGCCCAGAGCCAGAAGAGCCCCCACGGGGTCATCTTCTTCTCGGACTCAGGAATCAGTTCAATGCCGCGCTGCTCCACCTTGAAGGCCGCGTAGGCCTCCTCCGGGGCCTTCGGCCCGCCTAGCTGTAGGTCGATCGGATTGCTGGTTGCCAAGCCTCTACTCCCCTCCTGGTGTGGTCGACCGGACCCGGCGCCAACTCCAACGTCCGGTGACCGCCTGCGAACCCGTCCATTCTCGCCTATATGTAGTGGTGTGTCAATCCGCTGAGTACAACATGATGGGTCGCGCCTGACTAGGCCAAGGCGCTTTTCGAGCTGACACCGATCACCCCCAAGCCCAACTTCAGGTTTCGGAAAGCGGGGGCATCGCCTTCCTCACCAGCTGCCAACGCCGCCCCCCGCCACGCCTTGGCCGCAGAGCTCGGTGGGCGCGACGCGATCTGGCTGCCAGGAACGGAGTTTCAGGTTGGCCGGCATTTGCTATCGCTCAGGAGTTTGGGCTCTGATACTCCTGGCGGCGGACCGTCTGATCGGCGTAGGTCAGGCTGGAATGGTCGTGCCCTACAGAGTGTGCCGTCTCGTCACCGAGCCCAAGCAGGTGACCTCGACCACCGGATAGTGGTGTCGCGCGGGCGGGGCGGCGCGCCTGCCTCAGGGCGAGGTGACCGAGTTGGGCGCGTCCCACTTCGAATGGTCAGTCAGGGCGAGGGCCATCAGCCTCAAGCACCTCGGCCATCCACCCCCGAAACTTCTCCTGGACCCCATAGCGATCGCCATCGCCGCCATCCGCCTCGACCTCTATCAGCCCCACGTGGCTCAGGGCGGCCAAATGGTACTCGCTCTCCTCGGTGCTGATAGCGACGCGCTGGGCTACCTCAGAACTGGTGCGGGCACCCCCTATCAGAGCCCGGACCACGGCCAGCCGCGGCACTGTCCCGAGAGCGTGCAAACGCTCCGCGGCGGATCGCAGGGCTGGGTCCATGGTCTCGGCGCCGCCCCGCCTGAAGGCACCGAATCGGGCCCCGTGCCGGGGCAGATAGACCGTATGAAGCAGCGCCTCCCCCACTGTGGCTCCGGTGCCGCGCCGGGTGATGAACAGATACACCGCCGCCACCGCCGCCACAAGCACCACGCCGTCCGCCCAACTGGCGATCAGGCCGGTCGGGGTGAAGCGCCGGGCGATCGAGAGCAGACCGGTCAGGATGCTGGCCACTACGCCCAGGTCGATGAAGATCGCGAGCGACGTCCTGACCCAGGTCGGGAGATTGACCAACGGCTCCCGCTCGGGCGCCGGGGCGCGCCGGATGGCGAGATAGCCGCCAACTCCAATGACGACCAGGATGGCTCCCTGGACGGCCAGCCGGGCCAGCTGATTTAGGAAGTGCTCGACTGGGATCCCGACCAGGATCCCCAGTACCACGAACACCACCACCCAGACCGCGGTGCTGGGTACCAGGCCGACCAGGAAGGTGCGCCGACGCACGCCGAAGGCTCCTGCCACCAGAGTGGTGTAGATGCGCAGGCCGGGAATCAGCCGAGATACCCCGATTCCGACCGGGCCCGCAGCCCCTATCCGCCGAGCCACCCGCTCCAGGGCACGAGCCTGGTGGAAGCGGGCAGCCAGCCCGGTCAGGCTGTGCTCACCCACTATCCGAGCCCAGCTGTAGCCGACCATCGCCCCGCCCACGCACACGGCGAACGCCACGGGGATGAACACCCAGGGATCCAGCCCCCCGGCGGCGATCAGCAGGCCTGCGGCCAGGAGCGTGAGCTCCCCCGGCGCAAATGGCAGCGGGACCCCCGCCTCCTCCACGAAGAGAAGGCTGCAGAGCAGCACTATCGCCACCACCCCATGCAGTCCGGAGAGAAAGTTCACGGTCGTTGCCTCAGCGGCCCTGTGGCTCGAGCGGGCCCACGGCCATCGTAAGCTCGCCTTGCCCAGGTGCGATCGGACAGTTCCATGCTTGAGGGCTACTCCCCCACCACTGACCCCGCGCGACCGACTGGGTGGCACCAGGCACAGCCACCGTCGCCGCCGACACGGGCTCTGGTGGACTCTCCCCGGGCCATTGCCCGACCGCCTCGCCCGCCCCCGAGGCGACACCGTGCCAGGCGCCCACTCGCTGCGGGCTGGTCAGGGGCCGACCCGATCCAGCCCACGCCGCGGCAACTTGGCCCAGACACTCATACGAAGGCCGCGCCCCGGATGCCTGGGCTGCCTTCGGGACTGGCTGGCTGAGACCTCACCGAGCCCACCATCACTCAGACCCGCGACGCTCGCGGTAGCGCCGGATCAAGGTGTTGGTGGAACTGTCGTGGGCGAGCTCCGGCTCGGAACCGGACTCCAGCTCCGGAATGATCTTGTCAGCCAGGATCTTGCCCAGCTCCACCCCCCACTGGTCGAAAGAGTCGATCCCCCAGATCGCGCCCTGCGTGAAGGTTTTGTGCTCGTACAGGGCGATCAGTGAACCTAGCGACTCCGGGGTCAGACGATCCAGCAGCAGGGTGGTGCTGGGCCGGTTTCCGGCGCATACCCGATACGGGATCTGCCCCTCCGGGACGCCCGCCTGGCGCAATTCCTCGGCGGATCGCCCGAACGCCAGGGCTTCCGTCTGGGCCAAAAGGTTCGCCATGAGGAGGTCGTGGTGACGCCCCAGGGGGTTGAGCGGCTGACAGAACCCGATGAAGTCGCAAGGTATGAGCTTGGTCCCTTGATGGATCAGCTGGTAGAACGCATGCTGACCATTGGTGCCCGGCTCGCCCCAAATGATGGGCCCGGTCTGAAAGGCGACCGGCTGCCCCGCCAAGTCCACGTGCTTGCCATTGCTCTCCATCTCCAACTGCTGCAGATACGCGGGCAGCCGCCAGAGATATTGATCGTAGGGCAGGACCGCGACCGTCTCGGCGGCGAAGAAATTGTTGTACCAGACCGCCAGCAGCCCCATCAGCGCGGGCAGATTCGTCTCCAAGGGGGCGCTCCGAAAATGCTCGTCCATGGCATGCATGCCGGCCAGCATCTGCCGGAAATGGACGGGCCCGATCGCGATCATGAGAGCAAGCCCGATCGCGGAATCGTAGGAATAACGACCCCCAACCCAGTCCCAGAAGGGGAACATGTTGGCGGTATCGATGCCGAACTCGGCGACTCCCTCCGCATTGGTCGAGACAGCCACAAAGTGTTTGGCGACGGCGCTGGCATCGCCGCCCAAGCCCCGCAGCGCCCACTCCCGAGCCGTCTTGGCGTTGGTCAACGTTTCCAAGGTGTGCCAGCTTTTGGAACACACTACGAAGAGGGTCTCCTCTGGGTTCAGGTCGCGGGTCGCCTCGACGAAATCGGTGCCGTCGATGTTGGAGACAAAGCGCAGCTTGAGGTCGGGCCGGGCGTAGTGCCGGAGCGCCTCATAGGCCATCCTCGGCCCCAGGTCGGAACCGCCAATGCCGATGTTGATGACATTGCGGACCGGCTGGCCAGTGTGCCCGGTCCAGCTGCCGTTGCGCACCCGATCAGCGAAGTCGGTCAGCCTGTCCAGCACCTGGTGCACGGGGGCCACGACATCAGCGCCGTCGACCAAGATTGACTCCCCCCGCGGGGCTCGCAGCGCGACGTGGAGCACCGGACGGTCCTCGGAGACGTTGATCCGCTGGCCCGTGAACATCGCCTCGATCCGCTCCGGTACGCCGCACTCCCGGGCTAGCTCGACCAAGAGCCGCAGGGTAGCTGCGGTGATCCGATTCTTGGAGTAGTCGAGATAGATGTCGCAGGCCTGTGCTGCGAGATGGCTGGCGCGATCCGGATCCGCGGTAAACAGCTGCTGCAGCTGCAGGTCCCGGACCTCCTGAAAGTGCTGTTCCAGCTTCCGCCACGTCGCCAGTTCGGGAAGTGGGGACCGCCCAGATGGACGGGCGCCCGGAGCCGCCACCTCAGCGACCGGCCACAAGCTGGCCCGCCCGATCGCCGATACAGGCCACCAGATTGTTCCAGGAGGCTTCGAAGGCAGCCGCCCCTTCGCGCTGCAGGCGCAGGGCGAGCTCCGCTGGGTCCATCCCAGCTGCGGCCAGTTGGCTCATCACCAGGTCGGCGTCCCCGCCAGCCGGGTCCAGCGTCCCCGCCACGTGGCCGTGGTCCGCGAAGGCCAGCAGGGTGTCCTCGGGCATGGTATTGATGGTCATGGGCGCCGCCAGGCCGGAGATGTAGAGGGTGTCGGGAGCAGCGGGGTTCTTGGTGGAGGTGCTGGCGAAGAGAAGGCGCTGCGGACGTGCCCCTGCGTTCGCCAGGCGCTGCCACCGATCCGAAGCTAGCAGCTCGTGGTAGCTGCGGTAGGCCTGCGCCCCGGCGGCGATCCCCACCCGGTCGCGGAGTGCCTCGGGTCCCTGGGTGGCCAGCGCCTTGTCCCAGCGGCTGACGAACAGGGAGGCCACCGAAGCCACGTCCGGGCTCAGCCCCTCGGCTAGCCGCCGCTCCAGCCCAGTCATGTAGGCCCCCGCAGCGGCGACGTACTGAGCCGCCGAGAAGAGCAGGGTGACGTTGACCGGGACCCCAGCGAAGATGCACTCGCCGATCGCCTGCAGGCCGGCTGGCGTCCCGGGAATCTTGATGAACAAGTTGGCCCTGTCCGCGCGCTGGTGCAGGGTGATGGCGGCCGCCACCGTCGCCGCAGCATCATCGGCCAAGAGTGGGGACACCTCCAGGGAGACCCAGCCATCCACCCCGTCGCTGCCTTCATGGACGGGGCCGAAGAGGTCGGCC
>DATKSV010000191.1:0-32367 GCA_035531535.1 Candidatus Nanopelagicaceae bacterium | reverse complement strand
ACCGCCCTTTCCCCAGAGGGGAACGGACTCTGGGATTCCAGCTTACTGCTCTGCCTGCTTCATCAAAAGCGCCCCTGACCCACTTCTAAACCGGATTCTACAGACGCTGGTCCCCGAGAGTGGGGTGCTGCTGATGATGAGGGTGCGGTTGCCCCCGGCGTCATACTGGTCGGCCTCGCTGCTTCCATCGGGATAGCCGGCGCTGGTCAGCCGTCCCGCCGGGTCGTAGCCGTAGCTGGGCGTACCCCAGGAATCGGTGCTCATGGTGCGCTGGCCCACCGCGTCCAAGGTGACGGTCTGGGTGAACAGACTGGTCGTGCCCGAGATCCAGTTGGTGCCGGTGACTCGGCTCACAGGTTGATAACTTGAGGCGCGCTTGTTGATGCTTGCAGGCCACACACTGACGCCAACGAGCATGATTAGAGGAATTAAGCGCGTCAGCCACCGGTGAAGATCGTTCGTTAATTGAGGATCCCGGATGCTCACGAGGACAATGCCCTTATCCTACTCGCGCCAAACCTATCCCTTGGACAGGGGCATGAGTGGCTGACAGACCTATCCAGGATACAGTCAGGCTCCCCGCTACCCCTCAAAGCATCGCTCGTAGCAACGCCTTGGCTACCAGCGCCACGCCGAGCCTGCCCCCATCGCACGTGAAGGCAATAACCTTTCCGCAATTACGATTCATCCAACACCCTCTTACGGGCCATATTCATCATAGGGGTAAGGACGATAGTCCTCGAATTCCCATTTTCCGAAACGGCTGAGAAACCTAGTAACCGACTCCCAGTCCTCTCCCGCAGCCTGATCGCATAGGCCCTGGATGGCCTGACGAAGGAGAGGATAGTCGTAACGCTGCATAATTAAATGGTGACGCCCAAACAGGAACGCCTGCTCTCCTGACTGAAGCTCTGCGGCTAGCCATTGCGGTGAGCACACGAGGAAGCCGAAAAGATCACCTCCTCGTGGCAGATTATCCAGCCCTATTGTCACTTCAACGTAAAAGCCAAAGAGGTCAGCAGGCTCAGGAACAAAAAGTTCCAGGTCGTCGACATCCGCGCTATGCAGTTCGTTGAGTATAGGCTGAATCATGGTAATTGCGGTCCTTGCAGGATATCGACATGAGCATTATTCTGCCACGGACCCTTGTCTTGCAGCCTGCTCTGCAAGTTAGCCTGAAAAGCCGTCGGTCCCGCGGGCTTGAAGCTTGGCGGTCTATATTGCCTGAGTCCTTTTTCGCTAATGAGAATACCGGGATCGCGGCTAGATACTCGGTATCCCGGACCAACCCACGCCTTGCCAAGTGCATCAGCCTGATCGAGCGTGGCCGTGCCGATGCCGAAATCGCCCTTCCCTTGAGCAGCAGCCCGCAGCATCCCCGACAATTTTGCCCAGTCACCTGGACTCATGGCCTCGGCACTGCTGATCAAGGTGGCTGCATCCTGCCAGGTGAGGGTGTGCGGAACGCCATCCACGTAGATCCGCGCGGTCTGCTGGCCGGAGCTATCCGCTGCCGCTCCGTCGATGGCGGCGCGCAAGGCAGTAGTGCCACCCACGCTCGTGGCCACGGGAATCGTCAACTCGGTGCCGGCAGGCACATCGATTGATCCCGCGCCCAAGGTGACCGTGCTCAGCACCACGCCAAACAGGCTCTTAGTGGCAGCGGCCTCCTGGCATTGGTCACTTGCACCACATCGGGCGTAGGCACTCAGGTTGCCGCCCAGGAAGACATCCAACACGCACAGGCCGGTGGCAAGACCGGAGAAAGCGCAAGGCGACTGGAAGGCCGGGTAGGAGATGGAGGGATCCTGACAGGGCGTATCGAGCGAGCCCAAGGCCGAGGATTGCCCCTTGGTGCAGACCGAATACCCAATCAACCCTGGTCCGATGCGGCGGGGGAAGAGGTGAACCGTCGTACCGGCCACCACGGTTTGGATCGGTGACACCAAGGCATCATTGTAGGTTGGCCCCAGGATCGGGTGCTGGCTATTGAGGAGCACTTGATCGAGCGACAGCGGGTAGTCGGTCCCCAGGGAGAGCGTCGGATCGCTACCCGGTCGGCACACCTTGCGCTGGGGTCGTGCATTGCTGCCGTTGCCATAGAAGCTCAGGGAATCAGCGTTGGCTTGCAGTTGGTGTAAGGCGTCCAGTTCGCCGGAGTAATTGCAGGTCACGCCGGTCTGACTGGTGATCGGCGCGCACAAGGCGAGGGCGCCCCACCCGGCACTCGATGGCGTGTTGGCGGCCAGATCGGGCACGACCTTATAGATTTCCCCCGCCGTACGCCCGGGGTTGAAGCTCACCAGATCGGCGAAGGCGGCGCTGTCGAGCGGGCTGGTCACTTCATGAAACGAGTTCCCTCCCGGATCCGCGGCAATGAACCGGGCCTTGATCGTGTTCTTGTACTGGGCCGCATAGTAGCCGAACGGGTTGGCGACGAAGTAGCCATCGGTGGCCGGGTTGGCGGATTCCCCACTCGGATCGCTGAGATTGGTCGGGCTGTCCGCCGCATATTGGTAAGGCTGCCCGGTCTGGTCCGCCAGCGGATCCTGGCTCGTGAAGCGGCCCTGGGTGGGGTCATACTGCCTGGCCCGCATGCTATACGTCCCCGGCCCGCTGTCGTAATACTGCCCCGCGTAGCCGAAGGGGGTGCTCGCTTGCAAGCCCGCCAGCTGGGTGGGGCCGCCGGTGCCGGTGTAGGGCCGGTAGATGCCCCAGGCATCGTAGGCTCCGGCCCCGATCAGTGCTCCGGTGGGGTCGGTGGCCAGCCGCACGCTGCCCAGCACATCGGTCGCCAGATAGGTGCTCCTCGTGCTGCCCTGGGTGTAGGCGGAGACCGGGGCGGCTCCGGTGCCCGGTGCCAGGTAGGTGTAGTCCGCCGTGCCGTCGCTGACCAGATCGCTCATCCCCGCGGCTAGGTCCTGGGCATCGTTGGTGAGCACCGGAGTCGGCCCATACTGCTCGTAGCTCCGGAGCCGGTCGCCCTGCCCATCGTAGACGTAGCTCACGTTGGTGGTTGGTCCTTGCACCTGGGTCAGTTGTCCCAGGTCGTTGTAGGTGTTGGTCACGGTGCCGGTCGGCCCCAGGCTGCCCAGTTGGTTGCCGTTGCCGTCATAGCGGTAGGTGGTGGTCCCCGCCGTGCCCTGGCTCTGGGTCAGTTCATCGGCCAGATCGTAGCTGTTGGTGAGCACGGAGGTCCCGGAGAGCGGGGTGGTACTGGTGATGACGATGCGGTTCCCGCTGGCGTCATACTGGTTGGCCTCGCTGCTGCCATCGGGATAGGAGGCGCTGGTCAGCCGCCCTGCCGCATCATAGGTGTAGTGCAGGTGGGCGGTCTGGGGCGGGGGCGTGGTCGGGGCGGCGGTGCGAGGTACTGCGGCGCTCGTATGCGCACCCAGAGGAACAACCGCAAGGAGCATGACGAAAACCATAAGCCAGGCCGATAACATCGGCTTCATATAGGTACCGCTCGCATCAGAATTATTACTGCTCTCGCAATATTGCGGAGTGAGATGTTTCCAATCTTGGTGGTTGGTGGATCATTGGTGTTTTACCCATCCAATCATCCATTGGCTGTTATTTCTCAATTGACGTGCTCAGCCATCTGCCGGGTCTATGGGACGATGCTTGCGGCACTACGTTGTCCCGCCTGACACTTAACATGAGGGCGATATCCACCTATGTCGCAGGTGGGCATCCGGCACCTTTGCAATCTCCCACTTGGCAAGAAGGCTGTCCGTGCGGGACATATTGTTTGGCACCCAACGGTCACTACCAGATGGTTTCCGATTGGGGATCATACACCTGGTAGCCCTTTGCCTGCCTGAAGAACTCAATATACTCGCGGATCTCTTCTGATACGCCCCTCCGAGGATCCCACGCCGTACTTGCGAAAAACTCGAGAACGATGATCTTGTTACCGATGGAAAGCACCGTCCCACTTTCAGAGGCTGCGTTAAATAGCGAGATGATTCTTTTGCCGATAAGTTCATATTCTGAAGGCCCAAGGTTGTCGGAAAGAATCGCCTTGTCCAACGTAGCCAATCGAGGAAAGGCTTGCAGTATTGATCTTGCTAGCTGCCATTTATCACGTCCTTCAGCCTCGAGGTTACGCCCCATCAGGCGGCTGGAGGCGGCAATTGCCGCCTTGGCAGCCTTAATTGGATCCCCGCCAGCTTTGGGACGGATCGTTATGAGATACAAACTGTATGCCATCCGAGCACTCCTTACGTGCCGATCCTCCATAAGGCAGGGTCGCCTTACCTATACAGGGTCGCCTTACCTATATCAGGGCCACGCGGAAATCTCCCTGCCGCGGCCGCAGTCATTCCGTCTCTCTCCGGATAGCGTGGTCCCCGGACGGAAGACTCCATCGTGGCTTCACTTTAGGTATTGCAGTAGGCTCAGTCCGGACCCGCGATCCTTGGGTATAGACGACTAATCGGGTCGGGGATTAGCTTGATGTCTATACCGCTAGATACCAGTAGTGCTCGCAGACCTCTAGTTGGGCCAATTGCACCAGTGATGGGACTTCTGAAAAACACCCAGGTTGCGCCATTGATCTGTCCGGAACTCCGCAAATACACGTCCTTCGCTATTTTATTTCTGATAAAGCTATCCAGTCCGATTCTCCCCAGCTTCGATTCATATGCCGCGCCACTCGCTGTAAGTGAATCAATAACGCGAACTTCTGGCTGACCGTTTACTAACGCCACCAATCGCACGCTGCGGCCGCCAGTAATATAACGGAGGTAGGTCTCAGCGGCGGCCCCATTCATTACATTGCAAAGCCCACCCGCATTGTGCACCAGCACCCCATCGCTACCCACGAAGAAGGTGTGATCGGTGGCGACAGTGAGGGTGTAGACCTCGGCATTGCCCACGTTCCAACGCACCCGCAGGACCATGACCTCAGCCCCTCTCACGGTGCGGAGGTGGTCGCCAGGCTGGAGTTGGCCCGCCTCCAGCCAGCCAGCGCCTCTCAACCCACTGCCCCCATCCACCCAGAAGGCATGGCTGGCCGTCACCCGCAGTGTGCTCCCATCGGAGAGGTCGAGCGCGATGAGCGGCTTGACCCCATCGTCGATCACGGCCTGAATCCGCTCCGGCTCGACCTTGCCGCTGGTCGGATTCTCCGAGAGGATCACATCACCCACCCGCAACCGGTCGATGGCCGTGCTGCCGGTGGCGGTCTTCACCGCCGTCCCCGCCGGGAAGCAGCCACTGCATAAGCTCTTCGCGGCGGCATAGGCGCGGTCAATGACCGTGCGCAGGTCGCTCCCCTCCGCCGCCGCGCTCCCCGCCTCGCCCGCCGCCGCTCCCACGCGGGCGAACTTGCCCGCCAGACTCCCCGCCTTGGCCAGCTTGGCCACGAAGAAGACGTCGCCCACGATGCCCACCCCGCCCAGGACGCGGTCATACCAGGGCTGGTTGGCTCCGAACGCCTGGCGGAAGTCGTCGAAGACCAGCAGGTTGGCGGCCCCATACAAAAGCAGCCCAGCAGCCCGACGCAGAGCGGCTGCACCCGCACTGGCACCACCGCGTAGAGCAGGAGACCCGCCTGGGGCTGCCACACCAGGATGGCGTGGTCGAGTTGCCCCAGACTGAGCAGCACCGCCGGCACCCCCGGTGCCAGATCGAACCGCTGGGCGTTCGCCGGCAGGTGGCCCGGCGGGAACCCGTTCCCTAGCTTCAGGCTGGGGTCGGTTCGCACCGTCCCCGCGCACTGCCCAATCTGCGCGAAGTGGTTGCACGCTCCGTCCGGCCAGAGGATGCCGTTGGTCCGCGCGTGCTGCACGATCTGGCTCAGGCGCCCGCTCAGTCCGCTGGAGTAAGCATTGGCGTGCTCGATGTCCCAATACTGATGGGTTGGCAGATCGATCACGTTGGCGTTGTCGGTGTTCAGGCTGAGAGACGCCGGGGTCCAGGGGCTGACGTGCCCGCAACTGGGAGGGTGCTTGAGCACCGGCACCCAGTCGCTCTGAGTGGTGCTGTTGACCCCGAGCGCCCGCCAGAGCAGGCCGAGATCGGAGGCATAGCGCACCTGGTTGCTGCCAAGCGCCTGGCCGCCGATGATCGACTGCTGCTGGTAGTCGCCGAAGGGGATCGTGGGGTCAGGGTATACCCATCCCTTCCCAGAGGGATCGGTGATTCCTGTCACCATGTTCCCCGCATACTCATACGGATTCAGGGTCACCGGCACTTGCGGGGCATAGGACTGCGGGTCCTGGCTGAGGAACCGGTCTTGGGCGGGGTCATACTGCCGCGCCCGCATGCTGTAGGTGCCTGGTCCGCTGTCGTAATACTGCCCCGCGTAGCCGAAGGGACTGCTCGCCCGCAAGCCCGCCAGTTGGGTGGGGCCGTTCGTGCCCTGATACGGCCGGTAGACCCCCCAGGCACCATACGCCCCGGCCCCGATCATCGCCCCCGTGGGGTCGGTCGCCAGCCGCACGCTCCCCAGCAGGTCGGTCGCCAGGTAGGTGCTCCGGGTCGTGCTCTGATTGTAGGCGGCGACCGGGGCGGCTCCCGTGCCCGGCTCCAGGTAGGTGTAGTCCACCGTGCCGTCGCTCACCAGGTCGGAGAGCCCGCCCGCCAGATCCTGCACATCGTTGGTGAGCACCGGGGTCGGCCCGTATTGCTCGTAGCTCCGCAGGCGGTCCCCCTGCCCATCGTAGACATAACTCACGTTGGTCGTCGGCCCTTGCACCTGCGTCAACTGGCCCAGGTCGTTGTATGCGTTGGACACCGCCCCGGTTGGGCCGATACTCCCGATCTGGTTCCCATTGCCATCGTAGGTATAGGTCGTGTTCCCCTGGGTACCGGCACTCCCGGTCAGTTCGTCGGCCAGGTCGTAGGTGTTGGTGAGGACGCTAGTCCCCGAGAGCGGGGTGCTGCTGGTGATGACAGTCCGGTTCCCCCCGGCGTCATACTGGTTGGCCTCGCTGCTCCCATCGGGGTACGAGGCGCTGGTCAGCCGCCCATCCTGGTCGTAGCCGTAGCTGGACGTGCCCCAGGAGTCGGCACTTTGCAATCGCTGCCCCGCCGCGTCCAAGGTCACGGTCTGGGTGAAGAGGCTGGTGGTGCCGCTCATCCAACTCGTCCCGGTGATCCGGCCCGCGTTGTCGTAGCTCCAGCTCTCCTGGCCGCCGTTCGGGGCCAGCAGAGTGGTCAGATCGCCCGCTCCGTTATGGCTGAGGGTGTAGGCGGCTGGACCGCTCCCCGGCTGGGTCAGGCTGCTCACCCGGCCCGCCGCGTCGTAGCCCCACGTCTGGGTCTGGCCGTCGGGCAGGGTCAGGCCGGTGCGCCGGTTGGCGGCGTCGTAGCTGTAAGCCAGGTGCAGGGTGACGGTGGGCGGCGGGATGGAGGTGCTCGATGTCGCTGCTGTTCCAGACATGCCGAGAGGAGCCACTGCGCGAAGCAGCAGCACGAAAGTCACGAGCCAAAGTGCTGTGACGTGCCTCACTTGCCCTTGGTTCCTCTCGCTTTGAGCACCCACGACGGGGATTACCGATACGCGCGGTTCAGCTCGGCCACATTGCTCGCTCGCGGCTCAGCCATCGGTGAAGGGCATGTCGGTCAATGCTGTTCTGGTGCTCTCGGATTCGCCACCGGACGTGCATGGTTCGGCCCGACCCGCGTCCGATCTCGTCAGCTTACACTTTTCTGTACTTACCCCTATAGGGGGTAGTCTCGCCACAAGTCTTGTCTTTGCTCAAGACCAGGTATCTCAGTTATGAGAATCTGTCTGACACGGTGAGCAAAGGCTTCAAACGCCCACCGTAGTTCATTGTGTTTGATTGTTGCCGATCTTCCATTTAGGCTTGAACTGACATCAGTTTGCGCTGCTATCCGATGGAATGTCAATGACTCCCCTCCTCCGGGGATGTCGTAGGCGATTGTCTCACCAACATTTAGGCGCCGTACGATGTTTGTGCCTTCCATCGCCAGATGCAGAAGAGGGATAGGTAGCCACGGAGAACTAACAATCTCGGCCTGAGCCTTTCGTATTTCGGCTGGTGCTGATTCGGCAATCCATACGTCGCCACGACTAAGAATAGGCACCGACTGAAGCATGTCGGCGTCCTTTATATTAATCCTGACAGGCATTGTGAAGAACGTCCAAACCAACGCAGCCACGTCTGCGCTAAGAGGATCACACCGCCGATCGCTCTCCAGCACTGCCTGATCCAGTTGGAAATCAATAACTTCCATTCTCGTGCCGGCCCCTAAATTGGATAGGCGGTAACTATCTCACCAGCCTGAGTAGCGACCACGCGAAGGATCCCCGATTGCGCGCCATTCGCTGCGGTACCGATGATACGCAAAGTACCGTTGCTATTGCGGAATGTGGCGTCGAGTACCCAGCTATTACCCTGAAGTTGCCACTGAGAACCGCTGGCGGCAGCCTCCGAAATGAGATCACGCAGTTGCCTCGCACCAACGCCTTGCGCGAAGTGACCTACGTTCGCCGGACCAGATCCGTAGAAGTGTCGGCGAACAATGTGATCGAGGCCCATCCTGTCATTGCCCTGAGTAAGCCTTGGCGCTTGCCATGTCGGACAGGGACCTGGACCAGCATTGTGTACCAGCACCCCATCGGTGCCGACAAAGAAGGTGTGGTCCACCGCCACCGTAAGCGTGTAAACGAGTGCATTGCCCATGTTCCAGCGCACCCGCAGGACCGTGACCTCAGCACCGGTTGCCGTCCGCAAGCGATCTCCGGGCTTTAACTGCCCCGCTTCCAGCCAACCGGCCTTGGCGAGTCCTGGTCCGCCATCCACCCAGAAGGCGTGGTTGGCGGTCACCCGAATCGTGGTTCCATCCGACAAGTCCACCGCGACCAGCGGCTGGACCGGTTCGAGCACCACGGCGGTCAGGGGTTCGGGCTCGACCTTGCCGGACTTCGGATCTTCCGCCAGTACCGGGTCGCCCACCCGCAGGTGCTCGATCGCCACCTTGCCCTTGGGCGTGGCCACCAGCGTCCCGGCCGGGAAGCACGGGGTACAGAGATGAGTCTCGGCGCTGGCGGCCTCCGCCTCGCGCGCGGCCGGGGTCGTCGTCTCCGGGTCCAGCAAGCCCAGTTCCTTGGCCAATTCCTCGCTCCGGGCAAAGTCCCCCGCCAGATCGCCCGCCGCCCCGGCGGCCCGCGCCGCCCCCGCGACCCCCTCGGCAGCTCCACGGACCACCGGAGCCACCACGCTCAGAATCCCCGCCAGGGCCAGAGCCCGACAACTCAAATCGTCGTTCGCGCACCCGTAATAGGCCCGGACATTGTCCAGGAGCAGGACGTTCAGCCCACAGAGAAGCGCCCCGGTCAGGTTGTGCCCGCAGCCAAAGCTGGGCGGCACTTTCTCGTCGGCGAAGAGCAGCAGACCCGGTTCCTCCTGCCAGGTCACCAACTCGTCGTTCCCATTGTTGAAGGGGGTAAAGTGAGCCAGCCGATAGCCGGAGAGCCCGTACTTGCGGACGTTAATCACCACCGCCGAGAGCGGGCCGAAGACATACGGATAGTCGGTACCCAGCCCGAGCGGCACATGGAGCGTGTCGTGGGCACAGGAGCCGGTACAGGTGGGATCCCGGTTCCAGGTGTAGCCGCCGCTGGCCGACCAGCGAGCGAGATTGCGGATGCCCTGCTCGATCCCGGCCCGGTTCCGGACATAGGCTTCGACATGCTCGATGTCCCAGAGCGCGCCGCTGGTGCCGGTGAGGGTGACGATATTGGCCGTGTAAGAGGGGGCAGAGCCGGCATCGCAGGGCGGGCGGGAGATCGGCACCCAGAAACGGGTCTGGGTGGTCGAACCGGCGCCCACCATGGCCTGCGTAAGTATTTGCAATGAGCCAACCCCCAGGTAGCCTTCGGCATAGCCGCCGATCGTGCTTTCCTCGGTATAGTCGGTGTTCCCGGTATTCTGGGGATCAACCATGCTTTGGTCCAGATTCCACCCTCGCCCCGAGGGGTCGGTCGTCTGGGTCACCATATCCCCGGCGTACTCATAGGGGTTCAGGGTCACCGGTACTTGCGGGTCGTAGGACTGCGGATCCTGGCTGAGGAAGCGGCCCTGCACCGGGTTGTACGCCCGCGCCCGCATACTATAGGTCCCCGGCTCACTGTCGTAGTATTGCCCCGCGTAGCCGAAGGGACTGCTCGCTTGCAAGCCCGCCAGTTGGGTGGGGCCGTTCGGTCCGGTGTAGGGGCGGTAGACGCCCCAGGCGTCGTAGGCCCCGGCCCCGATCAGCGCTCCGGTCGGGTCGGTGGCTAGGCGGACGCTGCCCAGCACATCGGTCGCCAGATAGGTGCTCCTCGTGCTGGCCTGGGTGTAGGCGGAGACCGGTGCTTGCCCACTGCCGGGGGTCAGATAGGTGTAGTCGGCGGTCCCATCCGAGACCAGATCGCTCATCCCGCCCGTCAGGTCCTGGGCGTCGTTGATGAGCACGGGGGTCGGCCCATATTGCTCGTAGCTCCGGAGCCGGTCCCCCTGCCCGTCATAGACATAGCTGACGTTGGTGGTCGGTCCTTGTACCTGGGTCAGTTGCCCCAGGTCGTTGTAGGTGTTGGTGAGGGCGCCGGTCGGTCCCAGGCTGCCCAGTTGCTGTCCGTTGCCGTCATAGCGGTAGGTCGTGTTCCCCTGGGTACCGGAACTCCCCGTCAACTCATCGGCCAGATCGTAGGTGTTGGTGAGGATGCTGGTCCCGGAGAGTGGGCTGCTGCTGGTGATGATCGTGCGGTTCCCCCCGGCGTCATACTGGTCGGCCTCGCTGCTTCCATCGGGATAGGAGGCGTTGGTCAGCCGCCCCGCCGCGTCGTAGCCGTAGCTGCTCGTACCCCAGGAGTCGTTGCTCTGGAGGCGCTGGCCCGCCGCGTCCAAGGTCACGGTCTGGGTGAACAGACTGGTGGTGTTCGAGATCCAGCTGGTGCCGGTGATCCGACCCGCGCTGTCGTAGCTCCAGCTTTCCTGGCCGCCGTTCGGAGCCAGCAGGGTGGTCAGGTCGCCCGCTCCGTTATGGCTGAGGGTGTAGGTAGTGGGACCGCTCCCCGGCTGGGTCAGGCTGCTCACCCGGCCCGCCGCGTCGTAGCCCCACGCCTCGGTCTGGCCGTCGGGCAAGGTCAGCCCGATCCGACGTCCGGCGGCGTCGTAGCTGTAGGCCAGGTGCATGGTCACGCTGGGCGGTGGGGTGGCGCTCGGTGTAGGCGTCGCGGTCACGGTGGCCGTCGCGGTGCTGGTGGGCGTGGCAGGCGGGGGCGGCAGGCTCAACTTGTAGACTGTGTCGCTCACTTCCACATACGCATTGCCGCTGGGATCAAGAGCAATCCCCAGCCCCTGGTCGGGGCCGGATCCTCCCAGATAACCGCTACTGCCCAGGACGGCCCCTCCCACCCCGATTACGCTGACGAAGGCGTTCGTGCCAGTCCCGCCATAGCTCGCCTGCACCGCATTAACAACTGGGAAGCCGCCGGTGGTGCTCCCCGTGACGTAAGCATCGCCGCTGCCGTCCACCGTGATTCCGGCCCCGCTATCGCTCCCATTGCCCCCCAGATAGGTACTATAGGTCAGCGCGCTGCCCGTGGGATTGACCTCGGCCACGAAGGCATCAGTACTGCCGCCGCCATAGGTGGCTTGCTCGGCCTGGGCTAGGGGGAAGCCGCCACTGGTGCTCCCCGTGACGTAGGCATCGCCACCGACATCCACGGCAATCGCGGCCCCGCTATCGCTCCCACTGCCCCCCAGATAGGTGCTGTAGACCAAGGCGCTGCCGGACGGATTGACCTCGGCTACGAAGGCATCGGTACTGCCGCCGCCATAGTTGCTCTGGAGTGCGTTCGCGGTGGGGAAGTTACCACTGGTGCTCCCCGTCACATAGGCATCGCCATTCCCGTTGAGGGTGATACCCCGCCCACTATCGGCACCACTGCCTCCCAGATAGGTACTGTAGACCAGGCTGTTCCCAGCAGGACTCAGCTTGGCCAGGAAGGCATCACCATTCCCTCCGTAGGTTGCTTGCAGGGGCTGAGCCGTGGGGAAGTTGGTCGAAGCGGTCGAGCCCGTTACGTAGGCATCACCGTTGCCATCCACCGCGATCCCATAGCCGGTCTCGGTGCTGGGTGCTCCAAGCGATGCCCCCTGGTTACCGCCCAGATAGGTGCTATAGATCAAGCTGCTGCCATCGGCGCTCAGCTTGGCCACGACTGCGTGCGGGCAAGCATAGTAGGTCAAGGGCTTCAATTCCGAATACAAGCAGCGCGGTGGGCCTGGTGATCCGCTGGGCGGCGGCAGCGGATTAACCTGGGGGAAGTTTGTGGCGGCCTGACCCGTCACATAAGCGTGTCCCGTGCTATCGACGGCAATGGCCAGGCCCTTGGTGCTATACCCACCGCCCAGCGTTGTAGTATAGACCAGCGCCGTCCCGGCCGGATTCAACTTGCTCACCACGATCTCGGAGCAGGGCGGCGCGCCAGGATTGGGGAAGCCGCTGCCAACAATTAGGTTCTGCACGCAGGAGGAGAGCTGTCTACTCCCGGTGACATAGGCACTGCCGGTGGCATCCACGGTAACTGCCTGGGCGGTCTGTCCGCCGGAACTGGCCGTATAGATGATCGTGGGATCGATCACCAAGGGTAGCCTACGGTCGTAGGTGCCCAACGCGAAGGTCAGCCGGCCACCCTGGAGCCTATACCGTGCCCGCACCAGCAGGCGCCTACCCGCGACCTGCTGATAGACCACGGGGCGCCCCAACACCAGCGCTGCCTGAGCCGATCCCACCCGCAGGCTACCCTGCTCGTTCAGGTGCAGCGGGCCCGCGCCAGTGACCGCGAGCTGAATGGCCTGCGGGTCGGCACCCGGTTGTAGCACGAAGTCGTATGACAATCGTCCTTGCTCGCCCTGGTACGTGAGGTCAACACCTGGATAGACATTCCGATACAGGACTTTCGCATAGGCGGGCGAATTGGTGTGCCAATCGCGTGGATTGCTGTCAGGGAGGATATTGCTCATGCCCGGCAGCCGGTCAAGCCCGTCGAGTCGCGGCTGTTGTCGTGCTCCCACCAGATGAAGATGCACCACGGTGGGTGAAGGTATGCCACCTCCCGCCTTGCGCGTGGTCACCGTGGCCTGGTCGAGCGAAAGTATCGCTTGCTGGGCAGTGAGGAGGAGCGTATAGTCCGGCCCATGGACCAGGTAGCGGACACTGGGAGCGGCCTGACCGAGATTTGGTTCGAAACGGAGTGGCAGGTGGGCAAGGTGCGCCCTGATCTCACGAACGGTGGGTCCGTCCGGTATCCCAGGCGCGCTAGGAGTGGCCGTCTGGGTCGGGGTGGCGGTCGCCGTGGCGAGGGCGGTACTGGTGGGGCTGGGGCTGGCGCTCGCTCTTGGTAGTGGCGTCGCGGTGCTGGTGCCGGTCGGGCTGGTCCCACTTTGCGGCGCCTGCCCGAGATGGGCGCGGTTGGCTGCGGGCAGGGTCGGGCCTGGCTTTCCTGGGGTTGTCCCGGCGGATTGATACGGCGATCCCGTCCGTCCGGCAGAGCTGGTGCTCCGGGCGAATCTGGAGCCGGCGGTCGCGTTCCCAGGGCCAGCGGTTCGCCAACCCGCGCTGGCCCCCACCGTGGCTCCGGCCCCATTCCCAACCAGACCGGTGTCGTAGGCACCGCCGAGCGCCGCGCCCGCCATCAACATCCCGTACGGATTCGCGCGTGTTCTGCTGCCCTGGGCTCTCCAGCCCATCCCCGGCACGTAGACCAGCGGCCCGCTGGCCGCCCCGACGTGCCGGTCCGCCGGCGCCACCAGATCGGCCACCGCGTTCGTGGGCAAGCCGGTTTGGGGCGCCGTGGGCGCTACCAGATTGGCCACCGCGCTGTTTGGCGCACCGGCAACGGTGGCGGCCGTCCCGGGTCGGGGCGTCACCATGCTCAGGCGAGGCGCCATGTTCGCCCCACCCAATCCGCCCGCCGTCTCGGTGATGTCGGTGGTCCGGCCCGCCGCGTCATAACCCCAGGTCACCTGGCTTTGCAGGGTATCCAGCTCGGTCATCCGCCCGGCCGGATCGTAGTGCCGGCTGACCTCGCTCCCGTCCGTGGTGGTCGTAATCAACGGCCGGTTCTGGGTATCGTAATTGGTGGTGGTGACGTGTCCGTTCCCATCGGTCACCAGCACCGTGTTCCCCAGGGCGTCGTAGCCATAGCGGGTGGTCCGGCCCAGGGGATCGGTCCGGCTCAGCAACTCGCCCCCCAGGTTGTAGGCGCTGGTGGTCACTCCCCCGGTCGGATTGGTGGCCAGCACGGTCCGGCCCAAGGCGTTGTAGCCATAGCGGGCCGTGTCGCCCGCCGGGTCGCGGGTGCTCAGCAGGCGGCCCGCCGGATCGTAGGCGTAGGTGGTGGTCCGGCCCAGCGGATCACTCACCGTGATCTGGCGGCTCGCTCCGTCGTAGCCGTAGCGGGTGGTATCGCCCAGGGCGTCGGCGCGGCTGACCAGCCGCCCAGCGGCGTCGTAGCCGCTGGTGGTCGGACGGCCCGCCCCATCGGTGACCAGGATGGCCCGGCCCAGGGCGTCATACTGGGTCGTGGTCAGGTCGTTGCTCCCATCATTGGTGCTCACCACCCGCCCAGCGGGGTCGTAGGCGGTCCCGGTCCACCGCCCGGTGGGGTCGGTGACCAGGACGGTCCGCCCCAGGGCGTCATACTGGTAGTGGGTGACCTGGCCCAGGGGGTCGGTGGTGGCCAGGAGGCGGCCCGCCGCGTCATAGCTGTTGACGGTCCGGTTCCCCAGTTGGTCGGTGCTGCTCAGCACCCGGCCCAGGGGGTCGTAGCCGTAGCTGGTGGCGTGTCCCAACGCATCGGTGCTGGTCAGGAGCCGCCCATCGGCATCGTAGGCACTGGTCGTCGCCTGACCCAGGGCATTGGTGACGGCCACCGTCCGCCCCAGGGCGTCGTAGGCGGTGTGGGTCTGGTTGCCCAGGAGGTCGGTGCTCGTGGTCAGCCGGCCGACGGGGTCGTAGGCGCTCCGCGTCACCCCGCCCAGGGGGTCGGTGATCGCGACCGTTCGGCCCAGGGCGTCGTAACCATGGGACGTCTGGTTGCCCAGGGGGTCGGTGCTGGTCAGGAGACGCCCGTTCAAGTCATAGGCGCTGCCGGTCACCGCCCCGGTGGGATCGGTGACGGCGATGGTCCGCCCCAGGGCATCGTAGCCATAGCTGGTGGTCAGGCGCAGCGGATCGGTACCGGCCAGCAATCGGCCGGCGGCGTCGTAGCTGCTGGTGGTCACCCCGCCCAGGGCATCGGTGACGGCGATGGTCCGCCCCAGCGCGTCATAGCCGTAGCTGGTCGGGTTCCCCAGGGGGTCGAGGCTGGTCAGGAGCCGCCCATCCAGGTCGTAGGCGCTCCGGCTGGCGTGACCCAGGGCATCGGTGACGATCACCGTATGGCCCAGCGGGTCGTAAGCATACTGGGTCAGGTCGCCCAGGGGATCGCTGGTCTGGATCAACTCGCCCTTGGCGTCATAGGCGCTGCTCCACAGCTGATGCGTGGGGTCCAGGGTGCTGGTCCGCCGCCCCGCCGGGTCGTAGCCGTAGATGGTCTGGTTCCCGAGCGGGTCGGTGCTGGTGACGAGGCGGCCCGCCAGGTCGTAGGCACTCGTGGTCACTCCGCCCAGGGCATCGGTCAGGGCGATCGTCCGTCCCAGGGCGTCGTAGCCATACTGGGTGGAATTGCCGAGGGGATCGGTGCCGGCCATGAGCCGTCCATCGGCATCGTAGCGGCTCGTGGTGAGGTTCCCCAGGGCATCGGTGACCGCGAGGGTCCGCCCCAGCGCGTCGTAGCCGTAGCGCGTGGTCGCCCCCAGGGGATCGGTACCGGCCACGAGCCGCCCGCCCAGGTCGTAAGTGTTCCGGCTCACCCCCCCGTCGGGCGCGGTGACGGCGATCGTCCGCCCCAGGGCGTCGTAGCCGTAGCTGGTGGTGTTCCCCAGCGGATCGGCGCCGCTGAGCAGTTCCCCATCCAGGTCGTAGGCGCTCGTGGTCACCCCGCCTGTCGGGTCGGTCACCGCCACCGTCCGTCCCATCGCGTCGTAGCCGTAGCGGGTCTGGTAGCCCAGCGGATCGGTGCTGACGGCCAGCCGCCCGTCGGCATCGTAGGCGCTCCTCGTCACCCCGCCATTGGGGTCGGTCACCGCGATGGTCTGGCCCAGGGCATCGTAGCCGTAGCTGGTGAGGTAGCCCAGGGCGTCGGTGCCGGCAGTCAGCCGTCCATTGGCGTCGTAGCTGCTGGTGGTAAGCCCGCCCGCCGGGTCGGTGACCGCGATGGTCCGCCCCAGGGCGTCGTAGCCATAGCTGGTGGCGTGCCCCAGGGGGTCGGTCTCGGTCAGCAGCCGCCCACCCTGGTCGTAGGCATAGGTGGTCTTCCCTCCCAGGGCGTCGTCGCGTTCGGTCAGTTGTCCGGCGTCGTCGTAGTGGTTGCTTAGGGTCACCACCCCCAGGGCGTCGGCCTGGCTGAGGAGGCGGCCCGCCCCGTCGTAGGCGCTGTGGGTCACGTTACCCAGCGGGTCGGTCACCGCGATGGTCCGCCCCAGGGCGTCGTAGTCGTAGCTGGTGGTATTCCCCAAGGGGTCGACGGTGACGGCCAGGTTTCCATTGGCGTCGTAGACGCTGCTGGTCACCCCACCCTCGGGATCGGTCACCGCCACCGTGCGCCCCAGGGCGTCGTATTGATACTGGGTGGTTCGGCCCAGCGGGTCGGTCTGGCTGACCAGCCGCCCCTGGTCGTCATAGGCGGAGCGGGTGATCCCCCCATCGGCGGCGGTCACCACCAGGGGATGGCCCAGGGCGTCGTAGCTGGTGCTGGTCGTGTTCCCCAAGGGGTCGGTGCTGCTGGTCTGGTTGCCATAGCCATCGTAGGCGAAGGTGCTGGTGTGCCCGGCGGCGTCGGTCAGGCTGAGCTGGTTCCCGTTGGCGTCGTAGGTGGCGGCGCTGGTCACCCGCCCCAAAGGGTCGGTGCTGGTGAGGAGGTCGCCCGCCGGGTCGTACTGGTAGGTAGTGACATTGCCCGCCTGGTCGGTGTGGGTGAGCAGATCCCCCAGGACGTCATATTGGTTGAAGCTGACGTTGCCCAGCCCATCGACGCTGGAGAGCAGATCGCCATTGGCATCGTAGCTGCTGTCGGTGCGTAGCGTCCCCTGGCTGCCCGCGAGGACCGCTCCCACCGGGTGGTAGCCCGCGTCCACGTCCTGCACCGCGGTCACCCCGCTGGGGTCGGTGGTCTGGCGCAGGCGGCCATGGGAATCATAATAGTCCAGGCGCACCCCGCCGATCGGATCGGTGATCGTGGTGGCGGTGATCGGCCCGGTGCCGCTGGTCCCGGTGGGGCCGCCGGTGTAGGCGAACGTGGTGGTGAAGCCGGGATCGGTGACGCTGGTCGCCCGTCCGCTCGTGTCATCATAGGTAATGGTGGTGGCCTTCCTTGCCGGATCGGTCCACGAGATCAGCTTCCCGGTGGCCCCGCCGCTGCTCCCGTAGGTGTAGCCCCAGGTCGTGCCGTCGGGCTCTTGCACTGCGGTCAACTGGTTGCCGGTGTAGGTGTAGGTCCAGGTGTTCCCCTGGGGATCGGTCATGGCGCTGATCTGGCCTGACGTGGCGTTACTGGTGATCGTGAGCGTCTTCCCGTCGGCCAGGGTCACCTTCGTCAGCCCCTTGCCGTGATAGCTCAGGCTGACCGCCGGGGTGGTGCTGGTCGGATCGTGCGGGTCGCCCACCGCCGTCAACTGCCCCCCGTCGTTGAAAAAGGCTCCGCAGCCGTGCGAGCAATAGGTCACTTGATAGAGATCCAGGCTCGGCAGGTAGGAGAGATGATCGCCCGAGCCCACCGGTCCACTGTAGTCGTACTGCTGGGTCAGTTCATCGAACACCGGGTTGGCGTAGGGCACCCGCTGCCCATCCTCCAGCACATGGACCACGCTGCTCCCCGGCGTTCCCGGACTGCCCCCCGTGATCACCAACTGCTCGTCATAGGTGAAGGTCCAGCCCGCGCCAAAGGGCAGATAGGCGAGGGGCGGCTCGCTGCCGCAACTGCTCTCGCTATGGTAGTATCGGGTCCATTCCAGCCCCAGGTTGGCCCCCGCCGGAATCCCCGCGCCGTCGTCGCCGCTCGTGGTATAGTTCCCCGATTGGGTATTCACCCCCAGCACCACGTCCTGCGGGGAGGGGTTAGTACCGCCGTTCGGCCCCCCCACCGCCATCCCTTGCTCGCAGGGCGGCGTCGTCGGCCCATCGCCCAGCACGGTGATCGGCACGCTGGCCGTGCCGGAGAGTCCACTCCCCGCCACCGCCGTCACCGTGGCCGTGTACACTCCCGCGGGCACGATGGTCCCCGTGTCGTCCTTCCCATCCCAGGTCCACAGGGTGTGCGGCTTGTTGCTCACGGGAACCAGGGTGTGAATGGTCGTGGTGCCGCTCATGATCGTGGTGGTCACGGTGAGCGGGGTGCTGGCGAAGGTGGGATCGCTCGGCGGCCCGATCACCGTCCCCGTAATCGCCGTCGTCTGCCCGCCCGAGGGGAAGAAGGATGAGGGGGTCGCTCCGGCGGTGACCGAGAGCACTCCGTAGTTTGTGAGCGTTAGTTTGGCCACAAAGGCGTCTTGATTCCCCCCGAAGCTTCCTTGGTAGGCAGCGATGGTGGGGAAGTTGGACGAGGCAGTGGCGCCGACGATATACACCTTGCCATTGCCATCAAGGGCAAGATCCTTGCCAATGTCGAAGCCGCTCCCGCCAAGGTAGGTCCCATAGAGGAGGGCGCTGCCCGTGGGGTTGAGTTCCAGCAAGAATGCGTCGGCGTCACCCGACTTGGTTGGCTGGATCGCGCCGCTCGTCGTGGGCATAGTGTTCGTGCCGGTATTGCCCGTGATGTAGGCGTTCCCGGCGGGATCGACGGCGAGGCTCCAGCCCCACCCAGCGCCGGCCAGGTAGGTACTATAGAGGAGGCTGCCGGTCGGCGAAAGCTTGGCCGCGAAGCCGTCGCCGCCGGCCTGGCTAGCGCTCCACGCGCCTGGGGTGATGGGAAAATCGCGCGAATCCGCCCGTCCGGTGACGTAGGCGTTGTCGGCGCCGTCCAGCACGATTTTCATGCCGCCGTCCATGCCGGTGCTCCCGCCCAGGTAGGTGCTGTAGACGAGGCCGGTTCCGGTCGCGTTCAGTTGGGTGACGAAGCCGGTGTAGTAGCCGCCGAGATGTTGCCTCTGGACAGCGCCGGCGGTCGTGGGGTAGTCGGTCGATGACGTCTCGCCGACGATGTAGGCCTGGCCGCTGCTATCAATGGCGATGGAGGTTGCTTGCTGATCGCTCGTGCCGGCCAGGAAGGTGCTGTACACGAGCCCGCTGCCGCTGGCATTCAACTTGGTGACGAAGGCATCGCTGCCGATGGCGTTGTTGCCGATGTAGGTGGGTTGATACGAGCCAGGGGTAGTAGGGAAGTGGGGGTCATCCGTGTAGCCGGTCAGGTAGGCGTTGCCGGCGGTGTCGACCGCGATGCCGGCGCCCCATCCGGAGTTGCCGGCGCCGCCCAGGTAGGTGCCGTAGAGGAGCGCGTTCCCCGCGCGGTTGAGTTTGGTGACGAAGGGCACCATGTACCCCCCAGGATACTGGGTCTGGAAGGCGCCGGGCGTGGTCGGGAACTGCGTCGAGTCGGTGTTGCCCGCCAGATAGATATTGCCGCTGCCGTCCAGGGCCAGGCTGGGACCGTTGTTGTTATAGGAACCGGTGATGTAGGTGCTGAAGAGCAGCGCGCTGCCCGCGGCGTTCAACCCGCAGACGAAGGTATCGACGTTCGTCCAGCCGGGGATGAAGTGGCTGCTGAGCGCGTTCGCCAGGGGAAAATCCGTCGACATGGTGATCCCGGCCACATAGGCATTGCCGTTGCCGTCCACCGCGATGCTCCGCGCCTCGTCACTGCCGCTGCCGCCGAGGTAGGTGCTATAGACCAGCCCGGGATCGATTACGAGCGGCTGGGTGTGGTCGTAGGGGCCTAGGGAGAAGCTGGCCGTTCGGTCACCGAGAAGCCGCCAAGCCCCACTGACGACCTTCTGCCTGCCGCCTCCCGTCTGATAGATCAGCGGCTGCTCCTGCTCGATCGTGAGGTTGCCGGCATGCTGGACCAGACGGCCGTTCGCGTCGAGTCGGGCGCCTCCGGTTCCCTCCACGCCCATCTGGATCGCTGCTGGATCGGCGCCGGGCGCCACGACCCAATCATACTCTTCGTGCCCTTGATTACCGTACACCACCAGGTCGATGCCGGGGTAGAGGTCCTGGTATTCCACGCGCCCGTAGGTGGGGATGTTAGTATGCCACCGTGCGGGGTTGCTGCCGGTGAAATAGTTGACCACGCCGGGCAACTTGTCCAGTCCTACCACGTGGGGATGGGGGTTGGCATGCAGGTACCGCAGGGCCACCACGGTGGAGGTGATTGGTGTACTACGTTGCACCAGCGGGTCGCGCGGGTGCTCCAGGCCCAGCCCGGGGAGGCCGGCGCGTGGCGTGCCTGCCGGCTGCCGCATCGGCGGGGCAAGGGTGGGAAGGATCAGCACCAGGCGCTGGTCGGTCAGGAAGATCGTCCCGCCGACGCCGTGCGCCAGGAAGGAGACGGACCGGTCGGCCTGGCCCAGGTTGGGCTCGAAACTCATCGGCAGCCGGCTGAAGCTCGCGGCCCGACCGGCCAGGGCGGCGCGGCCGGTCGGGCCAGTCAACCGCGGCAAGGCGCTGTTCAGCCGGCGAAGGGTCGCGGTCAACTGGGGGGAGGCGAGCGTAATGGGTGCGGGGGTCAGCAGTCCGGAGCTTCCCTGGCCGCCCGTGGCCGGGATCGCCTGCTTCCGTGCGCGATGCACCCTGGCTACGCCGCCGGTGGCCAGAGCGCCTGCGATCCCTGCGGGCCGATGAGGCGCCGCCTGGATTGTGGAGGCCCCGCGCGCGACTTGCGCCGTCGATCCGGGGAACTGCTGCCCCAGCAGCAATAAGGCAGTCAACCAAATAAGAACCGGCCGCATCCGTCGCATCTCGCACCCCCGCTAAGCACGCACCACGAGGACCCTACGGATACCACGCCACCCTACCACACCAGTACGGCGGTTGTAAAGATCTACTTCGCTGCTTCACCAGTTTTCCCGCCATGGTCCCGAGCCTGTTACGTCAGGCAACCGGCATCGATCCGGTCAGCGGCCCAGACGCACCAGCAGCGTGCCCCCGTCATCTCCATGGCCATCGCTCCACTGGCCCAGGATGCGCCCATGCACCAGGGTTCCACCGCTAAAGCGTACCAGACCCACCCCCGGCATCCGCCAGGTGAGGGTCAGCCGGGGCGGCGGCCAGGTGGCCACGCCAGAACCGCCGTACCGGTGTCGCCCGCTGGTCAGGGTGAAGGTGAGCGCGTGCCCATGCTGGCGGAGGTGGAGGACGCCGATGCGCCCACCGCTGTTCACCAGCCCCGCCGGTCCCGTCCCCTCCAGAGCCCACCGCCCGCTCAGGCCGGCGCTCGGACTCCCGGCTACGGCTCGCCCCGCGCCGCCGCTCACCACCAGCAGCGCGCCCACTACCCCCGCGGCCCAGCGCCGCCTCCCCGCGCGCCCATCCCTGTCCATCGGCTGCTCCTTTCTGGATCCTTCTCTGGCCTAGCATACTCGACTGGGCGATGTGGTTGCAGCAAGGATGTTCGTACCTGGTATACTGGCAGCGCTTTCGCTCCCCACGCAAGAAGGGTAACCATGCGCGCACGCGCGGTCGGTGTCCTGGCGGCGCTCATCGAGTTCGGCTGGCTGGCCCTCGTGCTCGCCATCCCCTCCTACTTCAAGGTCGATGACCAGCGTGCCTTCGAGCCGGACAAGGCGATCCTCCTTCGCGATGGGGCGGCCCTCCTAGGAACGCTGGCCCTGCTCCATCTCACCCTGACCCTGCTTGGCGCCGCGCAAATCAGACAACGGCTTGGGCGGCGCTCCCCGCGGGATCTCGCTGTCCGTCTGGTCAGGGTGCTTCGGACGCGGCCTACCCTGCCACCCATGCTGCTGCTGGCCCTGGTCACCTTGCTGGCCACCGCTACCTCGATGCTGCCTGAGTTGAGCTGGAACGGTTCCTATGCTCGGGGCCAGGGCGCGCTCACCCTCCTGGCCTACCTGGTGGCAGGGGTGGTGGTTCTGACGCTGCTTCGCACTCCCGCGCAGGCAAGCCGCCTGGGAAGGATCATGGCCCTGGCTGGGGTGCCGCCGGCTGGCTACGGCTGGGTCCAGCACTTCGGGCATGATCCGTTGCCCTGGCAGCAGATCGATCTGAGCAATCGGGTGCCCGGTACTCTGGGCAATCCGATCTTCCTGGGGGCGGTGTTGGTGATGACCATCCCGTTCGCTCTCTGGTGCCTGGTGACGGCGGCGCGGGTCAAGCAGGACAGGATCGGTGGGTGGGGGGAGTGGGCTGGCTGGATTCTTCTTTGGAGCCTGATCCTGGGGCTGCAACTGGGCGCCCTGATCTTCACCAAAAGCCGCGGCCCCTTCGCCGGGTTGCTCGTTGGGCTGGCGGTGTTCGGGTTGGCTCTGGCGCGCGCCTGGGAACTGCGTTGGCTACGCCGGGGTACGCTTGCCGTCGCTGGGTTGATGGTCGCCGTCCTCCTCGGCGCCAACCTGCTCGGCCGGGTCGCCCTGGGGCCGATGCACGAGAACAGCGCCCTTCGCTTGCTGCAATGGACCCCCGCCGCCTCCGGCACCTCGGAGGTGCGGCTGGATATCTGGGGCCCGGCCCTGGGGCTGATTCCCAAACGACCGCTGCTCGGCTGCGGCCCCGAGGCCCTCACCTGGTGCTATTACCCGGTCTACCCCACCGTGCTCCGCCACATCGAGGCCCCCAATGCCGTCCCTGACCGGACTCACAACCTGTTCCTGGACGCGGTGGTGGAGACCGGGATCCTCGGTCTGGTCGCCCTCCTGGCCCTCCTCGGGGTGACCACCGGGGTCTTGTATCGGCTTCTCACCGTGGGAACCGATCCCACCCAGCGGGCCCTGGCCGCCGCGTTGTTGGCGGCGCTGGCCAGTCATGTGGGGGAAGGGTTCTTCGGCATCCCCATCGTGGCCACCGATCTCTTTACCTGGCTGATCGCCGGCCTGGCCGGGGCTCTCTGGGCGATGTACCAGGTCACGCCGACGCCCGCTGGGCCGGTGGGCACGCCGCGTCCACGCCACGGCGGCGCTCCCACCCGGGTACCCAGGCGGCCGGGGCAGTGGATCCCGGCGGGGCTCGCCGGCGTCGCCTGTCTGGCGGCCGGTTGGGTGACCTGGCAGGTCTGGGCCAACGGCGCGGCCGCCACCGGGGCCGATGTCCTGGCTCGTCAAGGGGCGAACCTGACCACCGCCGCCCAGGGCAACGCCGGTCAGACACCGCTGCCGCGCGGGCTCTCTCCCCAGCCCATCCTGGCCCTCCGCCAGTTCTCCGCCGCCGCCGCCGACCAGGAGCAGGCGCTGGCCACCGCCCCCAGCGCGCCGCAGCGGGAAGAGTATCTGCTGGACCTGGGGACCACCCTGGTCAACTGGGCCCAGGACGCCGGTCAGGTGGGCGGCCCGGCGGCCACGCAGGCCAACCAACTCTACGAGCAGGCTCTGGCGGACTTCGGCCAGGCGGCTCGCCTCAACCCCTTTAACCCGGATCAACTGCGGGACACCGGCAAGGCCTACGAGCGCTGGGCCGGGCTGGGGCATGACTTCACCAAGCCCCAAACCTGGAACCAGGCATGGCTGGAGCGCGCCGCCCTGGCCTTTGCCCGGGCCGCCGTACTGGCTCCTCACCATCCCGACCCGCTGACCTCCTGGGCGGAGGTGGCGCTCTGGCAGGGGCAGGCGAAACAAGCGTTCGACCTGTCCAACCAGGCCCTGGCCATGGATGCACGGGATGGGGACGGCTATCGGCTGCGGGCCCAGGCGGAACTGGCGCTCGGGCAGCGCGCGGCGGCCCTCGCGGACTGGCGCCGCGCGCTCGCCAACCCGACCCTGAGCCATCCCGGCCAGACGGCGGCCCAACTGGCCCTGGCCGAGGCCACCTGGGCTCACGCCCGCTGCGCCGCCGTCCACGATGCCCGCGCCGCGCTGGGAGCGCCCGATACCACCGACCGGGCCACCATGCAGGAGATCGTGCGGGTCGATGGCCGGCGGTGCCTCGGCGCCTAGTGGTCCGTCAAGAAGCCATGTTTACCGTGATCCTGACCCTTTAGTGTTAGGATCTTCGTTTACGTTGACAGCCCATCAGGCCCGATCAGTAAAGTGGGGATTATTGCGATGTTCTTACACCCTCGGGCTGGTGTTCTAATCAGCCCGCTCGATGAAGGCTACGCCCAGGGGAGGTAAGGTGATGATGATCGACTGCGCCAGGTCGTGTACCTTGCCAGGGGTGGAGTAGAGGGGACCCTCGTTGATCACGCCGCTGCCCCCGAATCTCCGGTCGTCGCTATTCAGGCGTTCACGATACTCGCCCGGGAACGGCACGCCGACGTGGTAGGCATGCCGGACGACCGGGGTAAAATTACAGGCAATGATCAGGAAGGGCCGTGACTCCTCCACAGCGGCCGGGCTATCCGCGGCGCGTGTCGTTAGGCGCGGCTTGCCGCGGCGCAGCATGATTAAGACACTTTGATCGACATCCTTGCAGTCGATCCAGGCGAAGCCCTCCGGTTCGTAGTCAAGCTCCGACAACGCGGGGTGGGTGGTGTAGAGCAGGTTGAGCGCCCGCACCCAGTCTTGCACCCCTTGGTGCGGGCGGTGCGCCAACAACTCCCAGGGCAACTGAGCATCGAAGTTCCATTCGCTGGTCTGAGCAAAGTCGCCTCCCATGAACAGGAGCTTCTTGCCGGGATGCGCCCACATGTAGCCAAGCATGGCCCGCAGATTGGCGAACTTTTGCCACTCATCTCCAGGCGCTTTATAGACCAGCGGGCTCTTGCCATGCACCGCCTCGTCGTGCGATAGGGGCAGGAGGTAATTTTCGGCGTAGTTGTAGAGCATGGAGAAGGTGACGGTGTTGTGGATGAAACGTCGATAGAGCGGATCGGTCTTGATATATTCCAGGGTGTCGTGCATCCAGCCCATGTTCCACTTCAGGCTGAAACCCAGTCCCCCCAGATAGACGGGGCGGGAGACCATCGGCCAGGACGTCGATTCCTCGGCCATGGTCAACACCCCCGGAAACAGCTCATGCACCATGCTGTTGAAGGCGCGGAGAAACTCCACCGCCTCGAGGTTTTCCCGGCCCCCATAGTGGTTCGGCACCCACTGGCCTGGTTCCCGCTGGTGATCCAGGTAGAGCATGGAGGCGACGGCATCGACCCGAAAGCCATCCAGATGATAGACCTCAAGCCAGAAGCGGGCATTGGAGAGCAGGAAGGTCAACACCTCGCCCCGGCCATAATTGAAGACGTAGGTTCCCCAATCAAAGTGCTCGCCCTGTCGGGGGTCGGCGTGCTCGTAGATATGGCTGCCGTCGAAGTAGCCCAGCCCGTGGCCCTCCTTGGCGAAGTGCGAGGGTACCCAGTCCATGAAGACGCCGACCCCGTGTTGGTGGCAGTAATCGACGAAATACATGAAGTCGCTTGGGCTGCCAAAGCGGCTGGTGGGGGCATAGTAGCCTGTGGTTTGGTAACCCCAACTGACGTCGAACGGGTGTTCGGTCACCGGCATCAATTCGATGTGGGTGTAGCCCATGTCGAGGACGTACTCGACCAGTTGCTCGGCCAGTTCGCGGTAGTTGAGAAAGCCGCCATCGGGTCTCCTTCGCCACGACCCCAGATGGACCTCGTAGACGGCGACCGGAACCCCTAGATTGTTGGACTGTGCCCGTCGGCGAAGCCACTCCTCGTCGCGCCAGGTGAAGTCCGACAGGTCCGTGACGATCGACGCGGTCAATGGGCGTAACTCGGCCGAGAACCCATACGGATCGGCTTTGTCGACCTGGTAGTCCTGTAAGGCGGAGCGCGGATGAAACTTGTAGTGGTCGCCAACCGTCATTCCCGGAATGAACAGCTCCCAGATGCCGCCCGCGCCGCGCTTACGCAGGGGATGCGCACGCGGATCCCAGGCGTTGAAATCGCTGATCAGCGAGACCCAGCGCGCGTTTGGGGCCCAGACCGCGAAGTGGACTCCCTCCGTGCCGTCCACGGTGCGGGGATGGGCGCCCAGGTACTCGTAGGCGCGGCTCTGCGTGCCCTCGCCCAGGAGATGCAAGTCTAACTCCCCCAGAAGGGGCGGGAAACGATAGGGATCCTCAATCTCGCCGACCTCACCCGCCGGTCCGGTGACCCGGAGTCGATACCGACACTCGGCCCGCAGGTCAGGGAGGGTGAGGGAAAACAATCCATCGGGGTGCTCGGGGCGCATGGGAATTGGCGGACCTTCGGCTTCCGGCAAAACCACCTCCACCAACGCCGCCCGCGGTTGAAAGGTGACAATGCGGGTGTCTCCACTCGGAAGTAGATGCGGGCCGAGCACGGCGGCCGCGTTCTCGTGGGTGGTATGCACCAAGTCTAGGGCTTCAGGTGGGGGCAAACTCATGGCGCCACCTTTTAGCGAGGCCGCTTGAGTTCATAAAAGTGTGGTTGCCTCAGCAGCCAGGAGCTATGTTCCCAGAGATCCAATGCGGCTTGACCCTCGGGAACCTCGTCCACGATCGGTCCGTAGAAGCCGAAATCCTGGTCTTCCACCACCAGCCAGGGTACGCCGAATGCTTGGAGACGCTGTTCGGCATCGTGGTGTTCCTCCAGTACGGCTTTGCTGGTGGCGGGGTCGGCCACCGCTCGGTCTACCAGGGTTGGATCAAGTTCCGCCTGAGCCGCCGCCGCTATCAGAACATCGTGGCTCCTGAGATCCGCTTGCCGATCGTGGCTGGCCCGGCCAAGCGCCAGGTAGAGGCGGTCAATGGCCTCCTGACCACCCTCTTTTCGAGCCAACCACAAGGCGCGCAGGGCCGCATCGGCCTCGGTTGGCGGAGGAACCTGGTCGCGGTTGATCTCTCGCAACGAGAAGAGCTTCCAATTGAGGGTAATCGCTCCTTGACGTTGCACCTCACGGGCCCACAGCGATGTCTTCCAGGCCCAGGGGCAACGGGGATCGAAGTAGAAGGTTAGATTGGTCATGCGCTTTCCTCCGCTAGACGTGGTCCGGCGCTTGTCGCCGATTACCCACCCGTACTGCCAGTATGCCCTCTTTCTTGGCAAGGCTTCAATTCCCGCCCGCGCCGGAACCTGCGATACTATGTCGGCAAGGAGCGTATATGCCTCGAGATCTTCCAATCAGTAACGGCAGGCTGCTGGTTACCTTCGACAGCCACTTCCGTATCCGCGATATCTATTACCCACACGTGGGGAGCGAGAACCAAACGGCGGGCCATATTAACCGACTTGGGGTCTGGGTCGATGGGGATTTTGCCTGGCTGGATAATCCTGCCTGGGAACGGACCATGGCCTACCTACCGGGAACCCTGGTGACCAACGTGGAGGCGAAGTCCGAGCGCCTTGGGCTCAGCTTGGTCTGCCAGGACTGCGTGGATTTCGATCGCCCAGTGCTGCTTCGGCGGTTTCGCATCCGCGACCTGCTGGGCCGGGCGCGTGACGTGCGGATCATGTTGCACTACGACTCGTATCTCTATGAAACCGAGGTGGGCGATACCGTCTGCTACCGTCCCCAAAGTCGATCGCTGATCTTTTATAAGCGCGAACGCTATCTGCTGGCCGGCGGATCAGCCGCCGTTCTGGGGGAGGCGGACCCGGATGGCGATGCCGATTCAAGTCCGGACCATAGTGGCCGAATCAAGGAACTCTCTCTCGACGGAATCGCCAGTTGGGCTACCGGTACGAAGGTCATTCATCAGAGCGAGGGAACCTGGCGCGACGCGGAGGACGGGGTGCTGGGGCGGAATGCCATCGCCCAGGGCTCGGTCGACGGGGTGATCGCGTTGCATGTGGCGCTGCCGCCCGGGGGGGCATCGACCGTACACCATTGGCTATGCGTCGGCCGCACCATGCGCGAGGTCGAGGATCTCTCGCGCGAGGTGGAAGAACGTCGTCCAGAGGCGATGATTCGTCGGACCGCCGACTACTGGAGAGTGTGGGCGGAGAAGGACGGCCGGGACTTTGGCGACCTCTCACCGGAGGTGGCCGAACTCTACAAGCGCAGCCTGCTGATCGTGCGCACGCAAATTGACTATAGCGGCGCTATTATCGCCGCGAATGACACTGACGTGGCCGAGGTGGCTCGCGATCATTACAGCTATGTCTGGCCACGCGACGGCGCGCTGGTGGCCGAGGCGCTGGACCTGGCGGGATACAGGGAGGCTCCCCGGCGGTTCTACGTGCTGATGAGCAAGCTGGTTGAACCGGAGGGTTACCTGTTGCACAAGTACAATCCGGACGGCAGCCTGGCGAGTTCGTGGCATCCCTGGTCGGACGCGGATGGAAACGCGCGCCTGCCAATCCAGGAGGATGAGAGTGCTCTCCTCCTGTATGGGCTATGGGTCCACTATAATCAGAGCCGGGACGTGGAGTATCTTCGGCCCCTCTATCGGAAGCTGGTGCGCCCAGTCGCCGATTTTCTCGTGACCTACCGGGAACCGCATACGGGGTTGCCGGCCGCGTCGCACGACCTATGGGAGGAACGCTACGGGATCCATTCCTTTACCGTGGGCACTGTGTGGGCCGGTCTTGAAGCGGGGGCGCGGTTCGCCGATCTGTTCGGTGAGCACGAGCGGGCCGCGCGCTATCGAGCGGCGGCGTCCGAAATTCGCGAGGCGGCGCTGCGCCATCTGTGGAGCGACGAGGCCGGGTCCTTCGTGCGGATGGTGACGGTTCGCCGTAACGGCGTGGTGGACCGGCATCATGTCCCAGACAGCAGTATCTATGGCTTGATCCGCTTCGGCATGATCGATCCTGACGATCCACGCGCCATATCCACTATGCTGGCCCTCCGGAAGAGTCTCACCTGCAAGACGCCGATCGGCGGGGTGGCGAGATACAGTAATGACTACTACTATCAGGTCAGTTCCGATATCGAGAATATTCCCGGCAACCCCTGGTTCATTTGCACCTTGTGGATGGCCGAATATGATGTGATGCGAGCCCGCGCGGTAGAGGACCTGGCCCCGGTGCGGGCCACCCTTGAGTGGGTGCGGGCCAGAGCGCTGGCGAGCGGCGCCCTGGCCGAGCAGGTACACCCCTTGACCGGCGCCCCGCTCTCGGTTTCACCGTTGACCTGGAGCCATGCGACCTTGGTTGGTTTGGTGGATCGCTATCTGGTAAAAAGGCGGGCGCTTTTGAGCGAGGCCGAGGCGCGCGCGCGCCATCGAGTCTTTGAAGGCTAATATCCGATCCCCCGACCGGGGTATCCGCTTGCGGGTCGTGGGGGGTAGCGCTGGGCCGACTGCGGTCGGGGGTGTAGCGAATACGTGTTGGCGGGCTGGTAGTCAAGGTCGGGAGTGACGGATGAACGGCGACGGGTACGAACTGGATCCCGGTCTTCTGGACGCCGGTGACCGCGCGCTGTACGCGGTTCCCACGTTCGCCGATGGCCCCCAGGGGAGCCTGCCCCTGACCGAGCAGATGCTGTTGGAACGGCCCAGCGGTGACATTTTTGGGCTCAGCCAGGACGCGGGCATGGGCTGGGAGGCGGATAAGCTGGGGGGGAAGGAGTTTCTCATCCTCAGTACGCAGGGGGGTATTCGCGCTCCCGACGGCCGTCCCATTGCTCTGGGGTACCACACAGGCCATTGGGAAGTCGGCCTGCTGATGGAGGCGGCGGCGAACGAACTGCGCGCCCATGGAGCGATCCCCTTCGCGGGCTTCGTCACCGACCCGTGCGATGGGCGGACCCAGGGCACGGTTGGCATGATGGACAGCCTTCCCTACCGGAACGACGCGGCGCAGGTATTTCGCCGGCTGATCCGCTCGCTCCCTACCCGGACGGGGGTGATTGGGGTGGCCACCTGCGACAAGGGCCTGCCCGCCATGATGATGGCCCTGGCGGCCATGCATGACCTTCCCTGCGTGCTCGTGCCTGGCGGGGTCACCCTTCCCGCGCTGGAGGGCGAGGACGCGGGCAAAGTGCAGTCGATCGGGGCTCGGTTCGCCAACAAGCTGATTACCTTACAACAAGCGGCGGACATGGGCTGCCGAGCCTGCGCGTCGCCCGGCGGTGGCTGCCAGTTCCTGGGGACCGCCGCCACCTCGCAGGTGGTGGGTGAGGCGTTGGGGCTGTCGCTCCCCCATAGCGCCCTCATCCCCTCGGGCCAGCCGCTCTGGCTGGATATGGCCCGCCGCTCAGCGCGGGCGGCTCTGCGCCTGGAGGAGCGGGGTCTGGCGATGCGCGACATCCTCACACCCAAGGCAATCCACAACGCCATGGTGGTGCATGCCGCCTTTGGCGGCTCCACGAACCTCTTGCTGCACGTTCCGGCTATCGCCTACCACGCCGGACTGGCCCGACCCACGGTCGAGGATTGGCATCGGGTGAACTTGCAGGTACCACGCTTGGTGGATGTTCTTCCCAATGGGCCGGTTGGCCACCCAACGGTGCGGGTGTTTCTGGCTGGCGGGGTGCCCGAGGTGATGCTCCACCTGCGGCGACTGGGATTGTTGCACCTCGACGCTCTGACCGTGGCGGGGACGACCCTCGGCGAGATCCTGGAGTGGTGGGAAGGCTCGGAGCGGCGCCAGAATCTCCGTGAACACCTGACGCGCCAGGACGGCGTCAATCCCGACGAGGTGATCTACTCACCGGAGCGCGCCACCGCGAATGGGATGACCAGCACGGTGACCTTCCCGCGCGGGAACCTGGCCCCCCATGGCTCGGTCATTAAGAGCACCGCCATCGATCCCACCGTGGTCGACGATGACGGCGTGTATCGACACTCTGGCCCGGCGCGCGTATTTACCACCGAGTCGGCGGTGATTGCGGCCCTGAAAAGCTTGGGGCCGGGCCGGATCCGAGCCGGCGACGTGATCGTGCTCATGTGCCGGGGACCGCGCGGGGCCGGGATGGAAGAGATCTTTCAGATTACCATCGCCCTGAAGCACCTGCCGTTCGGCAAGCATGTCGCGGTGCTGACCGACGCGCGCTTTTCGGGGGTGTCGACCGGCGCCTGTATCGGCCACATCGCACCCGAGGCCCTGGCGGGCGGCCCGATCGGGAAGCTTCGTGAAGGAGACCGGATTCGCGTCATCATCGACCAGCGACGCCTGGAGGGCAGCATCGACTTTATCGGTGAGACAGGCTCCGAGGTGACGGCGGAGGAAGGCGCCCGCGTCTTGGCCGCGCGGCCCCCACGCTCCGATCTGGCGGCGGACCCGCGGCTTCCCGACGATACGCGCCTGTGGGCGGCGCTGCAAGCGGTAGGCGGCGGACCCTGGGGTGGTTGCGTGGCCGATGTAGAGGCGATTGAGTCCGCCTTGCGGGCGGGGGGCGTGCCGATTTGAGGGGAAGATGCTAGATCTTGAACGAGTGATCGCGGACGCCCTGGCTATTTGCTCGGCGCCCTCGCCTACTGGGTCGGAGCAGGCGCGGGCGGCGCTCATCACCGCCCGCTTGGCGGCTACTCCGGGGGTGTTTCCGGAGGGCGACGCCCATGGGAATGTGCTGGCCCCTATCAAGGGCACGCGCGGCGGCGGTCCACCGGTGGTGGTGGCCGCGCACCTGGACACGGTGTTCGGCGCGGAGGTCACGCCAAGGCCGGCGCGTTCGGGCAATCGCCTGGTGGGTCCGGGGATCGGAGACAATTCGCTCGCCCTGGCCGCGCTTCTGGCCCTGGCCGCCGATCTGCGAACCGCTCCGCCAGAGGGTGACGTGCTCCTGGTGGCCACGGTGGGCGAGGAAGGGCTGGGGAACCTGCGCGGCATCCGCGGACTCCTGGCCGATCGATCCGCCCGCTTCGTGGTGGCGCTTGAGGGACACGGAGTGGATGATCTGGTCACTGGCGCCGTGGGCAGCACCCGCCTGGAAGTTGGCTGCGAGACCCCGGGTGGGCATTCGTGGCATAATCGCAGCGCCCCTTCGGCCGTCCACGAGTTGGCCCGAGCGGTCAGCGGGCTGGCGTATGGCCTCCCGCCGGCGGTGCCTGGAATCGCGGTGAACATCGGGACGTTCAGCGGCGGCACGGGGATCAATGTGATCGCGTCGCGGTCGGTTTTTCAACTCGATCTGCGCGCCGTTGACGCGGCGGTCCTCGATCGTGGCGAGGCCACCGCACGGGCCATGATCGCCGCCTCGCTCGCGGGCGACGGGGTGTCGTTCTCGATCCGCGAGTTGGGTCGGCGCCCCGCCGGCGCCCTGGGGAACGATCACCCGGCGATCGGACTGGCTCAGGCGGCCCGCGCGGCGGCTGGGCTGGGGCCTGCCG
>DATKSV010000190.1:0-3869 GCA_035531535.1 Candidatus Nanopelagicaceae bacterium | reverse complement strand
CATAAACCCAGGCGCCGCCGTGGCCGGGTACATCACCGGCATCCAGCACAAGGACTTGAGCCAAGTCAGCAGCTACCTGGCACCCCGGCAGAGATCGCAGGCCGCCGATCTACTGAGGGCTCTGGCTCGGCAACGGGCCACCATCACAGCTCCCACCCTGGGGACGGTACTGGGGGACGGAGCCTCGGCGACGGTCACCATCTCCGCCCAGGTCTGTTACGAGCCCGGCCACGGCAAGCAGTACCGGTGCTCTCCGATCTCTCAAGCTCCACTAGGGCTTACCAACGTGATCTCCTGCGTCGAGCTGGGTGGTAAGTGGTACGCGACCACTGTGCTCAGGCCCAGCTGACCGGCTAACCTGCGCTGGGCACCTCCAGGCCGGGGACGACTAGGTGCTCGGGGTCCAGCAGCCGATCCAGTTCATCGGGAGCTATCTGGGATCGCTCCAGAGCCACCTCCCGGACGGTTCTGTCGCTCTGGTACGCCTCATGGGCGATCGCCGCCGCGGCGTCGTAGCCAATTGTCGGCACCAGGGCGGTGCAGATCGCCAGTCCCTGCTCCAGGAGGGCTGGTCCCCGGTCGGTGGCTGATATCCCGTCCACCGCCTGCCCCGCCAGGTTCGTGGCCGCCCTGGCCAGGAGCTCGATCTCCTCAAGCAGGTTGTAGGCGGCCACCGGCAGCATCACGTTCAACTCCAGTAACGATCCGGTGGCCCCGCAGAAGGCCACCGTGGCATCGTCGCCCAGCACCTGAGCTACCACCATCAGTGCTGACTCCAAGATGACGGGATTGACCTTGCCGGGCATGATCGAAGAGCCCGGTTGGACCTCGGGCAGGCGCAGTTCCGCCACGCCGGCGCGGGGGCCGAAGCTGAGCAGGCGAAGATCGCTGGCGATCTTATGGACGGCGATGGCGGACCCCCGGACCGCTCCGGACGCGAACACCACCGCGTCCAGGCTGCTCTGGGCCTGGAAGTGGTTGTTGGACTCATGCAGGTCGGGGTCGTAGGAGGGAGCTAGGCGGGCGATAACCCGTTTGGCGAACTCGGCGTGGGTGCCGATCCCGGTGCCGACCGCCGTTCCCCCGAGTGCCAGTTCCACCAGCTGGCGCCGAGCCAGGTCGAGGCGGGCCAGGGCTCTCTGCACCTGGCCCAGGTAGCCCTCGAACTCTTGGCCCATCCGGATCGGGGTCGCATCCTGGAGGTGGGTCCGACCGGTCTTGATCACCGCCCACAAGCGATCGCGCTGCGTCTCCAGACTGGCCCCGAGGTGCTCCAGACCGGGCACCAGCTCTTCGCGCATGGCTGCCAGCGCCGCCAGGTGGATGGCCGACGGGAAGACGTCATTGCTGGACTGGCCCAGGTTGACGTGGTCGTTGGGATGGATCCGGTTGCGAGACCCGCGACCCTGCCCCAGCAGTTCCAAGGCCCGGTTGGTGATCACCTCGTTGGCGTTCATGTTCGAGGAGGTGCCACTGCCGGTTTGGAAGATGTCGACCACGAACTGGCCGTCAAAGTCACCCCGGCTCACCTGGTCGGCCGCCTCGGCGATGGCGGCACTGAGGTCGGCGGGGAGCAGGCCCAGTTCTGCGTTGACCCGGGCGGCCTCGCGCTTGATGTCGCCCAGGGCGGTGATCATCCGCCGGGGCAGCCGGAGTTGGCTGATGGGGAAGTTGGCGACCGCTCGCTGGGTGCTGGCTCCGTAGTAGGCGCTGGCCGGGACCTCCATCTCGCCCATGGAGTCGCGCTCCAGGCGGACGGAGCCCTCGCTCATGACTTCGAGTCTATCGGCTGAGTACTAGCCGGAGGTTGCCCCGGCGGGCGGTCGAAGAGCACCCGGGTAAACAGACTGTCGCGAACCTGGCCGGGCTGGGCCGGACCGCCCTGGTACCCCTCAAAGCGGCGCAGCACCAGACAGATGACAACGCCCACTGCGGTGACTGCATAGGCCGAAGAGTCGTGGGTGAGCCAGAGCACCACCGGTAGGCCGGCGAAGGCGATCAGCACACTCAGCGCGCTCTTGCGAACGGCGCCGCCGAGGATCACCAGCAGCAGGACAAAGCCGATTCCCCACCAGGACCAGAGCGCGACCGCCCCGGTGGCGCTGGCCACCCCCCGGCCGCCGTTGTACTGGAGAAATATGGGCCAGCCGTTGCCGAGGACGGCGCAGAGCCCCGCGGCTGCAGCAACCCAGGCCGGCGCTCGGAGCGCCAGGGCGACCAGAACCGGAAGCAGGCCCTGGCAGAACTGGAGAGGGCCGACCACGGCGGCCGGCAGAAGACCGACGCTGTGGAAGAGGTTGCTGGTGCCGATCTTGCCGGTCCCCACCTGGCGCAGATCGACCCCGGCCAATCTTCCCACGATCCATCCCACCGGGATGGCGCCGACGAGATAGGCGCCGACGCAGACCAGCACCACCCCGAGTGGGGTCGCCACTGGGGCGACCGACGCCAGTGCGATCACTCCACCAGTGGGAGGTCAGCGACGGCGGCAGCACCGATCAGACCGGGGCCCGTGTGGAGAGCGATCACCGGTGTGAGGTTGAGCCGCTCTACCGGCTGGTCGCCGAAGAGCTGGCGGAGCTGGTTGATCAGCTCGGGAACTGTGTCCGGGGCGTCTCCACAGAAGACGGCCAACCGCACCTTGGTCTCGGCCGGGATCTGCTCTCGAAGCTGCTCAGCCACGGCGCGAAGCGCTCGCTTCGTTCCCCGGACCAGCGCCAGGCGGCGCACGTCCCCAGCGGTGAAGGCGAAGAGAGGGCGCACGTGGAGCAGGTCGCCGCCCAAGCCCGCTAGGGCGGGCACGCGGCCGCTGCGGATCAAGTAGCGCATGGTCGCCAGGGTGGCGATGACGCGGGCGCTCCCGGCGACTTCCCGGGTGTATGCGGCCACCTTGTCGCGATCGAGACCGGCGGCACAGGCGGCGGCGGCCGCCTCGGCAACCAGGGTGTATCCGCCGGCGGCGGTGCCTGTGTCGATGATCTCGACGCGCTTCTCCGGGGCCTCACTGCGGAGCATCTCAGCCGCGACTCGGGCGGAGCGGCCCATGGTCGAGTACCGCTCGGGGATGGTGAGACAGACGATCTCGGGGATCGAGGTCGCGAGAAATGCTTTGAGGTAGTCTCCGGGCGACGGCGAACTGCTGGTCGGCAGGGGCCCAGGACCAACCAGCCGGGCGTAAAGTTCGCGGCTCGATATGTCTAGCCCATCTCGCAGCGTCCTGCCGTCGATCTCGATCGACATCGGGACAACGTTGACCCATGGCGATTCCCCCAGCGAGGGAGGCAGACAGGCGCCACTATCGACCACTACCGCTGTCTGGGGTGTGGTCACCACCGAGCCTGTGCCCGCGCGCCCCGGAGGAGAATGCGGGCGGCGGCCGTGACGTGGCAGAGAGGGCCGACTGCTCCCCCCGCCTCCGGGGAGCTCAACGAACGACGCGCCCCTGCTGACTCGCCCACGTAACCCCTCCACATCAGCGTCGTGCATCCCGCCGACGGCCGGCTCGTGGCGGCCACCCAATCCCGGGTCCTACAGCCATCTGGCTGGACTGACGTCCGCTGCTGCCCGACCCAGGCATTCCGCGTAGATTTCCAAAAGCCGGTCCAGCATGGCCGACATCCCATGATGACGCTCCGCCTCCCCACGTGCCATGACCCCTCGGCGTCGGAGCTCTCCGGGCTCCTGCATTAAGAACTGCAGCTGCTGCGAGACCGACTCGCTCAAGGCGTTCGGGTCCAGGGCTGCGGCAACTCCGCCGACCAAGGCCGCCCCGCCCTCCGGGGTGGCCGCGACCGCGCAGCCGGTGGCCATCGCCTCGAGCAAGGCCAGCGACAGCCCCTCGGCGTTGGAGGGAAGGCAGAAGACGTCCA
>DATKSV010000189.1:0-9787 GCA_035531535.1 Candidatus Nanopelagicaceae bacterium | reverse complement strand
TTGCTCCGCCTCCTCGTGGGGCTGGACCGTGCGCACGAGCGAGACCCGCAGCTCACGAACGCCGCGGAGGGCATCCGCCGGCTCTTCGGTGTCCAGCGCCTCCGCCGCGGTCCGGATGCTCTCGATCGCGGCCCGGATGGCCGGGTGCTGACCGCGGAACTTCCGGATCACCTCAGCATCCGGCGCCGGAAGGGACCGGGAGTCCGTTCCCGGGCGCAGCGCCCGAAGCGCGTTGAGGATAACGAGGATGTCGATCGCCTCCTGCAGAACCGCGCCGGCAACCGGTGGAAGATAGCCCGCCGCCGCCACCCCCATCGCCGCCAGGGACATCGCCATCCCGGCGACCACACTCTGCATGGCGATCGACCGCGACCGGCGGGCGACCGCCATGGCCTCCCCGAGCCGATCCAGGCGGTTCGCGGTGAGCACCACATCGGCGGTCTCGGAGGACACGCTGGCGCCGCGCGCCCCGATCGCCACGCCGACGTCGGCCATGGCCAGTGCCGGAGCGTCGTTCACGCCGTCCCCGACCATAATTACCGGGCCCCGACGGCGCTCCATCTGCACCAGGTTGGACTTGTCGGCCGGGGAGCGCTCGGCGAAGATCTCGTCCACCCCGACCGCGGCTCCGATGGCCTGGGCCACCTCGGGACGGTCCCCGGTGACCATCACCACCCTCTCGATCCCGGCCCGCCGGAGGGCCCTCAGCGTCCGCGCCGCGTCAGGCCGCACCGGATCGGCGAGCAGTAGGACGCCCGAGGCAGCCGGGCCGACCTGAACGAACACGGTAGCAGCGCCCTCCAGCGCCGCGCGACGGCGCGCCGCGCGCACCCACGGCGCCTCCTCGGCGGCTCCGGCGAAGGCCGCCCGACCCAGGGCGACCGCGATCCCCTCGACGACGCCGGACATCCCCGAGCCGACCACCTCCTGGGCCCCGCTCGGCGCGCTGAGGGTTTGACCGGCGAGGCGAGCCGCTCGCACGATGGCGCCAGCCAGGACGTGGGAGGAAGCCTGGTCCAAGGAGGCGGCGAGGCGCAGGATCTCGGTGGTGGGCAGGGGCCCGGCGCTGAGCACGTCGGCCACCTCGGGCTGGCCGATGGTCAGGGTCCCGGTCTTGTCCAGGAGCAGGACCCGGCAGCGGGCAAGCTGTTCCAGGGACCGTCCCCCCTTGACCACCACGCCCCGGCGCGCGGCGAGCGACAGCCCGGCGACGATGGCGACCGGCGCCGCCAGGATGAGGGGGCAGGGGGTGGCAACGACCAGCACCGCCACGGCCCGGACCAGGTCTCCGGAGTAGGCCCAGGCCCCCCCCGCGATGAGCAGTGTGGCCAAAAGGAACCAGGCGGCGTAGCGGTCGGCCAGACGCACGAAGGGAGCCGTGGAGGTCTCTGCCTCCCGGACCAACCGCACGATCGCCGCGTAGCTGCTGTCCGCCTCGCAGGCGGTGGCCCGGAGGTCGAATGGGTCCGCGGAGTTGACAACTCCGCTTCGGACCGGGTCCCCCGCCGGATGCTCTACCGGCAGCGGCTCGCCGGTGAGGGCCGACTCGTCCAGGACCGCCAGCCCGCTGACCACCACGCCGTCCACCGGGACCACGTCCCCGGAACCCACCAGCAGGAGGTCGCCCACCTCGACCTCCTGCAGCGGGATCGTCTCCACGCCAGCGGGGGTGTGCCGCTTGCCCACCTTGGGGGCGCGCTGGAGCAGGGAGCTCAGCTCGCGGCGGGCGCTGGCCGCCGCCCAAGCCTCGAGCGCCCGTCCGCTGGCCACCATGACGCCGATCACCGACCCGGCCAGGTACTCGCCCACCAACAGGGCTCCGACCAGGGCCAGAAGGGCGATCACGTCGACCCCCAGCCGAGAGTGGCGCAGGCTGTCGATCACCCACCAGAGGCTGGGGGCCATCGCCAGAGCCGTGGTCGCCACCCAGGTGGCACTGCCGGCCCTGGAGAGACCGAGGAGCGTGAGCCCGCCGCCGACCGCCAGGCCCGCCAGCGTGGCCGCCAGCAACACCATCCCCCCGCGGCGGGTAACCAGCTCCCGGAGTCGCAGCTGGCCATCATTTACCATGCGAGCTCCCCTGCAGGGCCCGTCGGACGGCTGGTTCGACCCGCAGCCAAAGGGCCGCCACCGCCGCCGCGCCCGCCGCCAAGGCGGCCGTCTCCACCAGCACGTCGGAAGGTGGGAACGAGATTGAGAAGACCTGCCGAGTGAGCGGGATGGCGACGGCCGCGGCCCCCAGCACCACCATCACCGCCACCAGCGCCGCCCTTGGCCAGTTCAGCGGCCGACTGAGCCTCGCCAGCACCCAGATTCCCACCACGAACAGAGCCAAGGCGGCCGCCGTCTGGTCCTGGACCGCGGTGACGTGGGGATGGTCCCGGGCCAGCTGGTAGGCCCCGAGCACCGCTCCGCTGGCGGCCAGGCCGGCCGGGATGGTGAAGGCGAGAACCCTGGCGGTGAAGCCGGCACGGGCCCGCGGGTTCCGGCGGCCCAGGGCCAGGAAGAACCCGGGGATCCCGATCGTGAAGGCGCTGACAAACGTCAGCTGGCGGGGATAGAAGGGGTAGGGCACCGCCAGGATGCCGATCGCCACCGCCAACATGGCGGCATACACCGTCTTAGTCACCACCACACCGGCGACCCGCTCCACGTTCTCGATCACCCGCCGCCCCTCCGACAGAATCATGGGCACCGCGGCGAATGAGCTGTCGAGCAGCACCACCTGCCCCACGGCCCGGCTGGCCTGGCTGCCCGAGCCCATGGTGATCCCGATGTCCGCCTGCTTCAGCGCCGCCACGTCGTTCACCCCGTCGCCAGTCATGGCCACGAAGTGGCCCGCCGACTGCAGGGCGGCGATCATCGCCCGCTTCTGCTGGGGACCGACGCGCCCGAAGACCGAGTCGCCGGCCATGGCCGCGGCCAGAGCCTCCTGGTCATCGCCGAGATGGCCCGCGTCCACTCCGTGCTCGCTCTGGGGGATCCCGACCCGGCGGGCGACCGCGGCCACCGTCCGGGGATCGTCTCCGGAGAGCACCTTCACCGTGATGCCCTGGCGGAGCAGGTAGGCGATCGTGGGTTCAGCCTCAGGCCGGAGCTCCTCGTGGAGGCGGACGACGGCCGCCGGCCGAAGGTCACGGGGCAGGGAGGAATCCGCCAGACCGCCGGGCGCCGCGGCCAGCAGGACCACCCGCTCCCCGGCGGCGGCTCCCCGGTCCAGCAGCTCCGCCACCCCTGAAGCCTGGGCGCTGGGCCCCAAGAGGGCGTCGGCCGCCCCCAGCACCCAGGCGCCGTGGCCGGCAAACTCGGCGGCGCTCCACCGCCGGGCCGACGAGAAGGGCACCGTCTTCGAGCAGCGCCACTCCGGAGGAGCCGGGTACTCTCGGGCCAGGGCGGTCATGGTGGCGTTGGGGGTCGGGTCGGCGGCGGCCAGCGCGCTCAGCACCGGCTTGGGGTCGGCCGGCCCGAGCCGGTCCACCGCCGCCACCCGCATGGCGGGCTGGGTGAGGGTGCCGGTCTTGTCGATGCAGAGAACGTCGACCCGAGCCAGCCCTTCCACTGCGGGAAGGGTCTGGATCAGGACTCGACGCTGGGCAAGACGGATGGCTCCGAGGGCGAAGGCGATTGAGGTGAGCAGCACCAGCCCCTCAGGGATCATGGCCCCCACCCCCGCCACCGACCCACGCAGGGCGGAGTCGAGGGGGGCGCCGGAGCGCATGACCTGGGCGCTGACCAGGAGGACCGCCGCCGGGAGCATCACCCAGGTGACCCCGCGCAGGATCCGGTTGGTCCCGGCCTGGAGCTCCGATCTGACCAACTTGAAGGTCCGGGCATCCTTCTCCAGGCGCCGGGCGTAGGCGGCCTCCCCGGCCGCCTCCGCCCGAATCTCCCCGGAGCCGGCGACGACGAAGGACCCGGAGAGGACCGGAGCGCCCGCTCCCTTCTCCGCCGGCTCGGACTCTCCCGTGACCAGTGACTCGTCGACCTGCAGCCCCTGGCTGCTCAGCACCCTGCCGTCGGCGATGAGCTGGTCGCCGGGACGAAGCTCGATCAGGTCCCCCCGGACCACCGACTCCACCGGGAGGTCCAGCACCTTCCCGTCCCGGCGAACCCGGGCACGGGGCGCGATGACCACGGCGAGTCTGGCCAGCGCGCGCCGCGCCCGCAGCTCCTGGAGGACGCCGATGGCCGTGTTGACCGCCGGAACCAGGGCGAAGAGGCCGTCCTGAGGGGGCCCGACCACCGCGACCACGATCAAAAGGCCGGCAAGGATGGCGTTGAAGCGGGTGAGCACGTTGGCGCGGAGAATCTCCAGGATCCCCCGCCCCGCTTTGGGGGGGTAGTTCATTGGCTCCTGCCCGCGCCGGGCCGTCCCCGTGCGCCAGCTCGCCGGCACCAGGCGCTGCCCTAGGAAGTGACGGGGCCGGCCGGGCCCTTCTCGCCGGTCGCTCCGGGCGGGAAGGCGGCAACACGTCCACAGCGCAGGTAGACGAGCGGCCCGACGTAGTTCACCCCGATCAGGAGGGCCCACCGCCACTTGGGGCCGCGGACCTGCTCTGGCCTGCGGCGTGCCAAGTCTGATCCGGCCATTGCGGCCAGCCCCAGCTGAACTGTGGCTACCACCACCATCCCGGCCCGCTGCCACCGGTTCAGCCTTCTCCAGCTAGGCATGCTCTTCCTCCTCACGACGGCGCGGCCCCGGCCTCCCCATCGATCCCGAACTCCATTCCGAGCAGCAGAGCTGGGTCATGATCACGGCCTTCGGGTCCTGGGGCTCATTCAGGAGCCCCAACGCCAGTCTGCACCACCCTGGGCGGACCGCGGGCAGTCCACCGAGGCCGGTCGTCACGGTTGTACCTGGCGGAGGGGATCCACTGTCCGAACGGCTGGTCCAGTCGGAGGTGGGCGCGCAGGCCGACACGGTGTTCCCCCGTAAGGGCCCGCCCGGTCCAGACCTCAGCCGGAGGTGCATGGATCCGAACCGCGAGCTCCACGCCAGGGAACCGAGGTCGCCGGGGGCGGCGACCCTGCCCGCGGCCGGATGTCGCCTCCGGACTCAGGCCTTCGCCGCACGGCCGCCTCCGGCAGGGCCCGCCGACACCTGGACCGCGGCCGTGGACTCGGTTCCGCCGCAGTCCAGCCGGAAGGGCGGGTACTGGTCGGTCATGAGCGCTGAGTAGGCTAGGACCCGGTAGCAGCAGAGGTCGAGCCCCATCGTCGGATCGAAGAGCGGGCGGGGGTAGGTGCCGGAGGAGAGCAGGGCCACCGCCGCGATCAGCACCAGAAGGGCGATGAGTCCGCTGCCGGTGATGATGTGGCCGGGGCCGCCCAGGACCACCCCGAAGCCCCCGAAGAGCACCGCCACGACCAGATACTGCGGGATGGCGGGCAACCACCGCTTGATTTGGACCAGGCCCCGGGACAGGTGCCCTGGGTACTCCACGGCGAAGTCGGCCGGGTAGGTGGGGTCGGAGCGCAGGCTGAAGGGTGGGTAGCGGTCCGTGCCCAGCGCGGCATAGGCGTAGAAGGCCACCCGCCAGCTCCGCCGGATCAACCCGACGTTGAAGTCAAAGATCGAACTTGGGTACCGGCCCGTCACCAGGAGGACCAGTCCCGCGACGATGGTGAGGACCCCGCCGCGATCCAGAGAGCAGCCAGGACCAACACGTGGAGGATTGCCAGCAGCCATTTCACCAGCCACAGCCAGCGGCTTACCCCTGGATCCAGCCTGCCGGTGAGCGAGGTTGGATAGGAACTCGCGGCGACCTGACTGTCCATCGCAATCTCCCTGGGGCGGAACGGGCGGCCGCTCGCCCCGGACGGCACCACCCGGAAAGGCCCGGGCCTATGGTTCACCTTGGCTTCGGGCGCCTTCCCACGTCACCTGGAAAGCCCCCGAAGCCAGCTGCGTGAATCTACCCGCTGAGGGCCGCAGGTTCTCTTCGAGCACTTCAGCCAGACCCTTGCGGGCGAGGGAGCCAACCCCGACCCGGCGACCGGGCGTTTACCCGCATTCGTACGCGTGGAATCCGCGGCCGTGGCTCGCGAAAGCACGCTTGGCGGGAGGTCGTCTCCGGCATACAGTCAGAGGGTCGTCTTCCGGCGACGGTGAGCGCGGCGGGGGTCGATGATAAGTGAGACAAGCGGCAAAGGATCTGGGGCCGAGGGGGCTTTGGTCGGGGCTCCCCGCCCGCCAGGTGAGCGCGCGCGGCGGGCGGGGAGCCCCGAGCTGGGGAAAGGGCGCCAGTCGGTGCCTCGGGAGGACGAGGCTGCGCCGCCTACGGCCGGCCGCGACGGTCATGGCGACCGTCCTCGGGGTGATGGTGGCGGCGACCGCCTGCGGCGATGGTCCTTCCCGGCCCACCCCTTCTCCTTCCGCCACCCCATCCGCCGGGGCCACCCACTCGCCCATCCCTTCGCCGTCCACCTCCACCGCAGCCACCACGCTGTACGTGTACCTCATGCGTGGAGATCACCTCGGCACCGCCCACCACCGGGTGCCCGCCACCAAGGCGATCGCCCGGGCCGCGATGACCGAGCTGTTGAGCGGCCCGACCGCCCTGGACTCCCAGGCCGGGCTGAGTTCGCAGGTCCCGTCGGGGACCAGGCTGCTCGGCCTCAGCATCTCGGGGCAGGTCGCGACGGTGAACTTGAGCGGGGAGTTCAGCAGCTCCGGCAGTCCGTCTTCGGCCCTGGCACGGCTGGCCCAGGTCACCTTCACCCTCACCCACTTCCCCGGGGTGACCCGGGTCCAGTTTGAGTTCCAGGGCCAGGTGGTCACCCACCTGCTGGGTGCCGACCTCAGCCTCAACCAACCGGTCCAGCGCTCCGACTTCGAGTCGGTGCTCCCGCCGATCTTCGTCGAGGCCCCGGCCCCCGGCGACACCGTGGGGACCTCCATCCTGGTGGAGGGCACGGCCAATGTCTACGAGGCCCAGTTCCGGATCGAGCTGCGCGACTCCGGTGGCAACCTGGTCTTCGATGAGTCGGTAATGGCTACCTCCGGCACCGGGCAGCGCGGCCAGTTTGGCGTCACCTTCCCCTACCACACCCATCTCGCGGGTAAGGGGCAGCTCACCGCCTTTGACCTCTCTGCAACGGACGGCTCCCGGATCGACGTGGTCTCGATCCCGGTCGTGCTGACGCAATCCTGAGCGGTCGGGCGGCAGGCCACGGCAGCTCCGGGGCAGGTTGGCGCGGAGCCTCGGCCGCACCGCTGGACCGGGTTGATGGTGGGCAGACGCCGGGCGCACCATGCGTCGGTGCCGCCGTCTGGGTGCACCAAAAAATCGGCGCACGACGCCCTGAACGGATGACCTAAAGGCCAGACCTCGCTGGGAGGCCGCGCCTGCGGCAGGGTTGGAGTAGGGCCATATCAGGGTGGTCTGGCATGAGTTATGGGCTAGCGCCGGGCCTTCCGCTGGCGCGGAGCTCAAGGAGGTTCCTCGTTGTTTCGGGTGGGGAGCGGGGGGTAGTAGCCGCCCGCAGTTGGTGACCGGTAGCGTTCAGTCGGACGGGACCGGAGCCAGCTGGAGGGCGCCGCGTGGAGAACAAGGCGAAGGTCGAAGTCGGGGTCCAGGTGACGAAGCGGTGGATCCTGGCCAGCTTGCGCCACCAGGTGTTCTTCAGCGTAGAAGAGGCCAAACAGCGGAACCGGGAGCGGCTGGAGTGGCTGAACCGGCGGCCGTTCCGGAAGCTGGAGGAGTCGCGGCTGAGGCTGTTCCAGTAGCTAGGCCGACCGGCGCTGCGGGCGCTGCCGGATCGGCCCAACGAGTTCGCGCCCTGGAGGCAGGCGACGGTGAACATCGACTACCGCGTGGAGGTGGAGCGCCACTACTACAGCGTCCCGTACCAGCTGGCCGGGCAGCGCTGCGAGGTGCGGGTGACAGCCCGGGTGGTGGAGGTGCACTTCCGGGGACGACGGGTGGCCAGTAGCGGGTGGTAGCCCCGCACCTTGGTAAAGCCGAACCCCACCCCCTGTTTCAACAGCCCAAAGACCTGGCAGATAGTGGAGTCCATCTCGATGGTCAGCGCCCTGTCGCCAGGGCCCCGATCTCCTCCCCGGCTCGACGCAGCATCTCCCGACTGGCCGCATCCAGCTGCCGGACGTGGCCCACGGTGAATCTGCGAAGGAAGGTGCCCAGGGTGGAGCGCGCCAGGACCGCATGGCCCAGCACCCCCTGGGTGGCCCCAGCTCGGAGCACGTTGGTGTCATCGATGCTGTCCCCACCGGCCAGCATCGAGTGGATGAACGACATGGCCTTGGGGACAACATTGGCCCGCCCGGGGGCGTCGCCCAGGTCCAGGTGTTACTCGACTACCTCCCTCAACCCCAGGCGTTGAGCCAGAGTGGCAGGTAGGACCAGGCCGGCATTGGCCACCAGGTGGGGAGCGTCGAACCGTGCCCCTAGGCGGTCCAAATTGTGGGATGATGGCTGCTTCGAAAAGGTGCTCCTTCGCTGGGGCCGATTGGCGCCGCGGCAACACCAATTATCCCAGCATTGAGCGCCTTTTTTCTTCGTCTACACCGCGCGGGCTACCCCTGTCAGGCCGGTGGATTCAGGCTAAGGGCCAGTCGATGACGATCCGCCTCGGCCCGAGGGGCTGATTTGCCTGGCCAGGCTACGACGGGGTGCCAGAGTCGAAATCGCTGAGGCGCTGATTGATGAGTCTCCGCGCCGATCCCGGCACAGCCCAATCGGACAGAGCATTCGGTGGTCCGGATCAGCCATGCGCCACAATTTGCGTCAAGCGCGCAGTGGACCCACGGCGAAGCGCGTCGGCGCTCAGGAACTGCCGAGTTCGGCGAGTTTGACAGTTATCGACCTTGTTGCACCGCTGGAAGCGGTGATGGTCAATCTCACATTGGCGCCGGGCCGAAGGTCAGCCAGGGCGGTGATGAGCGCCTCAAGACTAGGAGTCTTGATTGCTCCGATCGCGGTGATGAGGTCTCCGACCGTGATCCCGGCGGCTTGTGCAGGCCCGCCAGCCTGCACGGCAACCACGGATACTCCGATCGGGGCCCCGGTGGAGTCCACCGCCGTGGCTCCACTGATCCCCAGGCCCGCACGGCCCGCATGGGCGACCGTTCCGGATGCGATCAGCTGAGGGACTATGCGATTCACCGTATTGGCGGCAATCGCGAAGCCGAGTCCGGACACCCCGGCCCCGGAGTTGTCGGCGGCGGTGAGCGTCGGGATTCCGACCACCTGCCCGGACAGGTTCACGAGCGCGCCCCCGCTGTTGCCGGGATTAATGGCCGCACTGGTCTGAATCAGATCTGTAAGCACGACACCGGGGCCTTCCGTAACCGTGCGGCCATTGAAGCTGACGATGCCTTCGGTCACGGAACTTGAGAGCCCCAATGGGCTGCCCATGGCGAGCACGATGTCCCCAACTCGTAGGGAGTCCGAATTGCCAAAGTGCGCCGGCTTGAGCCCAGTATCAGCAGTGACTTTGATCACAGCTAGATCATCGGGCGGGTAAGTACCTACCAGCGATGCATCCAAGCGCTGGCCATCGGCCAGCGACACCAGAAAACTGGTAGCGGTACCGACGACGTGGGCGTTGGTCACAATGTCACCGTTGGTGTTGTAGAGGACCCCAGAGCCGAGGCCACTCGCCGTGGTTATCTCCACCACCGACGGCTGGACATCGCTGACCACGCTCGTCATTTCCTGCTCCAGAGAACCGCCCGATTTGCCTTGCACCGAGCTTGTCACAGGCGGGGTCACTCGGCTCGTCAAAAGCCATAAAGACACCCCTAGGGAAGCGGCGGCAACAATGC
>DATKSV010000188.1:0-9544 GCA_035531535.1 Candidatus Nanopelagicaceae bacterium | reverse complement strand
CTTGGAGTGGACCGCGAAGGCAGCTCGTTGGCGACTGGCCCGTTGAACTGGTGCGACCAGCTCGGCTCCCCGAGCTGGGACCTATCCGGTGGCCGGCAGCTGGTCGCCAGGCCGCGAGCGGCCACTCGGCACTCCTACGCTCGCGAGCCACTGGGTCGTCGCTGCCCTCGCAGTCGATCAACCCATGGGCGGGGAGCTCTGGGCCTGGCGGATCGCCGCGATCCGGGCCACGTCAGCGCCGGAGAGGACCCCCACCAGCTGGGTGCCGTCCATCACCAGCACGCCGCGCTGGATCGCCGGGCCCACCCGGTGCAGAACAGCCTCCAGGTCATCCTGAGGCGCCGCGGTCGGGAAGGCGGCCACCGGCAGGGCGCAGTCGCGCAGTCGCCGCTCGCCTCTCGTCGCCGAGGCGGTGGCCATGAGATCAGCCAGGTTGACCAGACCAGACAGGTTGCCGGCTGGGTCATGGAGCGCATAGAGGGGGGATCGGTGCTGGCCCGTCGAGAGCAGCTGCTCTACCGTCAGCCAGTCTGGGACGGTCACCAGAGGCTGGGCCATGGCGGCTGCCACCGGCACCTGGTGGAGCAGCGAGAGAACTTGGGCCTGACGCTCCTCGGCGCCTCCGGCTGAGAACAGGAACCAGCCGATGAAGGCGAGCCAGATGCCGCTCAAAAAGCCACCTACCAGGATCTCCAGGACTCCGGCTGCGATCACCAGGCCAGCGAAGACCCTGCCCACCCGCACCGCCCCGCGAGTTCCGCGCAGGCGGGAGCCAGTGCGCCACCAGATCAGGGAGCTGAGCAGGCGACCGCCGTCTAGCGGAAATGCGGGGACCAGGTTGAAGACCCCAAGGATCAGGTTGAGGATCGCGAGCCAGGCGACCAGATTGGTGATCAGCGGGGATGCACCGATCACCGTCAGACCGGAGGCCAGACCGAAGCCGACGGCCGCGAGGAGCAGGCTCATCAGCGGGCCCACCACCGTTATCAGGGCCTCGGCGCCGGCGCTGGCGGGCTCGCCATCCAACTGAGTAACCCCGCCGAACAGCCAGAGAGTGATGCTGGCGACGCGTACGCCCTTCCTGCGTGCCACCAGCGCGTGCGAGATCTCGTGCGCCAGCAAACAGGCGTAGAAGATCAGGGCACCGACCAGGCCGCTGACCCAATATGCCCAGCTGGCCTGATGGGGTGCGGCCTGGGGCAACACCGTGGTGGCCATGGTCCAGGCGATCAGAAGGTAGATGAGGACCAGGGTCCAGTTGAACCTGATCTCAATTCCGAAGATCCGCCCAAGTCGGATCGGCTGGTTCACCACTGCCAAGACCTTAACCGCAAGAGGGCAGCCCAGGCGCTGCCACAGGGGCAGTGCGATTGGTGCTGTGGCTGAGCTGGCCAGGAATGAGGCAGACGGGGCTGGTCCGGAGCCGACCCGCCACGCCGCCCTCGGATCAATGGGGCGGATGGTCCCGAGCCGTCGCTTCCGCCGTCGCCCCTATGACCCAAGCTCCTCGCCGCTGATGGGCCGGGCCTGGAGCGGCCCGGGTCCAGCGCTCACCTCCCGGCGGCATAGGCCTGTCCCTGGCGAGGGTCAGCTCCCGCCCGCAGCTGGCCGTCCGCTCCTGCCTCGACCGCGCAGAGCCGGCCCAGGGACCAGTCCGGGTGGACGCGCACGTCATGGCCGCGCCGGCGCAGATCGGCTATCACACCTGCTTCGAACCTTCCCTCGAGGTGCACCTGGCCCAGGCCGGCAGCCCTCGGGTAGAAGGAGCTGTGGAAGTGGGTCGAATGGAAGGCGGGCACCTCGATCGCGGTCTGAAGGTCCAGTCCGAAGTGGAAATGGCGGAGGAAGAAGATCAGAGACCACTGATCCTGCTGGTCCCCACCGGGAGTTCCGCAGGCCAGCCAGGGCAGGCCGTCGCGCAGGACCAGAGTCGGGGTGAGGGTCGTGCGCGGCCGCCTGCCTCCGACCAGCGAGCTGGCCAGGCCCTCCTCCAACCAGAACATCTGGGAGCGGGTCGAGAGCGGGAACCCCAGGCCAGGAATCACCGGGGAGCCATGCAGCCAGCCTCCGCTCGGGGTTGCCGACACCATGTTGCCCTCGCGATCGACCACGTCCAGGTGGCAGGTGTCCTTCCCGAGGGGGTCCGGTGGTAGGCCAGCCGCCTGATCCATCGCCTGGGTGAGAGCTCGCAATTCCGAACTGGGGAGCTGCGGCCGGCGACCGCCCGGATTTCCCGGTCGGATCTCCTCTGAGGCCTGATCGGTCACCAGGCGGCGCCTCTGCGCTGCGTACTCAGGGCTCAGAAGGTCGGCCAGCGGCACGTCCACATGGCGGGGATCGCCGTAGAATGCCTCCCGGTCGGCGAAGGCGAGCTTGCCACATTCGATCACGAGGTGGACGAATTCCGCCGACTCGGGCCGGAGTGAGCCGAGGTCGAATCCGGACAGAAGCTGCAGCTGCTGCAGGAAGACTGGCCCCTGTCCCCAGGGCCCAGTCTTGTGGACCTTGACGCCGTGGTAGTCGACGGCGCATGGCTCCTCGAAGGAGGCCCGCCAGTTGGCCAGGTCCTGCCCCCGGAGGAAGCCGGGATGCGCGGTACCGGTCTCGTCCCAGAGGACGGCGGTCGACAGGAAGCGTTCGATGGCCTCAGCCACCACGCCTTCGTAGAAGGCTCGGCGGGCGGCCTCGATCTGGCCATCCCGGTCGCTGCCGGCGCTCTCCGCCTGCTCCAGGATGGCGCTGTAGGTCGCCGCCAGGGCGGGGTTGGCGAAGCGGCTGCCGGCGCCGGGCGCCCGGCCCCCACTCAAGAACACCTCCCCGGAGCTCGGCCACAATTGCTGGAACCGACCCTCACAGGATGCGATCGCCCGATGGACTGCGGGCAACATCGGCACCCCGTGGCCCGCATAGTGGATGACAGGCTCCATCACCGTGCGCAGCGGCAGGCGTCCGTAGCGCTGCAGCATCAGCATCCAGGCGCCGAAGGCGCCTGGGACATTGGCGGCCAGCAGCCCGGTGCCTGGGATCAAAGGGACGTCGAGGGCGCGGAACTGGTCGATGCTGGCTGCAGCCGGCGCCGGCCCCTGCCCGTCCACCACCACCACTTCCTTGGCGGTGGCGTCGTAGAGGATGATCGGGACCTCGCCGCCCGGTCCGTTGAGGTGAGGCTCGACCACTTGCAGGACCAGGCCGGTCGCCACGGCCGCGTCAAAGGCATTGCCCCCCAGCTCCAGCATGGCCATTCCGCTGGCGGCGGCGAGCCAGTCGCTGGCGGCCACCATGCCGAAGCTTCCAACCAGTTCCGGGCGAGTGGGGGAGTTCATCTGGGCAATACCTCCGGGTTGAGCTGCTCGGCGACACGATGGCAGCGCGCCAGGTGCCCGCCGGGCGAGATTTGAGTGGCGACCGGGGACTCCAAGGAGCAGCGTTCGTTGGCCAGCGGACACCTCGGGTGCAGGCTGCATCCCGAGGGGGGATCGATGGCGCTGGGGGGCTCACCAGGCATGATCGAGCGCTCTCGGGAGCGCTGGATCACCGGGTCCGGTAGCGGGGCGGCCGCCAGCAGGGACCGCGTGTAGGGGTGGCGGGCGTCACGGAAGACATCCTCGCGGGACCCGATCTCGACGATCTCTCCCAGGTACATCACCGCCACGCGGGCGCAGAGGAACTCCGCCACCGAGAGGTCATGGGTGATGAACAGGCACGAGAAGCCCATGGTCTGCTGCAGGTCCATGAGCAGGTTCAGAATTCCGGCGCGGACCGACACGTCCAACGCCGAGACCGGCTCGTCCGCAATCAGCAGCTTGGGCTCCAGGACCAGGGCGCGGGCCAGACCCACCCGCTGACGCTGCCCTCCGGAGAGCTCATTCGGATAGCGGTCGAGAACCTGCTTGGAAAGCCCCACCCGCTCTATGGCGGTGGATGCCAGGGTCTGCGCCCCGGACCTGGGCGACAGGCCGTGGGCTCGCAGCGGCTCGGCCACGATCTGGGCCACGGTCATGCGCGGATCCAGGGACGAATAGGGATCCTGGAACACCATCTGGATTTGGCTTCGCACCGAGCGGAGCGACCGGCGGGACAGGCGGGTGATGTCACGGCCCATGAAGCGAATGCTCCCGGCCGTGGGGTTGACCAATCTGACGATGCACTTGCCGACCGTGGTCTTGCCACTCCCGGTCTCCCCCACCAGGCCGAGGATCTCCCCCTCGCCGATGGTGAGGTCAATGTCGCGCACCGCCTGCACTCGCTGCCCCCCGGAATTGCGGGGGGCCCTAAATTCCATACGCAGCTGCTCGACCTCAAGCACCGGGCCACTCATGAGGACGCCACTCTGGTGTCCACGGGCTCGGGATGGAAGCAGGCGACCACATGCTTTGCGTCACACGCCTCCAGTCCCGGCTTGGCAAGGTGGCAATCATCCTCGGCCCGCGGGCACCGAGGGGCGAAGGCGCAGGCATCGAGATGGGCCCGCAGCACCGGGACCATGCCCGGGATCTCAGTCAGGCGCTGTCGAGTCTCCCCAGGCTGGAAGTTGAGCCGGGGCAACGCCCGCAGCAGGCCGGCTGTGTAAGGATGCCGGGGCGAGGCGAAGAGCCGGCCGACCTCGGCGTCCTCGACCTTGGCGCCGGCGTACATGACGGCCACCCTGTCGGCGAGGTCGGCGACCACTCCCAGATCGTGGGTGATGAGAAGGATCGACATCCCCAGCCGCTGCTGCAGATCGCGGACGATGTCCAGGATCTGGGCCTGGGTGGTCACGTCCAGCGCCGTCGTCGGTTCGTCCAGGATCAGCAGTTTGGGATCGCAGGCCAGAGCCATGGCGATCATCGCCCGCTGGCGCATCCCACCTGAGAGCTGGTGCGGGTAGGCGCGCAGTCTCTGCTCCGGGGCCCCGATCCGCACCAGGTTCAGCAACTCCGCGGCCCTCTGCCGAGCCGACGCGCCGCGCAATCCCTTGTGGCGCTTCAACACCTCGATGATCTGGTTCCCGATGGTGAAGGCGGGGTTCAAGGAGCTCATCGGCTCCTGGAACACCATCGCGATGTCGCTGCCCCGGATCGAACGCAACTCCCGGATCGGCATCGAGAGCAGGTCCCGTCCCTGGAAATGGGCGGAGCCCTGGATCCTGGCGTCCGCCGGCAGCAGCCGCAGCAGCGCCAGAGCGGTAACCGACTTGCCGCAGCCTGACTCGCCCACCAGCGCCACGACCTCGCCCTCCCCGATGGTGAGGTCCACTCCCCGGACGGCCAAGACCACTCCGGAGCGATCGAAGAGTCGCACCTCCAGTTGCTCGACCGCTAGCAGCGTGCCCACTAGCGCAGCGAGGGATCGAACAGATCCCTCAGCCCGTCGCCGAGTAGGTTGAATGCGAGCGTGGTCAGGAAGATCGCCACGCCCGGGAAGATCGCCAGCCAGGGATCGTTGTACAGGTAGGTCTGCGCGCTGGCCAGCATAGTCCCCCAGGAAGGGGTCGGAGGCTGAACCCCCAGGCCCAGGTAGGAGAGCAGCGCCGAACCCAGGATGGCGCCCGGAATGGAGACCGAGGCCTGCACCATGAGCGGGCTCAGCATGTTGGGGAAGAGGTGCCGGAAGATAATCACGCGGTCCTTCACCCCGGTCACGATCGCCGCCTGGATGAAGTCCTGCTCCCGGAGTGCCATCGCCTCGGCGCGGGCGATGCGGACCGCGCCCGGTACCTGAGCGATGCCCAAGGCCAGGACGATGTTCTGCAGGGAGGGGCCGAAGATGGCTGCCAGGCCCACCGCCAGCAGGAGGAACGGGAAGGCGAGAAGCACGTCCGCGATCCGCATCGCGACCATGTCCACCGCCCCCCGGTAGTAGCCGGACGCGATCCCGATAGGCACCGCCAGCGCCATCGCCAGCAGGGTGGCCAGCACGCCCACCTCCAGGGTCGCCTGGGACCCGTAGATTATCCGGGACAGTTCGTCGCGGCCGAGCTCGTCAGTGCCGAGCAGATGGCCAGCGCTGAAGGGATACGCCAGGACGTGGCCGAACTGGCTGGTGGTCGGGGAGTAGTGAGCCAGCAGAGGAGCGAAGACCGCCATCGCGACAACCACCGCGACCCCGACCAGTCCGATCACGGCCGGGGGGCGGCGCGAGAACCGCCGCCACCAGCTCGCACGCGATGGCACCTGCGCGGCCGCCACTGGGTCGACTCCCGGAAGGATGGCGCTGGTCATCCCGGGTCACCCGCCAGCCTGACCTTGGGGCTGAGCACCATGTAGACCAAGTCCATCACCAAGTTGATGATGATCACGAGGGCAGCGGTGAGCAGTGCCACCGCCTGGATGGTGGGGTAGTCGCGCTGGAAGACCGCGTTGATGGTCAACTGGCCGATGCCGGGAAGCCCGAACACCTCCTCAGTCACCGCCACGCCGGAGAGCAGGACGCCGAATTGAAGCGCGATGACAGTGGCGACGGTCACCAGGCTGTTGCGCAGGGCATGCTTGCCGACCACCACCCATTCGGACAGCCCCTTGGCCCGGGCGGTGCGCACGTAATCGGTGCGGAGGGTCTCCAGCAGACCGGACCGGGTCTGTCGCATCAGCACCGCGGCCACCCCGGTGCCCAGCACAAAGGCCGGCATCAGCAGGTGGGCGAGGTTCGCCGCCGGGTTGACACTGAAGGACACGAACCCGGCCGATGGCAGCACTGAGAAGTGGACCGACAATAAGAGGATGAGCATGATCCCGAACCAGAAGCTGGGGATCGAGAGGCCGAAGAGGGCGAGTCCGTTGCTGACGTAGTCGGCCGTGTGCCCCCGGCGAATAGCGGCCAGGATCCCGGTCGGGATCCCTAGCAGCAGTGCCACCAACATGGACAGGATCGTCAGCTCGGTCGTGATCGGAAAGGCATTGCCGATCTCCGTGGTGATGGGCAGTCCAGTCACTGGCGAACTGCCCAGGTGCCCCCGGACAATCTGCCCCACCCAGTCGGTGTACTGCACCGGCAGGGGCTTGTCCAAGCCGTACGCGCGGTTGATGGCGGCCAGCGCCGCAGGGGTGAAGTCAGTGTTGCCGGTCAGAGCCACGGCCGGACTGCCCGGCACCGCCCGCACCCCAAGGAAGACCACGATCGACGCGATCACCAACGTCAGCAGTGAGATACCCGCCCGCCGCAGGAGGTATGCCCTCACCGGTAACTCCTACCGGTGAGGGCTCCCTTCCAGGCGAAGCCAGGTTCGACCTGGACTAGCATCAGGAGGTGGCGATGCCCGCTGCTCCCAGGTGAAGCATTCCGTCGGGGGTGAACGAGACGCCCACCAGCGAGGTCGGGTACGCGATCTGGTTGGTCAGGTGGAAGAGGTAGATGATCGAGTTGTCCTGGAGCATCATCTTCTCCGCCTTGAAGTAGAGCGCCTTGCGGGCGGCGACGTTGGTGGTGGCCCGCGCCTCCGCCAACAGTTGCATCATCGCGGCCGGACCCTGCCCGGTGTAGTCGAAGGCGCTCCCCTGGGTGTAGAACGGGGCGATGTTCTGGTCGGGGTCCACCCGACCGGACCAGCCGATGTCAAAGAGCTGGTAGGTGCCGGCCTGCCCGGTGGCCAAGGCCGTGGTGAACTCGGTCGGCTGCACGGTGATGTTGAATCCCGCCGGCTTGGCATCGGTCGCGATGATCTCCCCCTGCTCCACATTGAGGGTGCCGGTCGGCACCATGAGGGTCAGGTTGATGGGGGTGGGGACTCCCGATTCCTGCACCAGTTTCTTGGCCTCCGTGAGGTTGGGGGTGGGGCAGGACAGCTTGGTGTAGTAGACGCTGCTGGGGCTGATGGGGCCACACCCCACCACGTTGCTGTTGCCAAAGACGACGCTGTTGATGGTCTGCCGGTTGATCGTGAGGGCCAGGGCTTCGCGCAACTGTGAGTGGGCGGCCAGCGGATTGTTGGCAGGTGTGGGCGGTTTCAGCGAGCCGGCCCCGTTGCTCACGTTGATGTCAATGCCCTCGTAGCCGTTGGAGGTCAGCTGCGCGGTCTTGTAGCTGGGGTTCTGGGTCAGCAGCTTGTAGTCGTTCGGCGCCAAGCAGCCCGGGCCGGCCAGGTTGATCGCCCCTGAGAGCAGGTCTGAGTAGCAGGTGCTGGGGTCGGTGATGGCGTCGAAGATCAGGGTCTGGATGTGCGGCGCACCGCCGTAGAAGTAGTGCGACCGAGTCAGGATGACCTGGTCGAGCGAGGGACGGGCCTTGAACGCGTACGGTCCCACGCAGACCGGATTCTGCGAGAAGTTGGCGCCCTCCTTGGCGAGCGCGGTGGGCGACATCACGATTCCCGCACGGGCGGCCAGGATGCTGGTCAGAGGGGCGTCCGGCGCGGAGAGGTGGAGTTGCACGGTTAGCGAGTTCACCACCGAGACTGTGGTCACCGCCTTGAGCACAGCCGCCCGGGCCGAGGTGGGAAAGGTCTTGTCCCGGTCCAACGAGACCTTGACAGCCTGAGCCGTCATGGGGGTGCCGTCGTTGAACTTCACCCCTGGGCGCAGGTGGATGGTGTACAGGAGGCCTCCATCGGTGACGGTCGGCAGGGACGTCGCCAGCACCGGGACCACCGCCATCTGGGAGTTGATCCCGAACAGGCTGAGGCACATGTTCGAGAAGACGATGCGCCCGACCAGAGAGCCCTCCGTGGTCGGGTCGAGCGCAGTGGGCGCGTTGGGGATCCCGACGGTGAGGGTGCCCCCGTTCTGCACCTTGGGGGCGCTGCTGCTGGATGGTTTGGGGGTGGCCGTCGGGGTGGAGGAGCAGGCGGCCAGGAATACGGCGCCGATAGCCAGGATGGCGCTGGACCGCAGGGCTCTGGGCAACTTCTTGATCGCGTTCATGATCTCCGCGTGACCTCCTCTAATAGTGACTGGCAGAGCGGCTGAGAAGCCGGACGATCGCCGGAGTGGCCAGTGGCAACCGGCGCTGGCGGGCCTGTGATCGGGTGAGTGGGCCCGGTGGCACACCCGGCCGGGTACGTGGGTCGCGGCTCCAGGCTCGATGCGGCTCGAGACCTCTGCGGAGCTCGATCGGTAGCGGCGGCTATCATGAAGCGCGGCTCCTCCTAAACTTGTTTGACCTCCCTGGCTGTGCATGGGCCAGTGCCCTAACACCCATGCCAGCGGCCCCGCCACGGGCGGCTGGCGAAAGCATGCGAGGCCGACTGTATACCATCCACCAGGGGTCTGTAAAGCCTCGGTTGAAGGTTCCAGCGGCCGGGTCACCGGCACCTGTATTGAGTGACTCGAGCTGCGGGTGGCCCGCGAATGCCGCCTCGCCACACAGGCTCGAGCGGCGCTTCTGTCCCTGAGAATGGAGGCGACCTGAATTCAGCCAGGGCTGGTTTGCCATTGTCGCTGCACTGGATGCGGGGAGCTCATCCTCGGGGGACAGGCGCTTGGCGGCAAGCCCGGATGCCCCTAGCCCTTGACGGCCCCCCATCGGTGGTGTACAGTCCACCACCAGTTTGCCAGTTTGATTCTGCCGCGGTGCGCGCAGACCCGGTATGGAGGGTGCCCCTGCCGGAGACGACCCGTAGCTTCGAATCGGA
>DATKSV010000187.1:0-13084 GCA_035531535.1 Candidatus Nanopelagicaceae bacterium | reverse complement strand
GCGCTGGGGCACAGACCCCGGATTGGGTCCATCCCAGCGCTGGTGTTCAACTCCAGGACCACACCTCGCTCGACCGCCGCCTCCAGGACCGCCTGCAACTCGGCGCGGTAGTCCTTTGTCCGATATGGTGGCCAGCCCGCCGGCCAGTAGCGCTTGGGATACTCGAGATGGGCGAGGACATGGAACTCCACCTGTCCCTGGAGCAGATCCAGCAGCTCCTGAAAGTAGGCGCGCATGATGGCGTCGGGAGAGTCCGTGTCGGAATTGCCCAGCTGGCTGAGGTCCATCAGGCCTCCCGCGGTCTCGACGCAGTGGGCCGCTCCCAGCACCAAGTCGAATCGGCCGGCGGCGAGGAGGTCGCTGGCCCGGCGGGGGAAACGGTGGGGCTCCCCCAACTCCACCCCGCTCCAGACCTTGAGGGCGGGGAACTTCCTGCGGCAGCGGTCAAGGCACTCCAGGTATCCGTCCGCGTCGAGCTCGACCCCATCGGCCAGGGCGGAGTAGTCGGCGTGCTCGGTGAAGGCAACCGCCTTGAGACCGGCGGCGATCGCCAGCTGGCAGCTCTCCTCCATCGAGCCATCTAGGGCGTCCCAGGACCACTCCGAGTGCACGTGCAGGTCGGCCCCGGTCGCCGCGGCTGTGGTGCCCCCGGAGACAAGCCTGCTCACGCGGCGGTCGCCAAGGCCCGGGCCAGGTCCAGAGTGCCCTCCGAGAGGGCGCGTCCCACGATCGCGGCCTCGGCTCCCGAGTCCCGCAGCCGCTCGAGATCGCGGTAGTCCGCAATCCCGCCGGCGACCATGACGGCGGCTCCGAGTGGGAGCAGCTGGCCCAGTCCAACCAGGTCGACCCCGGCCATGGTGCCATCGCGCAGAGTGTCAGTGTGCACCAGCCGGCGCACCCCGCAATCGACCATCCGCCGGGCCGCCTCCACCAGCTCCTGCCCGGTCTCGGCGAGCCAGCCGCGGGCCAGCAGCCGCCCGCGGCGAACGTCCAGGCTGACTACTATCGCGTCCTCGAAGTCCCGCACCAGGGCTTCCAGCAGATGGCGATCAGCCAGAGCTGCGGTGGAGATGATGACCCGCTGAACGCCGTGCGAAAGAGCTGCCTCCACGCCCTGCCGATCCCGGGCCCCGCCGCCCGCCTGCACCGGCACGCCCGCCGCCGCCGCGATCTCAGAGATGCGGACCAGGTTGACCCACCGCCCGGCCCGCGCGCCCTCGAGGTCGATCACATGCAGCCATGGAGCCCCGAGCGCGCGGTAGCGCTCTGCCAGCTCCACGGGGTCCGTGCCGTAGCTGAGCACCCGGTCGTAGCGGCCCTGGACCAGACGAACTGATCCACCCGCGAGCAGGTCGATGGCGGGGATCACCAACATCCCACAGCCCCTTGAGATAACACGCTATCATGTTAGCAAGATGAAGCAGATCCAACCCGTCGCAGCGGTCCCATCGGCATCGACCGAGCCTTCCCAGGAGCTCTTCCAGGTGGTCTCGGACCTGCGCTCAGCGGACGAGGCGGCTCGGTTTCTGGGCGACCTGTGCACTCCCCAGGAGCTGCAGGCGATGGCGGCGCGCTGGCAGGTGGCGCGGCTGCTGGCAGCGGGCATCCACTACCAGGCCATCGCGGAGCGGACCGGCGCCAGCACCGCGACCATCAGCCGGGTCAGCAGTTGGCTCCGCTTCGGCACCGGGGGCTACAGAGCGATGCTGGACCGCTGGCGCGAGGCCGGGCGGTGAGCGCCCGGTCACCCAGGGATGGCAGGGTCAGGCTCGCCCTGCCCAACAAGGGACGGCTCGCCCAGCCGGCCGTGACCCTGGTCAGGGAGGCGGGATTCGAGTTCGAGCAGGACTCTCGACAGTTGTTCACTCCCTGCCAGAACTACCCTCTGGACCTGCTCTTCGTCCGCGCCGAGGACATCGGCGAGTACACCCAGGACGGGGTGGTCGACCTCGGGATAACCGGATCCAACCTGATCGAGGAAGCCGGCGCTCGGGTTGAACGCGGGCTCAACCTGGGCTTTGGCCGCTGCCGGTTGCAGGTGGCGGTGCCCACCGGAGGGCAGATCACCAGCCCGAGTGACCTGAACGGACAGGTGGTGGCCACATCCCACCCCCGCACCACGGCCGCCTACCTCGAAGGCCATAACGTGTCGGCTCGCCTGATCGAGGTCAACGGCGCGGTCGAGGTGGCGCCGCTGCTGGGAGTGGCCGACGCGATCGTCGACCTAGTGGCCACCGGGACCACGCTGGCCACCAACGGGTTGCGCCCGATCGCCACGGTCCTGGAGTCCGAGGCGGAGCTGGTGCGCAACTCCGAGCTGCCCCCGGATCGCATCCGACCGTGCGAGCAGGTGACTCTGATGCTCGCCAGCGTGATCGCTGGCCGGGGGAAGAAGTATCTGATGATGAACGCCCCGACTGCTTGCCTGCCGGGCATTCGAGAGGTCATCCCCGGGATGGGGTCCCCCTCCGTCATGCAACTGGCCGACCCCGGCATGGTGGCGATCCACGCGGTCGTCGACGCAACCGGTCTCTGGGAACTCCTCGGCCCTCTGCGCGACGCCGGGGCGTCCTCGATCTTGGTCCTCCCCATCGAACAGTTGATCCTGTGATCACAGCACTGGACCTGCCCGCTCCAAGCTCTCGGGCGTACCGCGACGCGCTCGATCGACCCCCTCAGAAGCAAGGCCTGCGCCAGGAGACGGCCCTGCTCTTGGAACAGGTACGCCTGGGGGGGGACGCCGCGGTGAGGGCGCTGACCCTGCGGTTCGATGGTGTCGATGTCGCCCGCACCAGGGTTGGTCTCGAGCGGATCAGGCTGGCGGCAGAGCAGGCCGACCCTGGCCTGGTCGGCGCCCTCCGGGCCGCCGCGGCCAACATCGCTCGCTTTCACCAGGCCCAGGGCTTCGCCGAGGAGGCAGTCGAGGTGCGGCCGGGAGTGCGGGGCTGGCGGGAGTGGCGGCCGCTCGAACGGGTGGGAGTCTATGTCCCCGGCGGCCGGGCGCCCTACCCCTCATCGGTGCTCATGCTCTGTGTGCCCGCCAGGCTGGCGGGTTGCCGGGAGGTTGTCCTCTGCTCGCCCCCGGGACCGGGCGGCGAGGTGAGCAGTAACATCCTGGCCGCCGCCTTCGTGGCGGGGGTGACCGAGGTGCACGCGATCGGCGGAGTCCAGGCGATCGCCGCCATGACGTACGGCACCGAGTCGGTGGCGCGGGTGGACAAGCTCTTTGGCCCCGGCAACGCCCACGTGACCGCCGCCAAGCGGCTGGTCTTTGGCGATGTGGGGGTGGACATGCCCGCTGGTCCGTCCGAGGTGGTCGTGATCACAGATGGCTCGGTACCAGCCGCCTGGCTGGCCGCCGACCTTGAAGCTCAGGCGGAGCACGCCCCGGACGCCGTGGGAGTGTTGGTCGCCACCGATCCGGCGGTGGCAGGTGAGGTTGCCCGCTTGATCGAACCAGATCGCGTGGCCCAGGTGCGTATCTTCGTGAGCCCCGATCTTGAGCAGGCCATCAGGTTCGCCAACGACTATGCCCCAGAGCACCTGATCCTAGCCTGTCGGGATCCAGCGCCATGGCTGCCTCTGGTCCGCAACGCGGGATCGGTGTTCCTGGGCGCGCACGCCCCCGCCGCTCTCGGAGACTACGCCACCGGCGCCAACCACGTGCTCCCCACCGGAGGCATGGCACGCAGCTTCAGCCCCCTGGGCCTGCTTGACTTCGGCCATACGCTTCAGGTCCAGTCGGTGTCCCCCGCCGGTCTGGCCGAGCTGGCACCGGTGGTGGAGCAGATCTCACGGGTTGAGGGCTTCCGCCAGCACTGGCGCTCGGTCGAGGTCCGGCTCGGCAGCGACGCCAGCACGGTCGACTGGGCACCTGAGCCGCGCCGGAGCGTCCGCGAGGCCGGTGCGTATGAGTGGGAAATCTCCAACGCTCAGGTGGCGGCCAGACACGGTCTGCTCCCGCAGCAGGTGGTCCGCTTCGACACCAACACTTGCCCTTGGGAGCTGGTGACCGCGGATGGCCCGAGGCTGGAGGCCGTCAACGAGTATCCCGACTCCGCCTACCCCGAGCTGACCGCCGCCTTGGCGCACTATGCCGGCGTGCCGGCCGAGTCCATCACCGTGGGCGCGGGGGCGGACGAACTGCTGGCGCTGATCGCCGAGACCTACATCGGACCGCTGGACCCCGTGGTCGTTCCTGATCCCAGCTACGCGATGTTCACGGTTCTGTCCGGGGTGAAAGGGGCGCGCCTGATCACGGTCCCGGCGGGTGACCCCGCCCGATTGCTGGGGGCCGCGGCCGAGGCTCGCCTGGTCTGGATCTGCAACCCCAACAATCCCACCGGGGACCTGATCCGGGCCGAGGTGGTGGCCGAAGCGGCTCGGGTGTGCCCGGGAGTCGTGGTCGTCGACGAGGCCTACTTCGAGTTCAGCGGGGCCAGCTCCGTCGGGATGGCCCAACAACTGACCAACCTGGTGGTGGTCAGGACCATGAGCAAGGCGTTCGGCCTGGCCGGGGCCCGAGTCGGGTACGCGGTCTCGAGCCCGCAGATCGCGAGCTGGCTGGCCCGGGTCCGCCCCCCAGCCAGTGTGAGCTCACTATCCGCCGCCCTGGCCGTCCAGGCGCTCCAGATGGCCCCCGATATGAGAAGACGAGTGGCGGAACTGAACCGCTGGAAGGCCGATCTGTCCCGAGCGATCACGGAGGTCGGGTTGCAGGTTCGGCCGACCGCGGCCAACTTTCTGCTGGTGGCCTGCCCCCCCGGGCTTGGCCCCGCCTTGGAGCAAATCGGAGTGGTGGTTCGGCAATTCCCGAAGGACTCGCTCCTGGCCGACTGGATGCGGGTGACCGTGCGTTCGCCGGCAGACAACGCTCGGCTGATGCACGGCCTGCAAGCGTGGATGGCCGCCCGTGTTGCCTGAGCGGAGAGCGGAGCGCCACCGCACCACCCGGGAGACGGATGTGTTGGTGCGGATCGGGCTTGAAGGCGGGAACCCGCCCGCGATCGCCACCGGGGTGGGCTTTCTCGACCACATGCTCACCAGCCTGGCGCACCACAGCGGCTTCGCTCTGGAGGTGGAGGCCAGAGGAGACCTCCAGGTGGATTCGCACCACACAGTTGAAGATGTCGGGCTGGTGCTCGGGGAGACGTTCAGCCAAGCCCTCGGCGACCGTTACGGCATTGAGCGCTTCGGGCACTCCGTGGTGCCCATGGACGAAAGCCTGGCCACGGTGGCGGTGGACTGCTCGGGACGCGGCTTCGGGCTAGTTGAGATCGCCTTCGTGGGCGGGAGCGTGGGCGGAATCCCCACCAGCTTGCTGACCCACTTCTTGGAGGTGTTCGCCCGTTCTGGCGAGCTAACCATGCACCTCTCGGCGCACGGCCGGGACGACCATCATCTCACCGAGGCAGCCTTCAAGGCCCTGGCACGGGCACTCCGCGATGCAGTGCGCCGCGACCCCGACGGTTCTGAGGGCGTGTCCAGCACCAAGGGAGTGCTGTGATTGGCGTCATCGATTACGGGGCGGGCAACCTGGCCAGCGTGGGACATGCGCTCGACCATCTCGGGCTGGAGTGGATGGCTGTTCGGCGCCCTCGCCAGCTCGCCACGGTTGATGCCGTCATCTTCCCCGGAGTGGGCGCCGCCGGCGCCGCCATGTCTCGCCTGCGCCAGACGGGCCTTGAGCGCGGTATCCTCGCCTTCCTCAAGTCCGGACGTCCTTATCTCGGGATCTGTCTGGGTCTGCAACTGCTCTTCCAGGCGAGCGCCGAGGACGACAGCCCATGCCTGTCGGTGCTGGATGGGCAGGTGGTCAGAATTCCGACCGCTGCCAAGCTCCCCCACGTGGGCTGGAACACCGTGGAACTGCTCCGCCCCTGCGCTCTGCTCGACGGCCTGGACGGAGCTGCCTTCTATTTCACCCACTCCTATGTGGTCGACCCCGCGTCCCCGGAGCTGGCCTGTGCCAGTACCAGTCATGGCGGCCCTTTCGTGAGCGCGATTGAGCAGGGCCAGGTCTTTGGGGTTCAGTTCCACCCGGAGCGCAGCGGTGATGCCGGGCTGCAGGTGCTGGCCCGTTTTGCGCAGCAGATGGCGGCTTAGGAACCAGCCTTGCTGTCCAAACGCATCATCCCGTGTCTCGATGTGGCCGGGGGAAGAGTGGTCAAGGGACATCAGTTCCTCGCCTTGAAAGATCAGGGCGACCCGGTCACTCTCGCCGGCAGGTACGCCCGCGCCGGCGCCGACGAACTGGTCTTCCTCGACATCACCGCCACCCCCGAGGCTCGCCGCACCCTGATCACCATGGTCGGCAGGGTGGCCCGGGAACTGTTCATTCCCTTCACGGTAGGGGGCGGAGTCGGGTCCGAGTCCGATATCCGACGGCTTCTGCGCGCCGGCGCCGACAAGGTGTCGATCCAGACCGCGGCCGTGAGCACACCCCAGCTGGTGCCGCGGGCAGCCGCAGCATTCGGCTCCCAGTGCGTGGTGGTGGCCATCGACGCGCTCCGGCACGAGCAGGGATGGGAACTCTTCACCCACGGAGGCCGCGTAGCCACCGGGATGGATGCGGTGGCATGGGCCCAGCGGGTCGAGCAACTCGGAGCCGGCGAGCTGCTGCTCACCAGCATCGACGCCGATGGCAGCAGAGCCGGATACGATCTGGAGCTCACCCGTGCCGTGGCCGACGGCGTCCGCATTCCAGTGATCGCGTCGGGCGGGGCCGGACGTCCCGAGGACTTGGTCGACGTGTTCGTCAGCGGGCACGCCGATGCCGCCCTGGCGGCCTCCATCTTCCACAGCGGCAAATGGACGATCCGTGAGGTCAAGGCGCACCTGCAGGCGGCCGGGGTGGCGGTCCGACCATGCCCCTAGGAGCGCCCGCGGACGTGCACTTCGATGCCCAAGGGCTGGTGGTGGCGGTCGCTCAGGACGCCACCTCGGGCACTGTCCTGATGGTTGGCTACATGGACCAGGTCGCCCTGCGGCGCACCCTGGAGACGGGAGAGGCACACTTCTGGAGCCGCAGTCGGCAGACGCTTTGGCGCAAGGGGGAGAGCTCGGGCAACGTGCTGCGAGTGGAATCGGTCCAGGCTGATTGCGATGGTGACGCGCTCCTGCTGGCGGTCCGCCCGGCCGGCCCCACCTGCCACCTGGGCCGTCGTTCGTGCTTCGAGGAGCCGGCCACCACGCTCGACCGGCTGCAAGCGACCCTGGCGCAGCGGAGCCAGGCACCGCCGCCTGACTCCTACACGGCCTCCCTGCTGACAGCCGGAACCCCGGCCATCGCCCGCAAGGTGGGCGAGGAAGCGATCGAAGTGATCCTGGCGGCGCACCAGCCCGACCCAGCCCATCTGGTCGCGGAGGTGGCCGACCTCTGGTACCACAGCGCGGTGCTGCTGCTCGCCCAGGGCCTGCAGATCGACGCGGTTTTGGCGGAACTGAGGAGCCGCCAGCATCCCGTGGACGAGGCGGGGCGCCAGTCGCGGCCGGAGAGTGGATGACTACCGGCGGCTGCCCCTCGGCGGCTCGCCCCCGGATCAGGTGACCCCGACTGACTGGCTCAGAGACAATGGCCGAGTGACTCCCACCATCGTCTACCAGGGCGAACCGGGCGCCTACTCCGACGAGGCCGCCCAGCTGTTGTTTCCAGACGCCACCGCCGCGGGCCAGGGCACCTTTGCCGAGGCCTTCGCCGAGGTCGCCGACGGGAGGGCGATGGCGGCTGTAGTACCGGTTGAAAACAGCCTGGCCGGAGTGGTGCAGGAGGTGAGTGACCTGCTGTGGGCCCACTCCGAACTCGCCGCCGTGGCGGAGCACATCGCACCCATCCGCCATCACCTGCTCAGCCGCGACGGAACCCCAGTCCGGCGGGTGCTCTCTCACCCTCAGGCGCTGGCCCAGTGCGCGCGCTGGCTGCGAGAGCACCGGATCCAACCGGTCGGGTTCCATGACACCGCTGGGGCTGCCCGCGAGATAGCTGAGCGCGGTCTCCCCGGAGATGGGGCCATCGCCAGCCGGGCCGCCGCGGATCGCTACGGGCTGGTGGTGCTGGCGGCCGATATTGCCGACGACGCCAGCAACCGCACGCGCTTCCTGGTCATCCAACGGGCGGGCGACGCCCCACCGCCACCTTCCGGGCCGGCCAAGTTCTCACTAGGCTTCGTCACCGCTCACCGGCCGGGCGGCCTGGCCAGAGTGTTGGACGTCTTCGCCAGCCAGGACATCAACCTGACCCGGCTGGACTCGCGTCCCATCCCCCACGAACCCTTCCGCTATCGTTTCTATGCTGACCTGGAACTTCCCGACGCGTCCCGGATTGATGAGCTGCTCGAGGCGCTCAGGGCGACCACTGCGGAGCTCCGGCCCTTTGGCCTCTATCGGCCCGCCGTCTATCCGGACTGACCGGACCGAGTTCGAGGCGGGCGCGAACGCTCGACTGTGACCAGGTAGTCTGTGCCCACCGGCTCTGTGGTGCCGATCCGGTCGACCTATCTGGGAACTTCCCCATGAAAACAATGGCAACCGTGGCCAGGCCAGCCGCTTCCAGCGATGAAGCCGCCAGGGCTGACCGTACCGGTGAGGACAGCCCTCCTGGCCGCCTCGTCACTCAGATGCGTGGGCCAGCCCCGCTCCTCGCCATGCCTTGGCGCCGACCGCCGCGCCCGGGACCGGACAGGCCGGTCCTGGCGCGGCCCAAGCCTAAGACTCCCATCGATCCCGCCCCGGCGGAGCTGGTCTCGGACGACTCGGCGCCGAGAGCGGCGCCGGGCGCAGTGTGACCGGTCCGGTTCGGTCGAGCGGGCCTCCCCTGAGCCGGCTTCGGGGCTTGTGGCTGGGAGCGTGCGCCGGCGGTGCCGGAGTGGCCGCCATGCTCATCCTGCGCCTCTGGGCGGGTGTGCCGGGCTTGCTCGACGTGGTCGGGAGCGGGCTCGCGATCCTGCTGCCGGGGCCTCTGTTCGGAGCCCTCATCGACTCGCTTCAGGAGAGGGGCCGGCCCCTGTTGCTGCTCGGCACCGGAGCACTCCTGGTGTTGGTCTCGGCTGTCTGGGGCGCCCTGGCGGCTTCCCACCTCGCACCCCGATCCAGAGGCTGGCGGCCATTGGCCAGGGAGATTGCCGCCACCGGCCTCGTGCCCGCCTTGGGGTTGTGGCTGGTAACGCTGCCCTTGCTGCTGGCGGCCGAAGGCACCCTCGATAACGCCGCGACCTGGAGTGCCCTGATCGACTGGCTGCTGGTGGCTTGGCTCCTGGAAGCACTTCTGGGGATCTTCCGGATGCCCGCGGTCCACCCCTCCCCCATCCGAGACCTGGGCTCGACGGCCATCTCCCGGCGCCGCTTCCTGGCGGGCGCCGGCGCTCTGGCAGGAGCCGCGACCCTGGGGTACCTGGGAGCCCGCGCCATCGTCGCGGGTCCACCCACCATTAACCTCGCAACCAGGGGACCGGAAGTGGGCCGCCTGCCCGAGGAGATCACCCCCACCGGTGAGTTCTACGTGGTTTCCAAGGACCTTTTCGGACCGCCTCGAATCGGGGCCGGAAGCTGGAGCCTGCTGGTCCGGGGAGATCGCGAGGTGAAACTAAGCTACCCCGAGCTCACCTCGATGGCGGCGGTGGAGCAGGTGCAGGCCCTGGAGTGCATCTCCAACCCGGTGGGAGGAACCCTGATCAGCAACGGCCGCTGGCGGGGGGTGCCGCTGAGTCGCCTGCTGGCCGATTCCGGGGTCCCGGCCGGCTCCCAGCAGGTGGTCTTCTCGTGCGCCGACGGCTACACCGAGAGCCTCCCGCTCGACCAGGCGCTGGCTCCCACGACCCTGCTCGCGACCCATCTCAACGGCTCCCCACTGCCCTTGGAACATGGCTTTCCAGCTCGAGTTCTGGTGACCGGCCACTACGGCATGAAGAATCCCAAGTGGCTGACCGGGATCTCCCTGCAAAGGGGGCCGTACCAGGGGTACTGGGAGCAGCAGGGGTGGAACGCGGCCGCGGTGCCACAGATCTTCTCGCGCTTCGACTTCCCGGCCGGGAGCACCCGCCTCAGCCCGGGGCGCCGCTATCTCGTGAGCGGTATCGCCTACGGCGCGAGTCGTGGCATCGGCGCTGTCGAGGTGAGCTTCGACGGCGGCAGCACCTGGCACCCGACACGGCTCCAGCCGACCGCCGAAACCTACGCCTGGACCGTGTGGAGCCGGCCCTGGACGCCGGCTCCTGGCCTCTTCAGCCTGGTGGTCAGAGCCGCCGATCGCAGCGGAAGGTTCCAGACCGCCGCCGCTTCGGGCAGCTATCCCAACGGAGCGACCGGTTATCAGCAGGTGGTGGTCGTGGTCAGCTGACCTTCGGGCGACAACCAGATTGCCACCGCCGCCCGTTTGGCGCCTTGGTTCGTCGCGCGCCCAATTCGGTCAGCCCGAGGTCACCGCACTAACTCGCGCGCGGGACCGGCCCATGGCATCCGTGCCACGTCTTCCGCGGTGCCGACCTTGCTCATGGGACTCTCAGGAAGCGTTGCGACAATCATCCGAGATGCAACCGCTCGCGATTCCCCCTGACCAAGGAGTGGGCGCACCGCGCCGTTCGGAGCCGACTGGACGCGTCGGGAGTCACCCAGCCTGACAACATCGTGGGGAGGGACCGTCCTGGCCCGATTCCGCGCAGGATGTCCTTGGCCTGCACCGACCGCCCCACGGTCGTCCTGCGCGGCCACACAACCTGACGGCTCGGGCCCAGCGGGCCCGGTGAAGCGCGGCCCACGGGTGGTTGCCCACAGGCCGGTCGGAGCAGAGGGTCACGATCTTCAACGTCACTGGGCCGGTGGGCGTGGGTCGTGCGCAATCCGGCGGCGGCCTTCCGGGCGTTCCGGCGGGGTTCTGGCTACCCGGCTAGCCGTCGCGGGCTTGCGGCCCTGCCCAACTCGGAGACCGCGGATGACGCCGCTCGGAGCTCCATCGAACGCCGCGGGTCGTCAGCGCCGTTGTCCTGCGCCACCTGAGTACGTTTGAAGGGGAATCAATCGACGGGACTTGGTTCGCCGTCGGCATCGGTGGGGGATCGGACGCCTAAAGGCCCGCCGGATTCCCGCGAGGAAAAAGCGGGTTATGCGGGCGGTCCGACCCGGATCCAGTCCCAACTCATAGCTGCCCGTACGCCGCCAGCTTGGCCAGTTGGTAGCGAGTTTCACCCCGCAGCCGACTTTCACCAGCACCGCCTATCGGTAGCCGAAAACCCGCTGCGGACGGCAGGTGGGCGTCCCCCATGGAGGCAGGCGGCGGCTGTCCTCGTTGCCGCTATCAGCATGGTCATCGCCGCGGCTCTGCTGGACCCAGTGCTGGTCGCCCCCGCGGGTCTCCGGGGTGTCGACTTCCACATTTTCTATGTCGCTGGCTGGGCCCTTCTCCATGGGCTCGACCCTTACCAAGCGAGTCAGCTGGGCAGGGCCTCACTCGCTGCCGTTGGAGTCGCCATCTCCGATCCGCGCGGGGCCTTCCCGTATTTGCCGTGGGTTGGGTGGACGCTGACTCCCTGGAGTCTGCTGCCCTACACCGCCGCCTTGCCAATTTGGATCGCAGTAAGCGGTGGGCTGGTCTGGGGGGCTGCGCAGGCTTGGCTGCGCACGCTGAGATGGCGCCGCGCCTGGGTCTTCGCCCTCCTATCTGCGCTGTCGCCGATCGCCTTCCTCGGGTACCAGGTGGGGCAGTTGGACGCCGTGCTGGCGGCGCTGGTGGTCGTGGTCATCGTCGCCGCTGGTCGTGGCAACTGGTTCGCCGCAGGGTTGGTCTCGGTGGTTGCCGCCCTGCTTAAGCCTCAGGTCGCTCTTCCCCTGGTTCCGCTGGTCCTGCTGTTCACTTTCAGGGAGCGGGGTCCGCTTCATCGGGTCCTGATCGGCCAAGCGGTGTCACTGGCAGTTTTGGTGGGGGTGCCTTCGCTATTGCAGCCCACGGGGCTGCGCGCGTGGAGCCTGGCCGTGTTGAGCTTCTCCCGCGGCATCGCCCAACCCCGGGCGTCACTGGTCGGGTTCCCCGGACTACTTCGGCTGCTCCCCGCTGGCTGGCATGTCAACTCTGGGCTGACAAGTCCATTCACTCTCCTGCTGGTGGCCGTTGGGACCGGGGTTGTGATCTGGCTTCTGCGAACGACCCGAAGCCATGGTGGGGCGCGAATGCTTCGTCCGGAGCGCGCCGGTTGGGAGATGCTCCTCCCGCTGGCGATTTGGGTCCTGATCAGCCCGTACGTTCACCCCTACGACACCCTGGTTCTGCTGCCCTTGGTGATCCTCGCCCTCGGTCCCGGTGGAGTCGCGCTGCGACGTCCGCAGGGGTGGCTGCTCATCAGCTCGCTATTGGTCCTGCCCGTTGCCTTTCTAATTAGCAGCGACGCCCTGGCTGCTACGGCTGGGCCGTTGACCACTCTGGCCGTCGTCATCCTGGTGGTCTTCGCGATCCACCAACTAAGGCGACCGCGACCGCTCATGACCCCTGGTCATGCAAACCTCGCCTGAAGGGAGTTCAAAGTCAGCGCCGGACCGCCCAGAAGCGCCCGACGTTCTGACCGCGATGGCTGTTGTCTCCGCGTGCTTGAGTGGTTGCAGGGAGCGATGAAAGCCCATCCCCGCTACGACTACGACTTATCCACCGAGCTTAGTCCAGCCCTGTACCTGTCTAGCCCCATAGGGCCACTCCCGAGTTGCTCGAATTGCTGTGCAGGCGCTTCCAGATCTACGCTGCGCGCCTCCGGCGCGTGGTTGAGCTTGACTACCTCAGCCAGCTGCGCCTGCAGGGTGGCGTTCCCCTCGCGCAGAAGACGGTTTGCGTCGCGCAGGACGTCGTTCTCGCCACGCAATGCGTTGAGTGTGGCGCCGACATCAACAGGTAGTTTTGGGAGAGCCATGCTGGAAGGTGGGGAGGGAGTAGCTCAGTCAGAGAACGTCGGTTCGCAACCCTGCCACATTCCTCCCGGATTGCCCCGCATCCCCCTGCCAAGCCACCACCCACCTCAGCCGAGGACCTGAATAGTTACGTCAGAGGTAAGAATTGGTCGGGGCGCCCGGGATCGAACCGGGGACCCCCTGCTCCCAAAGCAGGTGCGCT
>DATKSV010000186.1:0-15168 GCA_035531535.1 Candidatus Nanopelagicaceae bacterium | reverse complement strand
GGGGCCGGGCAGCTACCCGGCCCCGCCATAGGGCGATGGAACAAGGATCACCAGCGCAGGACGGCCACGGAGTCGAGCTCAGGCCCTCATGAAACCCCCGTGGGTGACCAGCGCCTCCAAAGAGTTCAGGTCCCGGCCGTGATCCTCAATCGGCACCCCGGGTGGTGAGAATCGTTTTGGTTCGTTCGGGCATGGGCATTCCCTCCTTTTCTTGGGGTACCGCTACAGGCCGGGCAACCATTGCCGGCCAGGCGGCCGGACGACGCTGTCGTCGTTATTCTAGCCCTGACGCGGCTGGAATTGGGGGCGTCGCAAGCCCGCGGACGGATTAGGCCCGGAAGATCCGGTTGACCTCGCCGAGGCCGCGTACCAGGGCATCCACCTCGTCCTTGTCGTTGTAGAGGTAAAAGCTGGCCCTGGTCGTGGCGGCAACCCCCAACCGGCGCATCAGGGGCTGGCAACAGTGGTGACCAGCCCTCACCGCCACCCCCTCACGATCCAGAATCGTGCCCACGTCGTGAGGGTGGATCCCGTCCAGGTTGAAGGAGATGATGCCGAGGCGCTCGCTGGCGGGCGGCCCGTACTGGCGTAACCCCGGGACCTCCGAGAGGGCCTCGGCGGCGTAGTCGGAGAGCTCCTCGTCGTGGCTCCGGATGAGATCGAGCCCGGTCTTGGCCAGATAGCCAACCGCAGCCCGCAGCCCAGCGGCTCCAGCGATGTCCGGGGTGCCAGCCTCGAACTTGTGGGGAATCTCGTTCCAGGTGGTGCGCTCAAGGGTCACCACCGAGATCATCGAACCTCCAGTTAGAAAGGGGGGCATCTCCTCCAGAAGCTCCGGCCTGCCGTAGAGGACCCCTATCCCGGTCGGCCCGCACATCTTGTGTCCGGAGAAGGCATAGAAGTCGGCGCCCAGCTCCGCCAGGTCGACTGCCATGTGGGGGACGGCCTGGGCGCCGTCGACGCAGACCACGATCCCCTCCCGGTGAGCCCGCTCGACCAGTTCCCGGACCGGGTTGATCGTGCCCAGGACGTTGCTGACGTGGGTGATTGCCAGCAGCCGGGTGGGCGCCTGGAGGAGCCTGCCCACGGACTCCTCGTCCAGCCGCCCCTGATCGGTGATCGAGATGAACTCGAGCTGGCAGCCGGTCTGGTCCCGCACCTGCTGCCACGGCACCAGATTGGCGTGATGCTCCATCACCGTGGCCACGATCCGGTCCGAGGGCCCGAAACGGGGCCGGGCGTAGGCCTGGGCCACCAGGTTGAGTCCCTCGGTCGTGTTGCGCACGAACACAACTCCCCTAGGGTCGGCATTGATGAACTCAGCGATGCTCTCTCGAGCTCCCTCATACACCTCGGTCGCCCGTTCCCCCAGGGCGTGCACCCCGCGGTGCACGTTGGCGTTGGCACTCCGGTAGTAGTTGGAGATGGCGTCGATCACGACCTCGGGCTTCTGGGAGGTGGCCGCGCTGTCGAGGTAGACCAAGGGATGCCCGTTCACCCGTTCGGCCAGGATCGGGAAGTCCCCTCGCAGGCGGGGCACGTCCAGGACCTCTGTCAACTGGCCTCGTTCAGACTCACCCACAGCTCCCCCTCGCGTACCTCGACCCGGTGGACCAACACTGGCTCCACCGCCGGGAACGAGGTCGGCTCGCCGCTGCGGAGGTCGAACTGGCTGCCGTGCAGGGGACACTCGATGGCGCAGGCAGCCCCATGCAACTCACCCTCGGACAGCGAGGCCAGAGCATGGCTGCAGGTGTCATCGAGACAGTGGAACTCTCCCCCCACGTTGAAGATCGCGATCGGCCGCGCGCCGATCTCGATGCGCGCGGCGTGTCCCGGCGGGATCGCCTGCGCCTCGCAAATATCCACCCATTCCGACATCAGCCCGATCCGGGCCCAACCGTCCGCAAGCCGGAGGGGACCATCTCCTCGAGCGACTCCAGAACTCCCTGGCGGGCATCTTCGCGAAGCGGCCCTTCTGGGAAGAAGTCGATGACGTCGGCGAAAAATCCCTCCACCACCAGCCGCCTGGCCGCCTGCTCCGGAATGCCCCGCGACTGACAGTAGAAGAGTTGGTCGTCGTCGACCCGTCCGGCGGTGGTGCCGTGAGTGCAGCGAACGTCGTTGGCGAGGATTTCCAGGGTCGGGTTGCTGTCGGCCTTGGCAGTCGGACTGAGCAGGAGATTGCGGTTCTGGACGTAGGCATTGGTCTTCTGGGCGCCCTCCTCGACTCGGATCAGCCCCGCGAAGATGGAGCGGGCGCGGTCCGCAACCGCCACCCGGTAGAGGAGGTCGCTGACGGCGCCGCCGGCGATGTGGTCCTGCAGGGTCTGGACATCGTAGTGCTGCTGGTGGCCCCCGATGCAAAGGCCCTTGGCCTTCGACTCGGAGCCATACCCGAGCATGTCGACATCGAAGTAGGTCTTCTGCCAAGCGCCCCCTAGGAGCGCCCAGCTGAGGTCATAGCGAGCGTCCTGCGCCAACCTGACGCGGACCGTCGACTGGACCACGGTCTGATCCCCGCAGCGCTGGTAGATGACGTGGGTGAGGTGAGCGCCGCGCTCCACCACCACCTCCACCACCGGCACCAAAAGGTCCGCCTCCCCGTCCGGGGAGACCCACTCCTCGACCAGGGTCAAGCTGGCCCCCTCCTCAACCAGGACCAGGGTCCTGGGGAACGCGGCCGAGCCCTGGTCAACACCGTGGACCAGCCGGACCGCGGCCGCCACCTGCTCCCCGCGGGCGGCACGCACGCACGCGCCGCCGGTGAAGCGGGCGGTGTTGAGGGCCACGAAGGTGCGCAACCCAGGGGTGGCGACGGTTCCCAGAACGCCCTTCCAGGTCTCGGCATCCTGGCTCAGTCCGGCGGCCAGGGTCCGGGCCACGGGGGTGTCGCCCCCCTCCAGGTTGCCAGTTTGATCGTCGACCAGGATGGCGCTGGTGGGGAGCTCGGCGAGGGGGCCCCGCACCACTTCCGACAGAAACTCGGGGGTGGCCCGTGCCGAAGTGGCCGGCTCAGAGTAATTGGCCGGATCGAGCTTGTCCACCTGGGGGGTCCGCCGCCAGTCTTCGTCCCTGGTCGATGACGGCCAGGGCTCCTCCCTGTAAGCGGCAGCGGCCGCCTGGCGAAGGCTGGCCACGAAGGCCGGGTCGCCACCGGGGAGCTGGGCCGCGGTGACTCGCTCGCGGGTCAGAGCCGGCGCGGAGGTGGCCAGCTCGCTCAAGGCTTCCCGCCTGGGTGGACGCCTGTGCCTGGGAGCGTCATCCCACGCTGCCCTCCATCTGGAGCGCGATCAGGCGGTTGAGCTCAAGCGCGTACTCCATCGGCAGCTCCTTCACGAAGGGCTCGATGAATCCGTTGACGATCATCGCGGTCGCGTCAGCCTCGCTGATGCCGCGGGACTGCAGGTAGAAGAGCTGCTCGTCGCCCACCTTGCTGACCGAGGCCTCATGCCCAATCTGAACATCCTCCGCCTCGATGTCCATGTAGGGATAGGTGTCACTGCGCGAGTTCTCATCCAGTAGGAGGGCGTCGCAGCGCACGCTGGAACGGACTCCGTGAGCCTTGGGGTACACCTTCAGGTGGCCGCGGTACGAGGTCCGCCCGGTGCCCTTGCTCACCGACTTACTGACGATGGTGCTGGTGGTGTTGGGGGCCACGTGGATCACCTTGCCGCCCGCGTCCTGATGCTGGCCGTCGCCGGCGAAGGCCACCGAGAGGATCTCTCCGTGGGCGCCCTCGCCCATCAGGTACACGGATGGATACTTTGCCGTGATCTTGGAGCCGAGGTTGCCGTCGATCCAAAAGACAGAAGCGTGCTCCTTGGCGATGGCCCGCTTGGTGACCAGGTTGTAGACGTTGTTGGACCAGTTCTGGATGGTGGTGTAGCGGACCGTGGCGCCCGGCATGGCGATGATCTCAACCACCGCCGAGTGCAGCGAGTCCCGACTGTAGGTGGGCGCGGTACAGCCCTCTATGTAGTGGACAAAGCTGCCCTCGTCGGCAATGATCAGGGTCCGCTCGAACTGACCCATGCTCTCTGAGTTGATTCGGAAGTACGCCTGCAGAGGCACCTCAACCCGCACCCCCTTGGGCACGTAGACGAACGAGCCGCCCGACCACACCGCCGAATTCAGGGCGGCGAATTTATTGTCGTTGGCGGGGATCACGGTGCCGAAGTACTTGCGGAAGATATCCTCGTGCTCCCGGAGCCCGGTGTCGCAGTCGGAGAACAGCACCCCCAGCTTCTCCAGGTCCTTGCGGATCGAGTGGTAGACCACCTCGCTCTCATACTGGGCGGACACCCCACCCAGGAACTTGCGCTCAGCCTCCGGGATGCCGAGGCGGTCGAAGGTGCGCTTGATGCCTTCCGGAACGTCGTCCCAGGTCCGGCCTTGCTCTTCAGCCGGGCGGACGTAGTAGTAGATGTCATCAAAGTCGATGCCGCTCAAGTCAGGACCCCAGGTCGGCATCGGCCGTTGCCGGAAGTGCTCCAGCGCCTTGAGCCGGAACTCGAGCATCCAGGCCGGCTCGCCCTTGCGGCGGGAGATGTCCAGCACAGTCTCGCGAGTGAGCCCCTTGACAGCGCGGAAGACGAACTCGTCGCCGTCGTTGAAGCCGTACTTGTAGTCCTTGGTCAGGTCCTTGGCGGCAACTGCCATCTGGTCCTTCCTTTCTCTTCCCGATGCCGGGATAAATTCCGACTGAATTAGTAGGTATTCTACCGCGCCGCGGCCGCGGCCGCGGCCAGCTCCTCGGCGGCGATCCCGGCCGCCTGCAGCATGGGGTCGTAGCCGGTCTTCTCGATCTCGGCCACCAGCTCCGACCCACCCGAGGCAATTATCCGACCGGCCGCCATCACGTGGACCCGGTCCGGGGTGATGTAGTCGAGGATCCGCTGGTAGTGGGTGATGATCAGGACCCCCATGCCGTCCTGCCGGACCCGGTTGACCCCCTCGGCCACGGTCCGCAGGGCATCGACATCAAGGCCGCTGTCGGTCTCGTCGAGGATCGCCATCTCGGGTTGCAGCACCGCCATCTGGACGATCTCCATGCGCTTCTTTTCGCCGCCCGAGAAGTTGTCGTTGATGTAGCGAGACATGAACGACTGATCCATCTTGAGAGCGTCGACCTCCTCCTTGACCAGGCGCAGGAAGTCGCGCGCCTTGAGGTCCTTCCCCTGGCCCTTGAGGGCGGCCCGGAGGAAGTTGACCGTAGTCACCCCCGGGATGGCCGTCGGATATTGGAGGCTGAGGAACAGGCCCATCCGAGAACGGTCCTCAGGCAACTTGCCCAGCAGGCTCTCCCCGGCCCAGCGAATGTCGCCCGACACCACCTGGTACTTGGGGTGTCCCATCACGGCGTAGCCCAGGCTGGTCTTGCCGGCCCCGTTGGGGCCCATCAGGGCATGAACCTCGCCCTTGGGAACGGTCAGGTCGACCCCCCGCAGGATCTCCTTGCCTTCCACAGACACCCTCAGATCACGGATCTCCAAAACGGACGTGCCGGCTACCGCCTCAGGCATGGGCTGCCTCCTTCACGAATGCGGCAGTGGCCATGCCCTCGCCGGGGCACCAGGGCTCCACGGCCAGAGGGTCCGACAGCAGGTCCCTGAGGGTGGTGCCCCCCAGAACCTGCTTCACCGCCTGTTGCAGCCGCCCCCAGAGAGGTCGGCTAAGACATTCCGGCTCGCGCTCACAGCTGCCGGAACGGTATCCCTCGGCAAGGCACTCGACGGGGGCCACCTCCCCCTCCATGAGCTCCACAATCTCGAGAACCGTTACCTGCTCCGGGGTCCGGGCGAGCCGATAGCCTCCGTGGAGGCCCCTGGTCCCCTCGACCAGACCAGACCTTCTCAGGGGGGCCACCAGCTGCTCTAGATATGCCAGCGGCAGGACCTCGCGACGAGCGATCTCGGTCAAGCTGAGAGGGGGGCCGCCGTAGCTCTTGGCCAGCTCTGTCATCATGCGCAGCCCGTAGTGAGCGCGCGAAGAGATCCGCATCGCCACCGGTGCCTGCCCCGAAAATCCGACTGTCACGAGGCTATTTTAGCCACAGCGCGGCTGAGCCCGCTGAGGCCGGCTCCAGCCCTGGGTCGGGGAACTTTCCCCGGCGCGCGGCGGCGAGGCCGTCAGCCGGCCGGGACCGCCACCTGCAGGGCTCGTACTGAAGCCACCACCGCCTGGGCGGCGCGCGCCACATCCTCGGAGCTGGTCTGGCGTCCCACGGTCAGGCGGAGGTGCGCGCCGGCCCGCGCGGGTGGCAGCCCCATCGCCAGCAGGACATGGGAGGGTGCGAGCGAGCCGCTGGAACAGGCGGAGCCTGCCGACGCGCAGACCCCCAGCCGGTCCAGGCGCAGTAGGAGAAGCTCTCCCTCGACCCCGGGAAAGGCGATGGTGGCGAAGTTGGGCAGCCGATCAGGTGCCTTGGCCCCGGTCGCGACCGCGCCCGGGATCTGGCTCACAATCAGGTCGGTGAGCCGTTGAGACAGCTGGGCCTGACGTCGAGACTCCACCTCCCGCTCGGCCTCGGCCAGCTCCGCCGCCACTCCCAGGCCGACGATTCCAGGCACGTTCTCCGTTCCCGAGCGCCGGTTGCGCTCCTGGCCCCCACCGGTGATCACAGGATCGAGCGGGGTGCCCTGGCGGACGTAGAGCGCCCCGGCCCCCTTGGGGCCGTAGACCTTGTGCGCCGACACCGTGAGCATGTCCACTCCCAGCTGGTTCACGTCGAGGGACAGCTTGCCCAACGCCTGGGTGGCGTCGGTGTGGAAGTAGGCCTTCGAGCGTTCCCTGGTCACCGCGACCAGCTCCGCGATGGGCTGGATGGTGCCGACCTCGTTGTTGGCCAGCATCACCGAGACCAGAAAGGTGTCCTCCCGAAGGGCTCGGGCCAGCTCATCCGGCCGCACCCGACCGCCCTCGTCCACCGCCAGCACCGTCAGCTCGAATCCCTGGCTGACGAGATCGCGCGCTGTCTCAATGACGGCCTCGTGCTCCACCGCCGAGACGATCAGGTGGCGTCCGCGGGCTCGTCGGGCGACCCCCCGCAGGGCGAGATTGTCGGCCTCGCTACCGCCTCCGGTGAGGACGATCTCCCGGGCCCGGCAGTGCAGCACCGCGGCCAGTTGATCGCGCGCCCGGTCCACCAGGGCGCGTGCCTGTCGCCCCACCTGATGGGTGCTCGATGGATTCCCGAAGCCATCCTCGAGAGCCACCCCGATCGCCCGCCTCACCTCCTCCCGCACCGGAGTGGTGGCGGCATGGTCGAGGTAGATCACGGAAGCGGCGCCGCCCTCAGGGCTGGTCGCGGTCGGGCTCCAGCAGTGCCGTCAGCGGTCCCTGATAACCCTTCAGTGCGCGGTGGACATCCAGAATGTCGTCCGCGGTGATGGGGGGAGCCTCCGCGGCAGCCACCTGCTCGTCCCCATCTCCCTCCCCGTGCAGCTCCAGCGCCACCACGAAGGCCATGTCGCACTTGCGACAGGTCACCTCGACGGTGTACTGGGCGCCCTGGTGGGTGAGCTGGCGCATCTTGCAGTCGGCCAGCGATCGACGGCACACCGGACACCGAAAGTCGGCCGCACGCTGGCGCAGAAAAGTCAGAATGTCCATCTCAAACCTCGTCCTGAGTATAAACCGAGCCGGGAACGGCGCCCCGGCCCCAATTTCGGCAACCTCCTGGGCGGCCCCAGAGGATCGTCCGGCGGCCACCATTTCCTGAGCCTCCCCGGCCCCAGAGCGGCTTCAAGCGGGAGGGTGGGCGCTGGTGAACTCCCAGGCGTCGGCCACCATCTGGTCGATCCCCGGACGAGCCGGCACCCAGCCCAGCTCCTCGCGGATCCGCTGGCCGGAGGCGACCAGGATCGCCGGGTCGCCCGGCCGCCGCGGCGCGTCCTCCAGGGGAATCGGGCGGCCGGTCACCCGACGTGCCGCCTCGATCACCTCCAGGACGGAGAATCCCTGCCCGTTGCCCAGGTTGTAGATCCGATGCCGCCCCGAACCGGAGTCCTCTGCGGTGGCGTCCAGGGCCAGCAGGTGGGCGCTGGCCAGGTCGTCGACATGGATGTAGTCGCGCACGCAGGTCCCATCTGAGGTGGGGTAGTCCCGCCCGAAGACCTGGACCCGCCCCGCCCGGCCGGCCGCCACCTCCAGCAGGTTGGGAATCAGGTGGGTCTCGGGCTGGTGGCGCTCCCCGGCCTGGCCGAGCGCGCCGGCGGCGTTGAAGTAGCGGAGGCTGACCGCGTTGAGGCCATGGGCCCGGGCCTGGTCGCCGATCATCAGGTCGGCCGCCAGCTTGGTGTTCCCGTAGGGGCTGGTGGGCCTGGTCGGGGCCTCCTCCGTGATCGGCACCGACTCCGGCTGGCCGTAGGTGGCGGAGGACGATGAGAACACCAGGCGGGTCACGCCGGCGGCCAGCATGGACCGGAGCAGGGCCTGGGTGCCGCACACGTTGTTGGCCCAATACAGCTCCGGGTGGGCGGTCGACTCTCCGACCAGCGAGCGGGCCGCGAAGTGCAGGACGGCATCCACCTGGCCGGCGAGAAGCCGTTCCAACTGCCCGGTCGCCGCGACGTTGCCAGGGACGAACAGCGCCCCCGCCGGCACCGCGTCGAGGTGTCCGGTCGAGAGGTCATCCAAGACCACCACCTCGTGACCGGCCGCCAGCAGCCGGGTCGCGACCACGCTGCCGATGTAGCCGGCCCCGCCGATGACCAGCAGCCTCATCGGGCCGACCGGGCGGACCCGGGAACCCCCGGCAGCAGCTGTTGGAGCCGGTTCAGGAGGTTCGTTCCAGGCGCTCCAGAACCGCGCTGGTGAACTCCTCGGTGCGCGCCTCGCCACCCAAATCGGCGGTCTTGGTGCCGTGTGCCACGGCCGCCAGGGTGGCCGCCCGGACCCTGCCGCCGGCTTCCGCCAGCTCCCGCTGCGGCACCTGCTCCAGCAGCGCTGCCGCAGCCAGGATCATGGCCATGGGATTGGCGATGTGGCGGCCCTCCAGGGCGGGGGCGGTCCCATGGGGAGCCTCGGCCATGACCATGTTCTGAGTGCCGTCGGCCCCAAAGCCGATCATCAGGGATTCACTTCCGGCCAGGGTTCCGTAGAGGCTGAGCACCATGTCCGACAGGATGTCACCGTCGCGGTTGAGAGCTGGAATCACCAGGGCGTCATCCCTGGTCAGCACCAGCGCGAAGGTGGCGTCGATCAGCTGCGGATCGTAGGGAACTTCGGGGTGACCCTGCGCTGAGCGGTCCATCTCCTCCTTGAGCATCCCTTCGTAGATGGGCGAGACCGTGTACTTGGGACCCCCGAAGACCGTCGCCCCAGTTCGTTGCGCATAGTTGAACGCGTATTCAGACACCCGCCGGCAGTGCTCCCGGGTCACCTGAGTGGTTCGGAAGGCGACCTCGTCGGCGCCCTCCCCCTCGCGCCACTCCTTGGCCCCGTAGGCGTCGTCGACCGCCATCCGGACCACCGTGATGGGGGCGTTCACCCCGCCCAGGGGGGCCACCCCGGGAATCCGCCGGCCGGTGCGGACGATGACATCGCCGCCCACCTCCGCCCTCAGGATCGCATTGGGACTGCCGACGTCGCCGGCTTGCTCCGGGGTGACCGTCGCCGCCTTGAGTCCGCAGCCACTGCGCAGCATCAGCTGGGCGGCCTGGTGGACCACCTCGTTGCCGGAGCTCCGGCGCGCCTCGAGGCTGAGGTCGACATGCTCCAGGGTCAGCATGGGGGCAATCGCGGGGGACGAGAGGACCCGCAGCGCCTCTACCAGCAGCTCCTCCCCGGTCTGGTCGCCGTGCAGGACCGTGATGGTGCACTTGGTCACCGCTCTACCTGCTCGCGACTCGGCGAAACGACTCCGCGTAGGCGATTCCGTGGGGCTTGCCAGCCTCGGCCAGCCTGGCGGAGACCCGCTCCCCGGGATCGTCCTGCTGCTGGCTGCGGTGGCATCTCAACGCCTCCAATTTGCGCTCCAGAGACTGGCTGACATCCACGAAGTGGTCCGGGGTCTCGGTCCCGGTGACCCAGACCTCCCGCACCGTGTGGGGCGGCAGCCCCTCCGCCAGGAGCTCCGGGAAGGCATAGGGATTCCTGGCGAATGGGTAGACGGCCTCGATGGCCGCCTGCCCCGACGCCAGGTGGTCGGGATGGTTGCCGCCAAGGTTGGCGTAGTGGCGGACCGCGTTCTGGCACACCACCAAGTCGGGGCGGAACTTGCGAATGGCGCGGGTGAGCTCGCGCCGCAGCTGGACATCCGCTACCAGACCGCCATCGGGGTGGCCCAAGAACTCGACGTGCTCGACCCCCAGCACCTTCGCCGCAGCCCGCTGTTCGCGCTGTCGGATCGCAGCCAGCTGGGAGGCCTTGAGGTTCGGGTCGGCCGATCCCTGAGCGCCATCGGTGCAGATCACGTACGTCACCGCGACCCCGGCCGCGGTCCAGAGCGCGACCGTGCCGGCACAGCCAAATTCGGCGTCGTCCGGATGGGCGACGATGACCAGGGCGCGCTGAAAGTCCGTCAATTGGGTCTCACTCATGGCTGATCAAACCAGGATACGAGGTGACCCGGCAGCAGCTGCCGGCGCGTGAAGGGCCTCCAGTCCAGGGACCTCAGTGGAACAACCAAGGCAGCTTGAGGCGCAAGCCGCCTTCCTTCAGAGCATCGATGACGTCGTCCGCGAGCACTCGCCCCATCGGCCTGCCGTCGGGACCAACCACCACCACCGAGGACGCGCGGGCCTCGGTGAGCCGGTCCACAACCTCGTCCAGGAACGCCTCCGGATGAATGGTCACCGGCGTCGTGTCGCCGAGCAGGTCGGAGACCAAGGTCTCGTCCGAGGCCGCCAGCAGATCGAAGAGGGGGATGTCGGCGATCAACCTTCCGGCCTCATCGAGCACGGCGACCGAGTCTATGTCAGCGCGGTGGTCCTTGAGGTCAGCCAGATGCAGGCGCACCCGCCCCACGGCCTCCGTTGGCAGTGCCCGAGCCAGGGTGGTCGTCATGAATCCACCGGCCATGGTCTCGGGGTAGCCCAGAAGCTCGGTCAGCTGGCGGGCGACCTCGGCTGGCACATGGGCCAGGATGGCGTCGGCCTCGGCCCGCTCCATGTCCCGAAGCACATCCACCGCCTCATCCGGCTCCATCGCCGCCACCAACTCCGCCGCTCGCTGGGGAGGAGCGTCACGAAGTATGTCCTCGATGCGCTCTGGCTCCATCTCCTCGAGGGCGTCGGCGACCGCTCCCGGATCGAGAGCGGTGGTGAGCTCATCGCGAGCAGGCTGGTCCAACTCTTCGAGCAGGTCGGCTAGCTCCCCAGGGTGCAGCCGGCGGAGCCCCTCGTGCGGTACCTGAAGGCGAAGCTCCGAGCCGGGCTCGCCGAACGGGTGGACGGCCGACCAGTCGACCAGGCGCTCCCGGTCGGTCCGACCGTAGGCGAAAATCCGAGCCCACCAGGGCCGAACGTCGCCGGCGACCGCGACTAGCCTCATCCGGCCCAGGACGGGGGCCAGGAAGAGGTCTTCCGCCCGCAGCACCTTGACCCCGTCGACGTCGACCAACTGACGCCCCAGGACGTCGGACACCAATCTCAACTCCCCCTCGCGGCGCACGAAGCCGCCGGCGTCTACGCCCAGGTCTAGCACCACCACGCCGCGAGCGTCGAGGCGCACGATGCTGGCCACTGGTTGGAAGACCTGCCGGTCCCCGATCTGGAGCACGACCCCGGTGACCAGCGGATACGGATCGCTGCCGTTCCAGCGCACCACCACGTCGGCGACCCGGCCCGCGCCCCGGCCATTCTGGTTGGTGGCGGCCACCGATCTGAGTTTGGAAAGCGACACCAGGGCGGCCTGGATAGCCTTGGTGGCCAGCAGGCGGCGGCCCCGTTTTCGGGGGCGCGAGTTGGTGCCGCCGGAGGCGGTGGACACAGCTAGCGGCCAGGCCCAAGCAACGCCGCAACCAGGCGATCTGAGCTCAATCTCACCCTGGTAGCATATATGGGCGCTCGGGCGCACTTAGTGATACCGGTCTTAACCTCTTCTTCAGGGGTGGCCTGGTATTGATCAGCGAGGCATGGAGGTGAGCATGGACGGTTCCAGTAAACCGCCAAGTAGCCGATCCCTCGCGCACGCCGTGAGCGCCTAGCAGCTCAGCCACCCGGCGGTCTCCTGGCGTGCGCTCCCCACGCCGTCCGATTTGGAGCCACCCCAGGAGGTATTGCAATTGCCCGAGGAGCTGCAGCCCACCGCGCCCCCGCGGTCGGCGGTGCTGGATCCCGCCCACGAGGGCGAGATCCGCGGCGCGCTCGGGACCATTCCCAAGTGGGAGTCTGATCGGCCGCGCCCGCTCTCCCGGAGGCTCCTGACCCTGGCCGCGATCATGGGGCCGGGCCTGATCGTGATGGTGGGCGACAACGACGCGGGAGGGGTGTCGACCTACGCCCAGGCCGGCCAGAACTACGGCACGAGTCTGCTCTGGGTGCTGGTTCTGTTGATCCCGACTCTGATCGTGGCCCAGGAGATGGTGGTCCGGCTCGGTGCCGTCACCGGGGTGGGCCACGCCCGCCTGATCAAAGAGCGCTTCGGGACCTTCTGGGCCGCCTTCTCGGTGGGGGACCTGTTCCTGCTCAACTTTCTCACCTTGGTGACCGAGTTCATTGGGGTCAACCTCGGGTTGCGCTACTTTGGGGTGACGCCGCTGGCCTCGGTCCCGATCGTGGCGGCGGGACTGCTGGCGATGGTGGCCACGGGGAGCTTCCAGCGCTGGGAGCGCTTCATGTTCGTGTTCATCGTCACCAGCCTCCTGATGTTCCCGCTGGCCGCGCTCTCCCACCCCCGGATCGCTCCGGTGCTGACCGGGCTCACCCACCCGGGGGTGTCCAGTGGTTTCGACTCCACATCGGTGCTGTTCATAATCGCCGTGGTGGGCACCACCATCGCCCCCTGGCAGTTGTTCTTCCAGCAGTCCAACGTGATTGACAAGCGGATCACCACCAGGTGGCTCAAGTACGAGTTGGCCGACACCACCATCGGGGCGGTGCTGACCACCGCCGGAGCCGGCGCGCTGATGGTGGCCACCGCCTTCGCCTTCAGCCACAGCAGCCTCGCCGGCCAGTTCGGCTCGGGCCTGACCGTGGCGGAGGGCTTGAGCCGGCGCTCGGGCTCGGCCTCCGGGGCCATTTTCGCGGTGATCCTGGTCAACGCCTCGGTGATCGGCGCTTCGGCGGTGACCCTGGCCACGTCCTACGCGCTGTCCGACATCTTCGGCCTCAAGCACTCGCTCCACCGCGGAGTGCGCGACGCCAAGGGGTTCTACATCTCCTTCGCCGCCATGATCGCCCTGGCCGCGGGGATAGTGCTGATCCCAGGCGCGCCCCTGGGGCTGATGACCACCGGTGTGCAGGTGCTGGCGGGAGTCCTGCTGCCCTCTGCGATCGTCTTCCTGCTGCTGCTGTGCAATGACGCCGAGGTGCTGGGGCCGTGGGTAAACACCGCCCGCCAGAACGTGGTCGCCACCGTGATCGTCGCGGTGCTGGTGCTGCTCTCCCTGATCCTCACCGTCACCACGGTCTTTCCCAGCATCCCTCTGGGGCCCTTCACCGCCGTCGCGGTGGTTCTGGGGGCGTTCGGGCTGGGCTGGATGGGGGTGGTCTCCAGGAGGCGGCGCGGAGCCGATACGGAGCGCGAACGAACCGTGACCGGAGACCGCCACGTGTGGCGGATGCCCCCGTTGGCTGAGCTCAAGCCCCCGGTGTGGTCGCGCGGCCAGCGGATCGGGATGATCGCGCTGCGTGGCTATCTGGTGGTGGCGGTGGTGCTGCTGGCGGTGAAGATCGGACAGCTGGCCTCGGGGCACTCGGGGTAAGCCGCCCCACCGACTGCGCCGCGAGCCCGCTCGCGGCTGGCCAAGTCCGGCACCTGGGGCTGGCCACGGGCGAGACCCCCACCTCGCCGCGGGAAAACGCGGTTGACAGCCCTGGCGTGTCAATGCTAGGTTGACACAAGCCACCAACCGCGGTGCGGTCGGCCGCTCTGGAGGACTCCGATGCTTGCTGGGACACTGCTGACTGGGATGACCGCGGGCGGCTCCCGTGTCGACGTGCTGGTCCTTCTCCCGCTGGCGCTGATCGACCTGGGGCTGGTCATCTACTCGCTGGTTGACCTGGCCCGGCGGGACCGGGTCACCGGTGGCCGCAAGTGGCCTTGGGCGGTGGTCATCATCGTCATCGGGACGCTCGGCCCGATCGTCTACCTGGTGGCCGGACGGCGCGACGATTGATGGCCGCCCCAGTCGAGTTCTCGCACCTCACCAAGAGCTACGGTCGGCTGCAGGCAGTGCGCGATCTGACGCTCACGATCCCCGCCGGGGCCGTGTTGGGTCTGCTCGGCCCTAACGGAGCGGGAAAAACCACCGCCATTCGCATCCTGGCCACCCTGGGCCGGCCGTCGAGCGGGCAGGTGACAGTGGCAGGGAAGTCCGCCAGCGCCGACCCGGATGCGGTGCGGCGACTCCTGGGCTACGTCCCCCAGGAGATCGCCTTCCCCAACTGGATGTCCGGCCGCTCCTATCTCCGGTTCGCGGCCGCTCTGAGCGGGGTCGAAGCGAAGGACCGGGGGGCCCGGGTCGAGTCCACCCTGGAGCTGGTCGGGCTGACAGAGGCCGGCGACCGCCGCACCCAGACCTACTCTGGCGGGATGCGCCAACGCCTGGGGATCGCCCAGGCGCTGGTCCATGAACCCGCGCTGCTGGTCCTCGACGAGCCGGTGGCGGCGCTGGACCCGATCGGCCGCAGCGAGGTTCTGGAGCTGATCCGCGGCATCAAGGGCAAGGTCACCGTGCTGCTCTCGTCCCACCTTCTGGACGACGTCGATCGGGCCTGCGACCAGGTGGCGATCCTGTCCGAGGGAAAGCTGCTGGCCCATGACTCGACCACCAGCATCAAGGAGCGTTACGGCGGCCCGGTCTTCCACGTGGAGGTGCGCGGCAGTGCCGCGGGCCTGGCCCAGCGCATCTCCGGCGAGGCGTGGGTGGAGCATGCGCTGGCCGACGGCGGGAGGCTCACCGTGGTGGTCAGAGACCCGGCCCGGGCCGAACTGGAACTCCCCCTCGCGATCGCTGCCAGCAGGCTCCCGCTGCTGCTCTACCGGCGGGAGCTGCCCTCC
>DATKSV010000185.1:0-4268 GCA_035531535.1 Candidatus Nanopelagicaceae bacterium | reverse complement strand
AGGTGGACAGAGCCGCCACTGTCGAGACCAGTATGCCCATGGGGTGGGCGTCGTGATGGAAGCCGTCAATGAAATTCTTGATGCTTTCGTGGATAAATGTATGGTTTATGATCTCGTCGTTCCAGGCCTGCAACTGCCTCGCATTTGGCAACTCTCCGTTTTCGAGCAGGTACGCGACTTCCAAAAAGTTCTTGGTCCCGGCCAGTTCCTGAATCGGGTAGCCGCGGTAGCGGAGGATGCCGCGTTCGCCGTCGATAAACGTGATGGCGCTTTTACAGCTGGCGGTATTCGCGTAGCCGGGGTCGTGAGACATCAGGCCGACGTCGTCGTCGGCCACCTTGATCTTCCGGAGGTCGATTGCCCGGATCGTGCCATCCACGATCGGCAGTTCGTAGTTCTTTCCAGTACGGCCATCAGTCACGCGCAGGGAATCCGTGGTCCCGCCGATAGGCCCCGGTTCAGCCACTGCCGCTCTCCCAACTCAACAGGGTTGTCATCCACCCCCGCCTTAGCTGGCGCAAAACCTCGCTCGGCATAACCTCTGCCGCGGACGGGAGCGCGATGGGTGACTTCCTCAGCCTGGGTCCTCCACTGCCGCAACCGCCGCACCGCGGACTGCTCGGTGGCCGCGCGGTCTGAGTTCGCCGAGCGCATCACCTAGCAACATTCTAGCTGACCAAGTCGGCTCTCGCTCGAGTGGTCGGCGATCCCACCTGCCTGCTCGCTCACTGTCGCACAGACCCTCCCTGGGGCGCCTCCGACCGCGGGCTCTCCACAACTCGACCCGGCGCGGCCATCAACAGGAAGGTCGTCCGCAGGGTGGCAGCGGGGTCATCAACGGCCACCAGCAAGTCAGCGGCACCGGCTACGGCGCCTTTCTCTGCGTCGTCTATGCGACCACCAAGCCGTGCCTGGGATACGGCAGAACTCCTCGAGCCGTCTCGTTCCCCGCGACGCGCCCGATCTGCGAGTCGCCGGCCGCTTCGGGACGCACGCAAATGTCAATCCAAGATGAACCCACCGCGATCTGAACCACCTCCGAGGGGGCCGGTAAGAGTTGATGAGCTGCTCACTGACATGGGCCAGACGATTGCCAGGGCTAGCTCTGGGTGCTGGCGTCATCGTCGAACGGGTGTCCGGCCGGGCGATAGTCAAGGCCAGGCCAACCGGTCCAAAACCGAATACCGGCTGTGGCGCCCGCAGAGCGCGGGAACGGGCCATCCTTATGGCAACCCGAGGTCGTGGGAAGTACGGCACCCGCAAGGGCGCGGCGGACTGGCTCGGGGGACAGCTGAGAGGTCCGGGCACCGGGCTCCGACCTTTTAGCGCCTAGGGGGGTCTGCTCCACCGGCCACATGGGCAAGGGCGCGGTGGCTGTCTTGGGGAACCGGGAATGAACCGGCGCCAATGGCACGATCTGTCTCGGCCACCTGCGCGAGAGTCGTGGCCGCCAGAGCCTCGCGAACCGCGGTGGTGGCGCGGCTCCACGAGGGGTGCACGGCGCAGACGTCGGCCCACCGGCAGGGACCGCCCCTGAGCGTGCAACGGCGGGGCGCGAGGTTGCCCTCGCCGGCCTCCACCACCTCCAGCAATGTGATCTCCGCCGGATCTCGACTCAGCCGGTAGCCACCGCTGGGCCCAGCTCGGGCGGTGACCAGGTCGGCGCGGACCAGCCGACCAAAGATCTGGGGAGCATAGGTGGGCGGTAGCCCCATCTCAGCGGCGATCTCGCGCATCTTGCGGCTGGTCCCGTCTGGGCTCCAGGCGCCAGCGAGGCCGATGGCGGCGCGGACGGTGTAGTCGCCGCGCCGGGAGAGGGTCAGATCCAACTGAGGCTCCTTCCACTATGCGAGCGCCTATTGTTGCATCCGCGGCCAATGGTTAGTAAGATGCTAAACGTTCTACTGGTCACTTAAGGATATAGCCGTGGATGAGCCGGGATCGCGCGCCACCGACGATGGGGCGGTCAGCACATGGATGCTGGTGCTCGCCGGCGGGTTGCTGCTGCTGGCGGCCACCTTCATCGGGGTGGCCTACATGACCGGGATGCCCGGGTTCCGCACCACGCAGACGGCGGTGGCGGTAGCTGGGGGTTCGGCCCCAGAACACCTCTACTTGAGTATCGTGACCAACGAAGGCCTCGGCCCCGCATACATCCCCAGCAGTTTCTCGATCCCCGCAGGCACGCCGGTCATCATCACGGTGACCAACTTCGACAGCAACACTCCGCTGCCCCCAGCCTATGCCAACCACGTCCGGGTGTCGGGCACCGTTGGCAATGTGGGCCAGGTGCAACCGTTGAGCGCATCCCAGCCAATTCTGGGCGGCCGCAAGGTGAGCACCATCCACCAGCTCTCCGCGGGCGATGTCTCCCACACCTTCACCATCCCCGGCCTCGGCATCAACGTGCCCATGCAAGGGAGGTCCCGGACCACCTTCACCGTCCTCGTGAAGAAGGCGGGATCTTACAGATGGCAGTGCTTTGATCCCTGTGGAAGTGGCCCCTCGGGCTTTGGTGGGGTGATGGCCGAACCCGGGTACATGTTCGGTACCCTGACTGTGACCGCTTGATGGCCCTCCCCGAGACCGAACTTCCACAGGTGGGCAGCCTCACTGCCGAAGCTGAGCGACCAGATCCAGGCGGGACCATTGGAGGCCGCTTGATGGCGCGGGCCTTGGCCCAGGCGGGGGTCTCGGCCGTCTTCTCGTTGCCCGGAGGGCACATTCTTGGCCTCCTCGACGGCTGCAGGGAGACGGGCCTTCGGGTGCTCGACTTTCGGCACGAGGGAGCGGCCGCACTGGCTGCCGAAGGCTGGGCGCTTGCAACCGGGCAGACCGGCTTCGCCGCGGTTACTGCTGGGCCCGGCTTCACCAACGCCCTCACCGCTCTGGTCGACGCGCAATTAGGTGGGGTGCCATTGGTGTTGTTCGCCGGGCGGACGGCACTGTGGAACCAGGGCCGGGGAGCGGTGGCGGATTTCGACCAAGTCCGGATGGCCGCTTCGATCGCCAAACGAACAGTTTTGTGTGTGCGACCGGAGCGGATTGGGCAACAGGTCGCGGACGCCTTTCAAACCGCTCGTGGGAGCCGGCCTGGGAGTGTGTACCTTGAGATTCCAGCGGACATGCTCAACGCGACGGTGCCACCGGGCGGGGAGACGCCCGATGGCCTGCCGGCCAGAGCGGCACCGCATGCCATCAGCCGGCGAGACCTGGGCATATTGGTCTCCGCCCTCATGCGCAGCTCCAGGCCGTTGGTCCTGGCCGGCAGCGGGGCGTTCTTCTCCGGAGCGGCCGAGGCGGTCAAGCACCTCGCCGAGGAGGCGCACCTTCCCGTGGTGACCACCAGCGCCGCCCGAGGGCTCATTCCCGACTCCCACCCCTGGTGCGTCGGCTCACTGGTCCACGCCGGCGCCGCACTGGTCAGCGCCGATCTGATCGTCGTGCTGGGCAGTGGGTTCAACGCCAACCTGTTGTACGGAGCTCCTCCCTTGTTCGGCGAGGACCAATTCGTGGTCCAGGTGGACATCGCGGAGGAAGCTCTGGGCGGGAACCGAGTGCCACAGTTGGCGATCACCGGTGATGTGGCCGAGGTCGTCGACGGCATCCGCGCGGCTTGGGCTGCGGCGGGTGCGCCAACGGACAGGTCCGCCTGGCTGGCGGAGGTGCGCAACATCTGCCGCCTATCGCTGGAGGGATGGGACCGCCAGATCGCGGATTGGGACGGAGAGGCGATTCACCCGGGCGCACTGGCGAGAGAGGTGGCTGCGGAAGTGCGCCGTCATGGGAACGGAGTCACGCTCGTGGCCGATGGTGGGGACACTCTGGCATGGGCTCTGGCCTACTTCCACGCTGAGGGCCCGGGACGGCTGTTGACCACCACCACCGCTCTCGGGACCCTCGGCGTGGGCCTCCCGTTCGCCATTGCGGCCCAGGCGGCCCGCCCTGACGATCTCGTCGTGTTACTCGCCGGCGATGGTGCATTTGGCCTGACCGCGATGGAGCTGGACACCGCCGTGCGCCACCACTTGCCCATCGTGGTAGTGGTGGCCAACAACTCGTCTTGGGCGGATGTGGCCCACCACCAGGATGCTGTGTTTGGTGCCGGTCACCGCATCGCCAGCCGACTCGCCCCGGTCAGGTATGACCGGCTGGCCGAGTCCCTCGGCGGTCATGGAGAGCACGTGACCGAGCTTGCCGAGCTCCAACCGGCCCTGGAGCGCGCGATGGGCTGCGGAGTTCCTGCGGTGGTGAATGTGGAGACGGAC
>DATKSV010000184.1:0-2133 GCA_035531535.1 Candidatus Nanopelagicaceae bacterium | reverse complement strand
CTCGAGTCGGTCTACACGTACGAGGGCACACACGAGGTTCACACGCTGGTGCTTGGCGAGATGATAACGGGGCTGCCAGCGTATCGATGAGCACCGGCCGGCGGCCGAGCGCATATCCGAGACGACCCACATCGGCCTGCCGCGATAACGTCGCTGGCTCAGCCTGTGGTAGCCCCGAGACCACACGCGATTCCGATCGTGCGGTCATTTACGATCGCGTATTCACGCTTCCGTGGACACGGCAATAATTGTCATGCAGCGACGCCCGGGTTAAAGGAGGCCTAACAGCGTCCCTCAACCTGGATTCACCGATGGGCGTCGGCATGAGGGGCCGGTAGAGGCGGAAAAGGTGCCACTTCCGAACTGAGAGAATGTGGTTGTTCACGCCAACAACCCCTCAGCAGGAGGACACCTTTCAGGTGCAATCGTCTCACACTCTGGACCGCCTCGACATCAACTTCGACGCCAAGGGCCTGGTGGCCAACGCCGGCCTGGCGCTGCCCTTCACCCTGGCCGAACACCTGGGGCTGGGAACTCTGCTTCGGCAACACGTGCGGCTGGGCCAGGTCAAGAACAGCGCGGGGGCGAATCCCCAGATCAAGGCGATGACGGTGATCGCGGCGGTGCTGGCTGGAGGCGAGTACATCGACGACGTCAAGGCGTTGAAGGCGGGCGGGGGGGCATCGGTATTGGGGTTTGCGCCGGCTGCGGCCTCGACCACGGGAAGCTTCCTGCGGGCGTTCACCGCCGGCCACGCCCGGCAGTTGGACGCGGTCGCAGAGGATCTGGTGCAGAGGGCCTGGGATGTGGGAGCGGGGCCGAAGGAGCCAGAGGTCAAGCTGGATCTGGACTCGACCGTGATCGAGACCTACGGGCTCCAAAAGCAGGGGGCCAAGGACTTCACCTACAAGAAGGGGAAGCGGGGCTACCACCCGCTGCTGGCGGTGTTGGCGGAGAGCGGGGAGGTGCTCCACTGGCGACTGCGCGAGGGCAAGGCCAACGCCGGACGCGGGGCTGGCAGCTTCGCGCGTCAGGCTCTGGCCAGGCTGGAGCGGGCAGGTGGGGTGTGTGGACTGGGGCAGATCGTGGTCCGGACGGATTCAGGCTTCTACGCCGAGAAGGTGGTGGACGCGTGCGCCGCGCACGGAGCCCGCTTCTCGATCTCGATGAGGCTCCAGAAGAGCCACCACGATCTCATCGCGTCCATCCCCGAGTCCGACTGGCAGCCGATCCCGTACTGGAAGGAGGGAGCGGCCTCGGTGGCCGAGATCCCCTACGCGCCCTTCGGCAAGAAGAAGACCTACCGGATGATCGTGCGCCGGGTGGAGATGATCCAGGGCGGCCAGATGGTTCTGCCCGGCACCCATCTCCACCTCGCCTTGCTCACCGACCGCGAGGGCGACAGGCTGGAGTTGGAGGCCGACCACCGCCAGCACGCGGTGGTCGAGGACGCCATCAAAGAGCTCAAGTACGGGGTCGCTCTCAACCACCTGCCCAGTGGCAAGTTCGGCGCCAACGCCGCCTGGTTGGCCCTCAACATCATCGCCTACAACCTCTGCCGCTGGCTCCCCCGTCTGGCCGGTTGGATGGCCCTTTGCGTCAAGACCCTGCGCCAGCGATTCCTCTGCGTTCCCGGCCGATTGGCCAGCTCTGGTCGCCGCCTCCAACTCCACCTGCCCATCAACTGGCCCTGGGAACAGCAGTTCCAAGCTGCCCTGGCCCGGCTCCGGGCAATCTCGCTGCCGGCCGTCACCTGACCGCCGGCTGACCTCCTCGACGTCGCTGGGGCGAGCGCCCGATCTCCAGCTCACCGCGCCCTCGAGCAGCCCCACACCTGGCGTGACCGCCACTCGAACCACCTACCTGGGCTCGAAACTGCGCCCTTGCACCTCCCATACCCCCCGACCCCACCGACTCAGCCCGCCAGCCCAGCCACACGACACTCCTTGGGGGCCTCTCGTCATTCCCCGGACCGGTGGCCATTACCCTTCGGTGGATTGAGGCTGAGCGGAGCAGGCTTGCCAAGGTGGCGTTGGTGAGGGACTGATAGCTTCGGGGCAAGATGCCCTTGAGGGCGGGGTTCTCGTCCTCGACGGCGCTGGGGCGAGCGCCCGATCTCCAGCTCACCGCGCC
>DATKSV010000183.1:0-2048 GCA_035531535.1 Candidatus Nanopelagicaceae bacterium | reverse complement strand
ATAGTAAACCCAGGGCCTGGCGGCTTGCACGCGTTCACGGGCACCGAATACATACAAAGAGGCCGTCATGGCGCGGCGGCGCGGATGACCGAAACCCCGCTGCCTTGGCCGGTCACCTCGCGGCCCCCCCACTCTCAATGCCTCAGCCCATGCCAGTAACTGATCTTGATTCCTGATCTTGACCTGCCGTTCTGCCACCCTTGAACCATGATCCATTCAGGTTCATACGTTCGCACCATCTGATGATCATGGCGGGCTCCGCGACGGTCTCCGAGGTGGCCGGAGGAGTGATCCTGGATGCGGAGGACCGCGGAGCAAAGCCCCGCTGCCGGAGGTGGGCCGTACCTCTACCGAGAGCCTTCGCCGCTGGGCCGTTAGCTGTCGCGGATCTCGCGCATCGTGATGGTGACCGAGCCTTCCTCGGTGAGGGTAGGTGCGGGGGTGCCGTCCCAGGGGTGGAAGCGTAGCGGTAGTTCGTCTCCGGGTTCGGCGGTGCACAGCCAGCAGATGAACCGGGCCCTGTTGAGCTCATCCCAGGAGGTGGGCGGGTACAAGGGCGGCTCGCTGGCGGTGCTTTCCGCGGTGAGGGTGGCGGCAGATGGTGGCCCGTCGCCGTCGAACTGTGACCAGTCCATGTGGCTGATTGGCCCGGGGCCGCCGCCGTGCAGGATCCAGTGCCAGGTCCGTGCCACCAGGCCGCTGTCGCCGAATTCTGCCAGGTGCTGGTCGATGAGGAACTCGATGACCTCACGGGGCGGGGTGATCGTGGGCGGCAGCGGGTCGGGGATGTCGATCGCGGGCATCGCCGGTCACCTCCTCGCTTCACCCATGATGCGCCATGACCGGGTGGTCAGTCAGCAGCCTCGGGTGAGGTGTCGTACTCGCGGGCGAGCTGGAGGAGTTTCGCGGATGGGGTGATCTGTGGTTTGGGCGGCTGGAGGATCGCATCCCGCTGCGGCGGGCTCCAGGCGGGGAACGCTTCGCCGAGGTCTTCCCAGTCGGGGTCTTCGCTGGGGACCTTGAGCCCTTGGCGTTGTTCGAGCTTGTCGCGGAACGCCTGGCGTTGGCTGGCCAGCTCACTGATCCACTGGGCCATCTCGCCGATTCTCTTGTCCGGGGCCAGGGTCAGCTCATCGCGCTCGGCCTCGCCGGCAGGGACCGGTTCGGCGGAGCGCAGGGGCTCGATGGGTCGGCCGGGGTGGCGGCGGCGCAGTTCGGCGTCGGCAGCAACGGCCAGGTGACGGGAGGGCCCGGTGGCGCGTTCCCACTCGGTCCGGTAGTCCATGGTCTTGGCGAAGGTTTCTTCCTGCACCTGGTACCGGTCGCGCATCGCCCGGTAGCTCGCCGCCCAGATCTGGTGCCGCCCGGCTCGCTGCTGATCGCCGACCTTGCGGGCGGCTTCGGCCTCGGCGTCGGCGCGGATGGCGTCCAGTCCTGCGTTGTGGGCGCCGAGGCGGACCAGCCGCAGTTCCCTGCCGACATGACGGGGTGCCCATTGGGTTTCGGCGGTGTAGGTGTCGCGGATCAGCCACAGCCGGCCGTCGGGCATGCCGCGGACATCGGGCCCGTCGGCGGGGCCGAGGGCGAGGAACGCCTCATGCCAAGCGGCGCGCTGGTCCGGGGCGTCGTGGGTGGGTTCGGGGCCGATCGGCTCGGTGGGGTGGTCGTAGCCGTACATCTCCCGGTAGGCGCCGATCGATGATGCCTTCTGCAGCCATTGCTGCCGGGCAGCGGGGCTGTCGGGGACTGGGCCGAGGGCTTTGACCGCCCATGCGGGGGCGTGCTCGGTGGCGTGCTGGCCGAGCCGCTGCTTGCGGCCGTCCATCATGGCCGCGATCTCGGCCAGGTAGGCCTGGCGCCCGGCGTCATCCAGCTGGGGTACGCGGCCGGCCCAGGGGCCTTGCGGCTGGGGCAGCAGTGGGTAGACGCGCTGGCGGATCCGGGCGTCCACGACGCTGGCGATATCCCGGGCACCGGCCAGGTCACGGGATGCGATCGCCGAGCGTGCCACTTCCGCAGGGTCCAGGCCGGCCAGCTCCGCCGAGCGC
>DATKSV010000182.1:0-33571 GCA_035531535.1 Candidatus Nanopelagicaceae bacterium | reverse complement strand
CGCATCGCCCTCTTCATCCTCTTGGGGTTCCTCTTCAACTGGTTGATACTCTGGTCCTGGCCCTCTCGGATCCTCTTCTTCTACGAGATCGTGGAGGCCCTCCCCTTCACCTGTCTGGCCCTGGCGTACTGCTGTACCCGGCTGGCCCATACCCGGAGCGCGGTTCAGTTGGGCCCAATTCGACTTGGCCCCTACAGCCTGCGTCCTTTGGCCGGGGCGGTGGTGCTGGCGGTGCTGCTCAGCTTTGTCTACTTCTACCCCCTCTGGACGGGGCAGCCGATCCCCTCCAACGATTTCTTCCAGCACATCTGGATCCCCGGCTGGTACTGAGGCGAACCGGATTCCACGGTGACCTGGGAACTTGCGGTCTACTGGGTGCTGGTCCTGGCCGCGGGCACGGCCTTGGTCGACGTGGTGCCGCTCGACTGGCGGCTCACCGAGCGGCTGGCGGGAGCCCTCTTGGCTGGGGTGGTGGCCTCCAGCCTCCTCAGCTTGGCGCTCGCCCTATGGTGGGGAGTGGGCCCCGTGGCAGCTTTGGTCGCCCCCGGTGCCTTGCTGGTGGTGGCGGGTGGAGTGAGGGGCCGGAGTTGGTCCCGCAGGCTGAGTCTCGGGCCTCGGCCGTGGGGCAACTGGCTCACCAAGGAATGGCGCCGGGCCGACACCAAGGCGGGCCTCGTCGTTACCGTGCTGCTGGGCGCGGCTTTCTACATCATCTTCACCAGGGCACTGGTGGAGACGGGCGGATCGATCACTGCCAGCTATCCGACCGTCTGGTCGGACTGGTCGGTCCATGCCAGCTATGCCCAGAGCTTCTTGCTGGGTCACAACCTGCCCCCCAACGACTCCCTGGAGTCGGCCACCGGATTGCGTTACCCGTTTCTCCCGGACTTTCAGTCGGCGCTGCTGGCGGGGCTGGGCCAGAACATCTGGGGGGCGCTGGCTGTTCCCTCCTGGCTGATCTCCTGGTCGGCCGGGGTCCTGGTCTGGCAGCTCGCTCTGCGCGTCACCAGGCGGAACTCGGCCGCCTCGGTGGCCCTGCTACTGGCGCTCTTAGGCGGCGGGCTGGGGTTCGTCGGCCTCTACGGCGACGGTTGTCAGCAGTTGGCCCACACTGATCCGGGTTTCAGCGCCAGCTCCTGCACCAGCCTCACGCTCCAGACGCCCGGGGCTGCCGCCGCATTCGTGGCGCATCTCCCGGTCGAGCTGACCCACCTCCCTCGGTCGTATGACGGCCAGGACCAGACCAACCCGCCAGTGGCCGATCTGCAGTGGTACGAACCACTGCTGGCCTTTTGGCTGCCTCAGCGTGACTTCGAATACGGGATGGGACTGGTGGCTTTGCTCAGCCTGCTCCTGTGGGAGGCCTATCGGGGCCGGCGCCGGCAGCTGCTGGTCGCCGCGGGGGTGGGGGCGGCGGCGCTTCCCTGGTTCAACCCGTTTGGGTATCTGGTGGTGGGGCTGGTCGGGCTCTGGTGGCTGGGCCGCCAACGCTGGTGGCGCGGGCTCGGGCTCTTCCTGCTCCCATTCCTAGTCCTGGGCCTGCCTCGCATTCTCTATGTGGTCACCGGCCCGCACGGCCAGCTGGCCAGCCCCGTGGGCGCGAACCTCTACCCCCAACTGGACGTGGGGTGGCTGGCTCATGCCGTGACCAGCTGCACGGCCGCGCAATTCAATGGGGGATCTCTCTGCGGCGCCCTCTATCTGGCGGGTGCCTCCCCGTTGACGGCGGTCAGCTATCTAGCACAGAACCTGATCCAGCCCGCAGTTTGGGCGGAAACAGCCGGCTTCTGGCTCGCCAACACGGGGATCTTCACCCTCCTCGCGGCGGCGGTCTTGATTGTGCTCCGGGCGCCGAGTCGAGTCCGAGCGGAACTGCGTGAACTGGAGCTCATCCGCTTCTGGGCTCCCTTCTGGATCCTGTTCCTGATCGGCAATCTGGTGATTACCCAGCCCTGGAACTGGGACAACACCAAGCTGCTCGACTACTGGTATGTGGGCGCCGCCATTCCGGTGGCCTGGCTCATCTGTACCCTGGGCGGCCGCGGCTGGTGGCGAATCCCTGCGACTCTGGCGGTTCTCTCTCTGGTGCTGAGCGGACTGCTGAGCATGGACATGGCGCTGACCGGCCAGAGCTCCCTTTCCCAGGCAGCGACGACACCTACCGAACTTGGTTTCGCTGGGGTTCAGGAAGAGGCGGTAGCCCAAGCCGTGCTCCAGCGCACCTCGCCGTCCGCGATCTTCCTGACCGAGGGCCAGCCTAACGAGCCGGTTTCTGTCCTAGCCGGGCGGACGGTCGTGCTCGCCTATGACGGATGGCTTTGGAGCTACGGGCAACCGCTGCGCCAGCGGCTCCGGGCGGTCGACGCCATCTACGCTGGCTGTACCGCCCAGGGGAACTGCGCTGTGGGAAGGCTCCTGCGAGCCTACGATGTGTCCTATATCGAGTTCGAACCCGGTGATTACAACCACATCACCACCAACGAGAGTTGGTACGAGGCCCAGCATTTGCCTGTCGTAGTGCAAACCCAAAGCTACCTGATCCTTGACGTCCGCCGCTTGTGGTCCCGGTAAGCCTTCACCGAGTCACGCTGTGAAGGAATCCCCGTCGACCGACGTCCACTGCCATCTCCTACCTCCCGAGCTGCGCCAGCCGCCAGCCACCAGCTGGCAGGACACCTGGTTCGCCGCCTGCCACGCGGACGCTGCCGATTTCGCGTCTGGTGCAGAGGTGATTCGGGCGCTGGATGGGGCTCAACTGGAAAGGGGGGTGGTCTTCGGCTGGCCCTTTGCGGACCCCGGTCTGCTGAAGGAGGTCAACGACTACGTCGTCCACGAGGCCAATGCCTCCGGCGGTCGCTTGATCGGCCTGGCGCTGATCAACCCGATCCGTCCCGGCTGGGAGGCCGAGCTGGCGCGTTGCCGAAGCCTCGGACTCCACGGGGTGGGTGAATTGAACGCCGACGCCCAGGGTTTCGCGCTCAGGTTCGAGACGGGGCTGAGGCAGGTACTGAGCACCCTGGTGGAGATGGACTGGCCGCTGATGATGCACGCCAGTGAGTCGGTCGGGCACCAGTACCCGGGCAAGGGAACGGCCTTTCCGGGCCGCTTCTGGGAGCTGCTCGTGCCGGCGCTTCAGAGCCTGCCCGGGCTACGGGTCTGCCTGGCACATCTGGGCGGTGGACTTCCCTTCTATGCCCACATGCCCGAAGTACTCGAACTCTGCCGCCAACTCTGGTTTGACACCGCCGCTCTTCCCTACCTGTACCAGCCGGGGGCACTGGAGGCGGTGAACCAGCTCTTGGGGGATGGACGGATCTGCTTCGGCAGCGATTTTCCGCTCCTGACGCCGACGCGCTACCGGGAGCAATTCGCGAGTCTCCCGGCGCAGGTCTCGGCGTCACTCCATCGTGACGCTCCGGGAGCCTGGCTCGGTCGGTAGCGGCCCGCCCCGAACCCTCGATACCGGCACAATTTCGCCCATGGATTCCGCTGACTCCCCGCTGGCCTTTGCGCTGATCTCAATGGAAGGCCCCGACCAGTACAGCCAGGCGGGAGGGCTGGGCGTGCGGGTCACCCAACTGGGCCGGGCGCTGGCCGCCAGCGGTTGTCCAATCAGGCTCTACTTCGTCGGGGACCCCAGCCGCCCGGCGGCCGAGGAGCTAGACGGAGTCGAGCTCTGCCGGATCGGACAGGAGATCTCCCGCGAGTTTCCGGGCGGCGTTTATCAGGGGGAGCGACTGAAGGTCAGTTACTTGGCGGCCCGCTTCCCTCTCCAGCTGGTCGAGGGTTGGGTGTCGCCCCAGATCCACGCGGGCCGACTGCCGGTCGTGATCTTCGAGGAGTGGCAGACCGCGAGCTGGGCGCAGCGCACCTTCGAGCTCCTCAGTGACCGGGGACTGCAAGAGCGCTGCTTGCTGCTGTGGAATGCCAACAACCAGTTCGGGTTCGAGCGGATGGACTGGGTGGGACTTGAGCAGGCGGCGGGAATCACCACCATCAGCCGGCACATGCGGTTGCTGGTCGGCGGCTTCGGGGTCGACCCCGTCGTCATCCCCAATGGGATCCCCGCCGAGTACCTGGCCGCTGTGGACGACGAGGCGGTCCGCTCGCTTCGTCGGGCGGCAGGAGCCCGACAGGTTGTGCTCAAGGTCGGGCGCTTTCACCGGGACAAGCGCTGGATCCAGGCGGTGCGAGCTCTCGGTGAACTGCGGGCGGCTGGGGTTCCGGTCCGGATGCTGGCGCGGGGAGGCAACGAGCACTACCGCCAGGACGTGCTGGCGTCGGCCCGGGATTGCGGGTTGCACGTCGAGTCTTGGGAGGAGGGGGTCAATTCGGTGGCCGACCTGGCGCGGGCGCTGACGGCGACTCCGGATGTCGACTTCCTCGAACTGACGCGGTTTCTGCCCGAAGAACTGCTCCCAGTGCTCTACGCCTCGTCGCTTGCGGTGCTGGCCAACTCTGGATTCGAGCCCTTCGGATTGGTGGGACTGGAGACCATGGCAGCCGGAGGGGTGGCCGTGGTCGGTGGTACTGGAGAGGACTACGCTCGACATCTCCACAACAGCCTGGTGATCGAGACCGACAGCCCCCGTGAGCTGGCCCAGGCAATCTCGCGCATCACCGCCCAGCCGGCTGTGAGCCTTGAGATTCGCCGGGCGGCGAAGGAGATGGCAGCCACCTACAGCTGGCCCTTGGTCGTGGAGGGCGACCTGCTCCCTCGGCTGCCGCTAATGGCCCACAGGCAGGGGATCGTCTGGCCCGAGGCCCGGCCGGGAGTTTGAGCCTCAGCAGCGATCCCTCCCCGACCGGCCCCCCGCTACGACTCGACAAGCGCCAGATCGGACTCCTTCTGGTCGCCTTTTGGGTTGGCTTCAATCTGCGGGCAGCCCTACTTGGGGTCCCGCCTGTCCTGGCGCTGTTCCGAACCGAGTACCACCTGAGCTACGCAGTGGCGGGAGTGGTGGCGGCGCTGCCGATCCTGGCATTCGGGTTGATGGCCTTCCCGGGAGCGGCCTTGGTACGGCGATTGGGCGGATTCCGAGTCGTCGGCGCTGGCCTCGCGGTGGCGGTGGTGGGAGAGCTCGGTCGAGCGCTGCCGAGCGCACTGGCTCTCTTTCTAGGCACCGTCGTCATGGGGACTGGAATCGCCATCACCCAGCCCGGCCTGCCCGCGATGTGGCAGCGCTGGTTTCAGGGCCACGTCCAGCTGGCGTCCGTCACCCTGACGCTCGGAATCACGGTGGGGGAGGTGGTGGGCGCCGGTGCCACCCAGCCGATCCTCCTCCCGCTGCTGCACAGCTGGCAGGGAACGATGCTCTTCTGGGGGGTGCTCGGCGCCACCTGCATCCCGGTCTGGTTTTTCTTGGTGCCCCGAGACCGAGCCGGCATGGCCGAGCAGACCAAGTGGGAGCTGGGGCAGCTGCTGCTGAACCGCCGGCTCTGGGCTGTGTACTTGCTGTTCGGGGGACAGTCGCTGGTTTTCTTCTCGTCGAACACCTGGATTCCGACCTCGGTCGGTGGCGGGGTCCATTCGACTCTGGCTAGCCTGTCGCTGGTGACGCTCAACGGTGTGATGGTGCCCGTTGACGTGCTCCTGATCGTCATCGCCCGGCCATTCGCCACCCATCGTTCGTTCTATCTCGCCAGCGCCGGGATCACCCTGGCGGGCACCGGGGGATGGCTGCTATTTGGTCAGCATGCGCCGCTGCTCTTCGCCGCCCTGATTGGGGTCGGGGTCGCCATGAACTTCGCGGGACTGCTCGCCTACCCGGCGATGGTCGCTGCTCCCGCCCGAGTGGCGTCGCTGAGCGCGGCGATGCTCACGATCGGATACGCCGGAGCGTTCTTCGGTCCATTTTTGGGGGGACTCGCCCTGGACCTCGGTGGCGGTCGCCGCTCCCCGTTCATCCCGATTACGGTGGCCGCGGCGGTCATGGTGATCGCGGCTCTGGTGGCACCCATCGGCAGGGAGTCTGGAGGGCCACGTGGCGCCGAAGCGATGGTGCCACTCACCCCCTAGTCCAGCTGTTGATCCCCTTCTTTGGCGGGTGGGGTACGCCGGTATTGCTAGGCTGCTTGGCAGTCGCGTCCGCCGATCAAGTTCAGGGAGTTAGCCGCCTCTTGACGCCAGCCAACACCGCGACCGAATGGGATGTGGACGACGTGCTGCGAATCCGCGTGCGAAGAGTCGGGCCCATCGACAACGCGGCTTACGTCGTGGCCTGCCCTGAGACCGGGTCGGCCGTTCTGATTGATGCCGCCAACGAGGCGGACCGGCTGATCGAGGCGATCGGCGACCTGGAGCTCGTGGCGATCTTGGAGACCCACGGGCACGCTGACCATTGGCAGGCCTTGGCCGAGGTCCAGGCGCAGTTCCCTGGGGCCTGGACCGGGGCTCACCCAGCTGACCTCAGGATGTTTCCCGAGCCGCCACCGGCGCGCACTTTGGAGCATGGCCAGGTGATCAAGTTTGGCCGGCGCCAGCTTCAGGTGCTGGCCACCCCCGGACACACCCCCGGCAGCATCTGCTTCTATCACCCGGGCTACGTCTTCACCGGAGATACCCTCTTTCCGGGCGGACCGGGCGCAACCACCCCCCCGCTCGGCGACTTCCCGACCATCGTGGAGAGCATTCGTACCCATCTGATGACCCTCTCTGCCGAGACGGTGGTCTTCCCCGGCCACGGCGGTCCCACATCGATCGGCGCCGAGGCTCCCCAGTTTCCGGAGTGGGCAGCCCGAGGCTGGTGAGTTAGGCCGAGGACCGGGCAGGTTTCCCCCGGGCCGGCTCTGCTCGATCAAAGAGCCTTGGCCGGTCGCCGTGGACGAAGCTCCGGCGGTGGTGGAGGCACATGCCGCGGCGGTAGATAGCGTCCAGGTGGTACGGCGTGCCGTAGCCCTTGTTGTCGGCCCAGTGGTAGTCGGGAAAGTGAGGGTGGAGTTCGCGCATGAGTCGATCCCGGTAGACCTTGGCCACAATCGACGCCGCCGAAACGGCCGAAACCAACCGGTCTCCACCCACCACGCTCTGGTAGCGGCGGGTGGTTCGAATCACGAGATTACCGTCTGCCAGGTACTCCGGCGCGTCCACCTTCTCGATCAGCCGCTCGAAGGCGACCCGATTGGCCCAGCCGACTCCGCGGTCGTCGATCACGTCCACGTCGATCGCGATGATCTGCAGTGCCAGTGCGGCCTTGCGAATAGCCGGTTCGATGGCCTCGCGCTGCTTCTCAGAGAGCAGCTTGCTGTCCCGGAGAAGGGGGTGGTTGAAGCCCTCAGGCAGGACCACGGCTGCCGCCACCAACGGACCGGCCAGGGCTCCTCGGCCCACTTCGTCCAAACCGCAGGCGTTGGGTCCAGCCAGGCGCCAGGGCGGGGGGGCTGCGTCCACGGCCACCCCCAGAGTCTAGGGATCGCCGGGCTTCTAAGAGGCCCGAGAGCGGCCGATATACTCCGCCCCTAGATGAGTATCCCGCCCGATCCCACCTCGTCGGCGGGATCGATCGGCGAGGGTCGCCGGGGCGAGCTCCGCCAACGCACCACCAAGGCGCAGCTCGGCGGGCCGGAGCGGTACCGCGACCGGCTCCCGGACCAGCACAAGCTCCCCGTACGCGAGCGACTTCGGCTGCTGTTCGACCCGGCGACCCCCTTTCTCGAGGATGGGCTCCTGGCCAACACCGCCTCGCCAGATGAGCTGGGCGCCGACGGGGTAGTCACCGGCATCGGCACCGTCCAAGGACGACGGGTCTGCGTCATGGCCAACGACCCAACGGTCAAGGCGGGCTCCTGGGGCCCCCGGACGGTGGAGAAGATCCTGCGAGTTCAGGAGCAGGCGGAGCGGTTGCAGCTGCCACTCTGCTACCTGGTCGATTCGGCCGGGGCGAGAATCACCGAGCAGCGTCAGATGTTCCCGGGGCGGCGCCACGCGGGACGCATCTTCCACAATCAGGTCCGACTGAGCGGTCAGATTCCCCAGCCCTGCGTACTCTTCGGACCCAGCGCCGCCGGCGGCGCCTACATCCCCGCCTTCTGCGACGTGACCTTCATGGTCGAGGGCAATGCCTCGATGTACCTGGGCTCGCCACGCATGGCCGAGGAGGTGGTCGGCGAGCACGTGTCGTTGGAGGAGATGGGCGGGGCTCGGATGCACTGCACCGTAAGTGGCTGCGGCGACCTGCTCTCCCCAGACGAGGTCTCCGCCATCGAGTCGCTCCGCCGCTATCTCTCCTTCTTCCCGTCCAGTTGGCGAGGAGAGCCGCCTGCGGCCGCGACCCGGCAGCCGGCGAGCCACTCCGACATCGGCGAGCTGCTCCCTTCCGAGTCGACCAAGGGGTACGACATCCACCTGGTGCTGGACTCGCTGCTGGACGGCGGGTCTTTCTTCGAGATCAAGGCCCTCTACGCCAAGGAGCTGGTGTGCGGAATGGGGCGGCTGGGGGGAAGGGCCGTGGGCATAGTTGCCTCGCAGCCGGAGCACCAGGGCGGGGTGCTTTTTGTGGACTCTTCCGACAAGGCGGCTCGCTTCATCAGCTTGTGCGACGCCTTCAATCTGCCGTTGATCTTTCTCGCCGATGTGCCCGGCTTCATGATCGGATCGGCAGTGGAGCGGGAGGGGATCATTCGCCACGGAGCCAAGATGATCGCTGCGCTGAGCTCGGCTACCGTGCCCCGAATCTGCGTGGTGTTGCGCAAGGCTTATGGGGCGGGGCTGTACGCCATGAGCGGCCCAGCGTTTGAGCCGGAGGCCACCTTGGCCCTCCCGACTGCGGAGATCGCGGTGATGGGCCCCGAGGCCGCCATCAACGCGGTCTACGCCAACCGCATTGCCGCCTTGCCGGAAGCTGAGAGAAAGGGCTTCGTGGACAAGCTGCGGGCGGAGTATGTGGAGGACGTCGACATCTTCCAGCTGGCCTCCGACCTGAGTCTGGACGCCGTCGTCGACCCGGCCGACCTGCGCGACCAGCTCATCTGGCGGCTGGCGGCGGCGGCGGGCCGGACCCGCTCCGGCCCCGAGCGCCACCACGCAGTCTTTCCGGTCTGATGAGCAGCGCTGAGCAGGTCGTCTCGGAGTCGCCTTTGCTGTTGATCCCCGGGCCTACTCCGGTGCCCCGGCAGATTCTCGAAGCATTGGCTCAGCCCACGGTGGCCCACAACAGTCCCGGTGCCGCGATTGACCTCCAGCGTCTGCAGCTCGGAGTGCTCCGGTCGCTGGGGTTCGAGGACCAGCCCACCCAGGAGCTTCCCGCGGTGCTGGTGACGGCGGGCAGCGGCACCTCGGCGATGGAGTCAGCCCTGGTCAACACCGTGGCCCGGGGGACCAGCGTGGTGGTGGTCAGCCACGGCTTCTTTGGAGATCGCTTCGCCGCCCTGGCCAGAGCCCATCAGGCCCAGGTAGAGCAGGTCAGCTGCGAATGGGGGGCCAGGGTCCCGGTCGAGGCGGTCGAAGCGGCGCTGACTCGGACTGGGGCCAAGGTGCTCACCGTGACCCACGTGGACACCGCCAACGGCGTGGAGTCGCCATTTCGCGAGTACGCCGAGGTGGCCCGGGCCCACGACGCGGTGCTGATCCTCGACGCGGTGGCCAGCGTGGGGGGAATGCCGATCGAGATGGCCGCGGAAGGGATCGACGTGGTGATCACCGCCTCTCAGAAGGCCCTGGCCATGCCTCCGGGGCTCTCGATTGTGGTGGTCAGTCAGCGAGCACTGGAGCGACGGCGCCAGCTCCCAGATGGAGGTGGCTACTTCCTGGACTGGCTCAACTGGCTGCTGCCGATGACGGATCCGACCGCCCACTACTTTGCCACTTTGCCCACCAATCTAATCGCCGCCGGGGCAGTGGCGATCGCGATCGCGGAAGGCGAGGGGTGGACGGAGCGGTTCGCCCGCCACCGTCAGATGGCCAGGGCGACTCGCCGGGGGCTGCGGGCGATCGGGCTCAACACCGTGAGCGGAGATGATCTCCTGGGCACCACGGTGTCGGCTCTGGCGGTGCCCAAGGGGATCAGCGCTGCGGAACTGCGCCTCGAGGTCGCCAAGGAGGGAGTCGCGATCGCCGGGGGGCTCGGCGACTGGAGTCAGAACGTGATCCGGATCGGCCACATGGGTGCCACTTCGTTGCCGGAGCTACTCACCGGCGTTGCGGCTCTCGAACAGGCGCTGCTGCGGCTGGGCGCTCCGGTGGAACGGGGAGCCGGAGTGGCGGAGCTGCTATGCGGCTGGGAGGCAGAGCAAGTCGCGTAGCTGGAGGCATTCATGCCCGGTCTCTCCCGGCCGTGCGCCGAATCAGCAGGCCAGCGCGAGGTCGCGTCGGAGAGGGGCCAATTCAGTCATCTTCCCAAAGCGTAGTGGATTCCATATTCGGTGTGCCCAGGTTCATTTGCCGGGATGGGTGCGTGGCCGCCGCAAAGATCCTCTTCGAGCTGTTACATGATGAAGCTGACGCACAGCTCCACATCCAGTGGATGCTCGTCCACCGTGAATCGGCCTAGCTCAAACCTGGCGATGTCAGTCCGATCGGGACTTGTGATCCAGCTGAAGAGGATCGAAACCTGCACGCCATCGTTCTCGCCCGCCATCTCCACGCGGACGAAACGGAAGTCCTGATGAAGGGATGGACGAGTGTATGTCGGAGCATTCCTTGGCCCACCTCTGGGGAAGGTGAAGGTGAGGCGCTCCGTCAGTAACTCCAGTACCTCGTGGTCGAACTTGCGGGACTCGATAAGCACAGCTCCTGGCTTCCTCGGTGACCGACCGTCTGGACGGGTAATTAACTACCGTTACCGAAGCCCTGCGCGATCGTAGCAAGGACTTCGCCTGAAGTCGGAGGAGCCGACCTAGAATCCCGATCCGAGTATGTCCGTTGAGAGCGGGGCACCCCCGCCGATTGTGACTCGCCGGTGGGCGCCGGACGGTCCCACGGTGTTCTTGCTGGCCGTGGCCGTCCTAGGCTTTGCCGCCTTCACCCAGCCGCAGTTCGACCCTGACTTCTGGTGGAGCCTGCGGGTGGGGCTCGACATCCTGGCCAACGGCGTACCCCAGCACAATGCCTACACCTTCACTGCCGCGACCCATCCCTTCATCGTCCAGGAGTGGGGCTCGGAGGCGATCTACGCTCTGCTGTACCGGGCTTTGGGGATGACCCCGGTGATCCTGCTGATGGCGCTGGTCACCTGGGTGGGGTTCGCCTTCGGGGTGATGCGGGTCAACCGACAGGGCCTTTCGCGCTGGATCTTGGCCCTGGGCGCGGTGTCGGTGATCGTCACCGGGCTGCAGATCTGGGGTCCCAGCCCCCAGATGTTCACCTTCGGGTTCCTCGGCATCCTGCTGGTCCTGCTGGATGCCTACCGCCGCCGACCCAGTCGCTGGCTGCTGGGCTGGCTGATCCCGCTGTTCGTGATCTGGGGCAACCTCCACGGAGGCTTTGTGGTCGGGCTGGGGGTGGTTGCGGTCTTCCTGGTCGGAGAGGCGATCAGCACCTTCCTGAAGGACGACAAGTCGCTCTCGGCACGCCGACTCGTCGACCTGGCGGCCGGGCTGGTCCTGTCGGGAATGGCGGCCATGGTCAATCCCAACGGCTGGGGTCTCTACCTGTATCCCCTTCACCTCCTGCTCAGCCCGGTGGCCCAGGCCAACCTCGACGAGTGGCAGCCGCCCAACTTTCACTCCCTGGCCTCGGTGCCGGTGTTGCTCTTGCTGCTGAGCACTCTGCTGCTGGCCCGCTGGGCCCGTCACACGCGGCCCTCGGACATGCTCCTGGCAGCGGCCGGGACGGTGTTGCTGCTCTACGCGGTGCGTGACATTCCCCTCTTCGCGATCCTGGTTCTGCCGCTCTGGTCGGACGGTCTCCAGGGATTGGTGGACCACGTCCAGACCGCTCGCAAGCTGGAGTCCCGGCAACGGCGCCGTCCGGCCCCCCGGTGGTTCGTGGGGGCTGTCCTACTGATAGTGGTGCTGGCCAGCGCCGTGCGAATGTCGGCCCAGTTGAACAGTCCCGACGATCACCTGGAAGGTGCGTCCTATCCAGTCCAGGTGGGGCGGGTCATCTGCGACGGCCCCACCTCCCGGGCCTTCACTCCGTACGGCAGCTCCGGATGGCTGCTTTATCGGCTGGATCATCGAGATCCCGCGGGCCGTGACTGTGCATCGGATCGGCTGTTCATCTTCGGCGAGGTGGATCTGATGGGTCCGAAAGTTTTGACGCAGTTCCTGACCGTCAGCTCAGCGGCGCCTGGGACGATGGCGATCCTGCGTCGGTATCAGGTCAGTCTGGTCTGGCAGGCGAGGACCGACCCGCTCCCCCAGCTGTTGCAAAAAGAGCCCGGCTGGACCTGCGTTTTCGCCAATAAACAAAGTGTGCTTTATGCGAGTCCCGGACACGCGTCTGGGTGGCACGCCTCCCGCGCCGACTGTCCCGCCTGAGCTGCGTTAGCTCACCGCTTCCGCTGCTCAGCGTCGGTCGTCGATGGTGGCCGCGGCGTACGCATGCCCGATTACGATGCAGGGATGGAATCCGGCGTGCGGATTCTGCTCGACGTGAATGGAGCGCAGCTTGTCGGCACGCGGCGGGGTGCCAGTGCCCCGACCGTGGTGTTCTTGCACGAAGGAGTCTGCGACCGGAGGAGCTGGGAGGATGTGGTGGCGCACCTGCCCGACCTAGGCACCACTGTCGCCTACGACAGGCGTGGCTAAGCCGAATCGCTGCCGGACCAAGGTTCCTTCTCGCACCTTGAGGACCTGATGGAGGTGCTCACTCAGACGGCGTAAGGACCTCCCTGGTTGGTTGGCGCGTCCCTCGGTGGCGCGCTGGCGCTGGACTGCGCCCGGACCGCGGCTGGAGGAGGTCACCGTTCCCACAGCTGTGGTGTGCGGTGACCTCGACGATCCTTTCTTGGTGACGCGGAGTCGGGAGGTCGCCGCTCGGGTGCCGGGGGCCACCTGAAAGCTTCTGCCGGCAGTGGCCCACCTCGCCAATGTGGAGCGGCCGGCGGTCATCGCCAGGTTGCTGCAGGAGTGGCCCGAGGCCGCCCCGACTTGAGCGGTTGATGCCGCCAACCGGGTTGGGGACCAGGCTCAGCCGAGGTTGAGATCCTGGTACTGCTTGCGGAGCAGCTTTTTGTCGAATTTTCCGACGCTGGTCTTGGGCACCTCATCCAAGAAGACGATCTCGTCAGGCAGCCAGAACGAGGCGACTCGGGGACGGAGGAACTCCAGCAACTCGTCCTTGGTCAGGGTCTCCCGGTGCTCCGGCCGGGCGACCACGAAACCGACCGGCCGCTCCACCCAGTGCGAGTGCGGGAACCCCACCACCGCGGCCTCCTTGACCTTGGGATGGGCCATCAGCTCGCCCTCCAGGGTCACCGAAGAGATCCACTCGCCACCGGATTTCACCAGGTCCTTGGCACGGTCGACGATCTGGACATATCCCTCTGCGTCGATGGTGGCCACGTCGCCAGTACGGAACCACCCATCCGCGGTGAAGCGGCCGCCATGGTCGTCGGGATCGTGGTAATAGGCGCGGGCGATCCAGGCGCCCCGCACCTGGATCTCACCCGGGGTGAGGCTATCCGCGGGGCAGGTCTCACCGGTGTCCAAATCGGCGAGGCGCAGGTCGACTCCCAGGACGGGAATCCCCTGCTTAGCCCGCAGATTCAGCAGGGCCTCCGTGCTCTGACCGCGGAGCTTGGGCTTGACGAAATTTACCGTGCCGACCGGGGAGGTCTCGGTCATGCCCCAAGCGTGGGTCATCCGGAGTCCGTGGCGGTCGAACCCGGCGATCAGCGAGGCAGGCGCCGCCGAGCCACCGCAGATGATCGTCCGCAGCTGGGGTAGGGGGGTCGGTTGCTGGTCCAGGTGGTTCAGCAAGGCGGCCCAGATGGTCGGCACCCCGGCGGTCACCGTGACCGACTCAGCCTGCAGCTGAGCCAGCAGGTGGACTGGGTCCAAGAACCGCCCGGGCAGCACCAGCTTGGTGCCGAAACCGATCGCCGCGTGGGTCAGGCCCCAAGCGTTGACGTGAAACATAGGCACCACCGGCAGCAGCACGTCGTCGTAGGAGAGCCCGATCCAGCCCGCGGTGCCGGCCGCTGCCGAGTGGAGGTACGAGGAGCGGTGGCTGTACACCACCCCTTTGGGGCGGTCGGTGGTACCGGACGTGTAGCTCATCGCGGCCGCCTGCCGCTCATCCAGCACGGGCCAGTCGGCACCCGGCTCGCTGCCGGCGAGCAGCTCCTCGTAGTCGATCGTCTCGGGCAGCCCGGAGAGGTCGGCTTCGCCTTCGCCGAACAGCACGATCAGGCGCACCGTGGGGATGCGGTCGGCCACCTTCCGCAATAGGGGCAGCACGCTGCGTTCGCAGAAGATCATCTGGTCCTCCGCGTCGTTGATCACGAACGCTAGGTCATCTGGGAAGAGCCGGATGTTGAGGGTGTGCAGCACCGCGCCCTTACCGGGGATGGCGAAATAGCACTCCAGGTGCTGATAGCCGTTGAAGGCGAAGGTGCCCACCCGGTCGCCGGGATGCACGCCCAGCCGGTCCAAGGCGTGGGCCAGACGCTCGGTGCGGTCGGCAAAGGCGGCGAAGGTGTACCGGTGGGGCTCACCTTCGCCGCGCTGGGTGACGATCTCCTGGTCGGGAAAGTAGCGAACGCCGTGTTGAAACAGGTGGGTGAGGGTCAGCGGGTAGTCCATCATCAGGCCATCCAACGTTTCGCCTCCTGTGAGATCCCTATCAGCCACATACTCTGGAATCCGCTCCTCGGGGCGTCTCGACCCCGGGTCATTGGGGCCGGGATTAATTGCGGTGCTGGCCACCCTCTAGCGGCTCATCCTAGCCCTCGCGGAGGTAGGCGCCTGGGACCCGCACTGCGTGCCTCGGACCGACTGCGCCGCCCGAGATGATCCGGCAGAACTCCACCCGAGCCGGTAGGGTCGGGAGCGCATGAAGCCCAGGACTAAGATCTTGTTGTTGGTGGCCGGGCTGGTCATCGGGAAGCGCCGCCGGCGGCGCTGGCTACGACGGCTGCTGGTCGTGGTTGTGGTGTTTTTGGTGGTATTCGTGGTTGTCCGCACCACCGGCCTGACGCTCTAAGCGCGAGCTGCGGCGAGTGATTCCGGGAAGCTTAGACGGCCTGTTCTGCTTCTCGGGCGTGGGAGTGCCCGGTTACGGATAGATGCCGCGGACAGAGGTCGCGTCGGCGACTCGCTTGACCGCCAAGCAGTAGGCGCCCATCCGCAGGGTGGTCGAATGCTCCTGGGCCAGCTCGTCAACTTGGTCGTAGGCCCGCTGCATGATCCGGGTCAGCCGTCCGTTGATCTCGGATTCCTCCCAGAAGAATGACTGCAGGTCCTGGACCCACTCGAAGTACGAGACCGTCACCCCGCCGGCGTTGGCGAGGATGTCCGGCACCAGGGTCACGCCGCGCTGATGGAAGACGTCGTCGGCCTCTGGGGTCGTCGGGCCATTGGCGGCCTCCACCACGACCCGGGCCTGTACCTGGGCGGCGTTGCTCATGGTCAGCTGGTTCTCCAAGGCGGCGGGGATCAGGATGGTGACCGGTAGTTCCAGCAGGTCGGCGTTGGTGATCGCCGCGGTTTTACCGGCGAAGTCAGTCACCTTGCCGTTGATTCGGACGTGCTCCAACAGTGCCGGGACATCCAGTCCCTGGGGATTGTGGATGCCACCGAAAACGTCGGAGACGGCGACCACCCGGAAGCCCTGCTCGTGGAGCAACTCGGCGCTCACACTGCCCACGTTGCCGAAACCCTGGATGGCGACCGTGGACTGGGCGGGGTCGATACCCATGCGCCGGCAGGCCTCCATGGTCACCACCATGACCCCCCGGCCGGTCGCCGCCGGCCGGCCCTCAGAGCCTCCGATCGAGAGCGGCTTGCCGGTGACCGTCGCCGGAACCGAATAGCCCTTCTCCATCGAGATCGTGTCCATGATCCAGGCCATCGTCTGTTGGTTGGTGTTCACGTCGGGAGCCGGGATGTCGGACTCGGGGCCGATCAGGATCGAGATCTCGCTGGCGAAGCGGCGGGTCAGGTTCTCCAGCTCGCGGAGGCTGAGCGTCGCCGGGTCGCAGATCACCCCTCCCTTGGCTCCGCCGTAGGGGAGGTTGGTCACCGCGCACTTCCAGCTCATCCACATGGCCAGCGCCTTCACCTCGTCCAGGCTGACCTCGGGGTGATAGCGGATGCCGCCCTTGGCGGGTCCGCGGGTGAGGTTGTGCTGCACCCGGTAGCCGGTGAAGATCCGGATGGTGCCGTCGTCCATCTTGACCGGGAAGTTGACGGTCAGTTCACGCCGGACTTCGCGCAGTACCTGGCGCATCCCCTCGTCGAGTCCCAAAATGCTGGCGGCCTGGTCGAACTGCCGCTGGGCGGTCACGTAGGGATTGGCGGCGGCCGTCGGGGAGATCGCCGTCAGAACACCTTCAGCCATCGACCGCCTCCTAGTGACGTACCAATTGTGCTCGCGGCTGGCAAGATCGGGGCTGGCGGTAAGTTAGCCTTCACTTCGGTCGGGATGTCAAGTGGCCTCGCCCGGCTCCCATCGGCGGGGGCGACGTTGGCTTCAGGCTTCGCCGACCGCGGTCGGACTCGCGTTTAGCCGCCGGGCTCCCCGCAGCGCGGAGAGCAGGGCGGCGAGCAGGGTCACTCCCGCCAGTGAGAAGGCCGCCGCCACCAGCCCGCGGCTGGCCAGGAATGGCGAGTGGGCGTGGCCGGTGGAGACGCCGGCCGCGAGGCCGAAGACCAGTCCGGTGAGCGCGACCCCCATGGCCGTGCCCATCCCACGCGTCATGTTGAGGATGCCGCCGGCCATGCCGAACTGGCTGCGCTCCACCGCGCCCATAACCGCCGCGTTGTTTGCAGGGATGAAGGTCCCCAGGCCGATGCCGATCCCGACCAACTCCACCACCAGCAGAGCTCCGCTGGTGGGGTGAAGAGCGATCGCCAGGAGGGCGGCACTGGCCAGAACCATGCCTCCTACAGTGAGCGGCCGGGCGCCCAGCCGGTCAGCAAAGATTCCGGCGATCGGGGCGGTCAGTCCCAGGGCCAGGGGGAGAGCAAGCAAGCGCAGTCCGGCCGATCCGGGGCCCAGGTGGCCGGCGAATTCCAGATAGAAGGCGAAAACGAAGAGGCAACCGAAGAGCGCCAGGTTGGAGAGCAGCCCGCTGGCGATCCCGAAACTGAACGCCGGCCGGCGAAAGATCTCCAGTCGCATCATCGGGGCGGGGGCGTGGAGCTCCCAGCCGATGAAACCCACCCCGAAGACCAGGGCCGTCGCGAGACTGGACAGCACGTAGACGGAGCTCCAGCCAGCCTCATCTCCGAAGGAGAGGGCCAGGAGCAGGCTGGCGATGGCGAGAACGAAGAGCACCAGTCCGAACCAGTCGATCGACTCGCGCTGGGCCAGGTACCGGCTCCTGGGCAGGAGGAACCAGCCCAGTCCGAAGCCGACCAGACCCACCGGGACGTTGATCAGGAAGATCAGCCGCCAGCCCCCGAGGACCAATAGAAGACCGCCCACGGCGGGACCCAAGCACAAGCCGAGGGCCTGGGCTGCGCCCTGCACTCCGATCCCCCGACCCAGCTTTTCGCGGGGCATCGCCTGGACGATGAGGGCCACGCTGTTGGCCTGCAGCATGGCGGCGCCGAGCCCCTGGAGCACCCGGAACCCGTCGAGAGTCAGCAGGTTCGGCGCCAGCCCGCAGAGGGCGCTGCCCAGGATGAAGATCCCGAAGCCGTAGATGTAGAGAAGCTTCCGGCCGACCATGTCGGCGAAGCGACCGATGGCCGTGACCAGGGCGATCAGGGTTAGCAGATAAGCCAGAGATACCCACTCCACGGCGCCGAGATTGCTGTGGAACTGTGACTGCAGGGTGGGCAGGGCGAAGACCACGATGCTGGAGTCCAGCTGGCTCATGAACGCCCCGATGCAGACGGCGCCGACCACCAACCAGTGAGCGTGGGGGCTGGCGGCGATCCCAGCCGGGCGCCGTGGTTCCACCAGGAGTTTGTGCCAGCCGGTGCTGGGCCGCTCGGGTGGCAGGCCCGACGAGGAGTCCGCGGCACCCATTTCGCTCTACTGTAGCCGCCGCACCGCCAATGCCCCAGGCCCGGGCAGCAACCCGGGGATCCTCTCTGGCGCTCCTGGTGCGGATGGCCGGTCGGGCCATCCAGATCTCATAATCTTCGGCATGGCCGCACCGGTGGCGCTGGAGGTGGAGGTCGACAGCGCCCGCAACCTGATCGAAGAGGGGGCACCTGTGCTCGACGTGCGGGAAGCGGATGAACGGGAGCGAGTGCGCATCGCTGGCTCGCTCTGGATTCCCATCGCCGAACTCAAGGAGCGCTGGCGAGAGCTGCCTCGAGAAGGGACCCTGGTGGTGCAGTGCGCGGCCGGGTCCCGCAGCTTTCGAGCCACCAAGTTCCTGAGGGAGAAGGGGCTGGTGGCGACTTCGATGATCGGGGGGATCAGCGAGTGGCAGGCCCACGGCCTGCCGACGCTGGCCGGCACCATTTCCAGTGCCAGCGGCCCTGCTCCAGGCCGCTAAACGGACAGGGTGGGGCCGATCCCGGGGTGGGGCTGGCCCGAAGTCGACTTGCCCGGTCGCGTGGTTAGCTCCCAGGTGAGAGCATGGCAGTAGATGGCACGTGATCTGCAGGAGCGATCGGTGAGCCGCACTTCAGACCTGCCTCAAGCGGGCAGTCGGCTCGACAACCTCTGCATCAACACCATCCGCACCCTGGCCATCGACGGAGTCGAGAAGGCCAAGTCCGGCCACCCTGGTCTGCCGATGGGGATGGCCCCGGCCGCCTACGTGCTGTGGACCCGGTTCCTACGGCACGACCCCAACGATCCCCGGTGGCCAGATCGGGATCGTTTCGTGCTCTCCGCCGGGCACGGCTCGATGCTCCTCTACGCCCTGCTCCATCTCACCGGGTATGACCTTCCCCTGGAGCAGCTGCAGCAATTCCGGCAGTGGGGCTCGCGCACGCCCGGTCACCCGGAGCTGGGGGTCACGTCGGGGGTCGAGGTCACCACCGGCCCGCTGGGCCAGGGGTTCGGCAACGGGGTGGGCCTGGCCATTGCCGAGCGCCACCTGGCCGCGCGCTACAACCAGCCCCAGCACTCCATCGTCGACCACCGCACCTTCGTGCTGTGCAGCGACGGCGATCTGATGGAGGGGATCAGCTCGGAGGCGGCCTCTCTGGCCGGCCATCTGGGTCTGGGCAAGCTGATCTACCTCTACGACGACAATCACGTCACCCTGGACGGTCCCTCCTCCCTGTCGTTCACTGAGGACGTCGATGCCCGGTTCCGCGCCTACGGCTGGCAGGTGCAGCGGGTCGAGGATGGCACCTTGGACCTGGAGGGCATCGCGGGGGCGATCGAGAGCGCCATCGACGACGAGAGTCGACCCTCGTTGATCGCCGTGCGCACCCACATCGGCTACGGCGCGCCGCATAAGCAGGACACTAACGCGGCCCACGGATCGCCCTTGGGAGCAGAGGAGGCGGCCGCGGCCAAGCGGGCTTACGGTTGGGACCCCGGAGTGACGTTTTACGAACCTGAAGAGGCACTGGCGCACTTTCGGAAAGCCCAGGCGAAGGGCGCTTCCCTCAGCCACGAATGGAACGATCGCTTCTGTGCTTGGAGCGAGGCTTTTCCTAAGCTGGCCTATGACTGGCGCACCGCCATCGCCGGCGAGCTGCCGGCCGGCTGGGAGGACGTGCTGCCGTCCTGGGATGAGGGCAGCGATCCCATGGCCACCAGAATTTCCGGCGGCAAAGCGTTGGTGGCGCTGGCTGAGCGGATCCCCTGGATCCTCGGTGGCGACGCCGACCTCTCCGAGTCCACCAAGACCGCGATCCCGGGAGGGGGGGACTTCGATGGTCACACTGGGGCGGGCCGAAACCTCCACTTCGGAGTTCGGGAGCACGCGATGGGAGCCGCCTGCAATGGCATCGCCGCCCACGGCGGGCTGCGCCCCTACAGCGCCACCTTCTTCACCTTCTCCGACTACCAGCGACCGTCGATCCGGCTCTCGGCCCTCTCCCATCTGGGGGTGGTCTGGGTCTACACCCACGACAGCATCGGGCTGGGCGAGGATGGACCCACCCATCAGCCGGTGGAGCACCTGGCGGCGCTGCGCGCGATCCCCAACTTGGTGGTGCTCCGCCCGGGCGACGCCAACGAGTCCAGCTGGGCTTGGGCGGCAGCGCTCCAGCGGGGTACCGCCCCGACCGCGCTGGTTCTCTGCCGGCAGAACGTCCCGGTGCTGCCGGGCACCAAGCAGTTGGCGGTCTCAGGGGTCGCCCGCGGCGCCTATGTGCTGCAGGAGGCTGCAGGCGGTGAGTGCCGCTCACTCCTGATCGGCACCGGCAGTGAACTCTCGATCTGCGTCGACGCCCGGACGCTGCTGCAGGAGCAGGGGGTGCCGACCCGGGTGGTCAGCATGCCATCCATGGAGCTCTTCGCCAAGCAGCCCTTGGAATATCGCAACGAAGTTCTGCCGCCAGCCGTGAGGTCTAGGGTCGCGGTGGAGGCGGGCGTTGACCAGCCCTGGTGGCGCTGGGTCGGCGATCAGGGGGCGGTGGTGGGGGTCAACCGCTTTGGCGCTTCTGCGCCATACCAAACCATCTACCAGCATCTGGGGTTGACGCCCTCGGCGGTGGCCGAGCGAGTGCAGCGCCTCTTGGCCAGTTCCGGAGGTGATCAAGGTGAGTGAGAACGCGCTACAGCGGTTGGCCCTGGTAGGCCAGAGCGTCTGGTACGACAACCTGAGTCGCGAGTTGCTGCAGAAAGGGGAGCTCCGGCGCTTGATCGGCCTGGGAGTTCTGGGAGTGACCGTCAACCCCACCATCTTCGAGAAGGCCGTCTCCGAGGGAGCCTCCTATGACGACCAGATTCGCGAGCTGGCCCTGGCGGGTCGCTCGACCGAGGAGATCTACGACCAACTGATCTCCGGTGACGTGCGCAGCGCCTGCGACGAGCTGCTGGCGACCTACCGGGAGACCGATGCCCGCGACGGCTACGTGAGCCTCGAGGTGTCCCCGGCCCTGGCCCGGGACGCCCGCAACACGGTGGCCGCCGCCGGGCGGTACTGGACGGCAGTTGATCGACCCAACTTGCTGATCAAGATTCCGGCCACGGCGGAGGGAGTGGGGGCGATCGAGGAGGCCCTCTTCCAGGGCTTCAACGTGAATGTGACCTTGATCTTCGCGGTGGCTCGCTACCGTGAGGTGATGGAGGCCTACTGCCGCGGCCTGGAGCGCCGGCTGGAGTCCGGACGTCCGGTGGAGAAGCTCCACTCGGTGGCCAGCTTCTTCGTCAGTCGGGTCGACACCGAGGCTGACTCCCAGCTGGACGTGCTGGCCGAGCAGGCGGAGGGAGAGCGCCGCCAAGAGCTCGAGGCCGCCCGGGGGAAGGCGGCCATCGCCAACGCCGCCGTCGCGTACCAGGCGTTCCTGGAGGTGTTCCACGGCGCCCGCTTTGAGAAGTTGGCGGCCGCCGGAGCGCAGGTGCAGCGCCCCCTCTGGGCCAGCACCAGCACCAAGAATCCCGCCTACCGCGACGTCCTCTACTGCGAGGAGCTGATCGCGCCGGAGACCGTCAACACCATGCCGCCCAGCTCGATCGAGGCCTTCTTGGACCACGGCGAGGTGCGACCCACCCTGGTCGGGCACATCCCGGCGGCCGCTCCGGAGCTGGCCCACATGCGCGAGCTCGGGGTGGACATCGACCAGGTCACCGCACTGCTGGAGGTGAAGGGAGTGGAGAGCTTCTCCGCCTCCATGGACAAGCTGCTGGCGGAGGTCGGCGCCAAGCGGGCCGGTTTCGCGGGCCAGGGGCTCGTCGCCTCGCCCCGGACCCAGGTTAGTTCGAGGGTGATGCTGGCCCAGGTCGAGGCGGCCACCGCCGGTCACGCCTTGGCCGAGGCCGCCAGCCAGCTGCAGAGCTCCAAGGCCACGACCCGGCTGCGCGATCGCGACACCACCCTCTGGCCCGGCGACGAGGCTGGTCGCCAGGCGATGGCAGAGCGAATGGGGTGGTTGGACGAGCCCCAGCGCCAGCGGAGCGCCGTGGCGGGACTGCACAGGTACTCCGGCTGGGTCAGGGATCAGGGCTTCTCCCATGCCGTGCTGGTCGGGATGGGGGGCAGCAGCCTCTGTCCGGAGGTGCTGCGCCAGACCTTTGGGGTCCAGCCCGGCTTCCCAGATCTGATCGTGCTCGACTCAACCGATCCAGATCAGATCCAGTCGGTGGTTGACCGTGTCGACCCGGCTCGCACCCTGCTCGTGGTGTCCTCCAAGAGCGGCGGCACTACCGAGACGCTTTGCCACTGCAGCTTCTTCTACAGCCGCTGGCAGGCGGCGCTCGGAGATGGGGCAGGTGCGCACTGCGTAGCCGTCACCGACCCGGGCACCCATCTCGAGAAGCTGGCCCGCGATCTCAACTTCCACCAGGTGTGGTCAGCCAACCCCGCCATCGGAGGGCGCTACAGTGCCCTCTCCGACTTCGGCATGGTTCCGGCAGCGACCATGGGCATCGACGTCGACCAGCTGCTGGCGGGGGCGGTCTCGATGTCGGAGGCCTGCTTCCCGGATAGTTCAGCTGCTGCCGAGCGCAATCCCGGTGCTCAACTCGGGGCGGTTCTGGCGGGCGCCGCTGCGGTGGGCCGCGACAAGGTGACGATCCTGGCCCACCCGGGGCTTCAGGAGCTGCCAACCTGGATCGAGCAGCTGCTGGCGGAGTCCACTGGCAAGCTGGGGAAGGGGCTCGTCCCGGTGGTGGGCGAGCCGCTGGGGGAGCCTCGTGAGTACGGTGGCGACCGGCTCTTCGTCTACTTGGAGTTGGAGGGAGATGGGGGTGACCCAGCCACGGAGAAGTGGCTCGCCGAGATCGGCCGGGCCGGTCACCCCGTGGTACGAATTCCGACCGCCCACCTACTGGACTTAGGCGCCGAGTTCTATCGCTGGGAGGTGGCGACCGCACTGGCCGGCTCTTTGATCGGCATCAACCCCTTCGATCAACCAAACGTTCAGGAAAGCAAGGACAACACCACCCGACTGCTTGAGAGTTGGGAGAAGGACCGGCGGCTGCCGGAACCGGCCATCGACCTGATCGACGGCTCGGTCCGCGTGGCGGGCGCTCCGGGAGCGGTCAGCCTGGAGCAGGCGCTGGTGGGCTGGCTCGAGGGGCTGGGGCCGCCCTGGTATCTGGGGGTCATGGCCTACCTGCCGATGCGCCCGGACCATCCGGGGGACGCCGCCCTGATCGCTCGGCTACGGGCGGGCCTGCTCCGGGCGACCGGGTGCGCGACGACATTCGGCTACGGTCCCCGCTTCCTGCACTCCACCGGGCAGCTGCACAAGGGCGGACCCGAGACCGTCGCCTTCCTCCAGATCACCGGCGTCCACAGTGCCGACCTTTCCATCCCGGAGCGTCCCTACACCTTCGGGATCCTGCAGCAGGCCCAGGCGCTGGGCGACTACCAGGCGCTGACCCAGCGGGGCCGTAGAGTCCTCCGCGTGCGATGCGAGGACGTCGGGCGCGGCCTGGAGCAGCTGACCCAGGTGGTCGAGCGGCTGCTGCTGGCGCCTGTCGCCAACTGAAGCCAGAGTGAGCGCGAGCGAGGGGTCGTCCGAGCCCAGCATCCGGGTGCTCCCCGACCCCGAGTCACTGGCTCGGCACGCGGCCCGGGCGCTGGCGGAAGAGATCCGCGACGCGATCTCGGTTCGCGGCGAATGTGTAGCCGCCCTTCCCGGCGGCGCGACGCCGCAGGAGGCACTCGAACTGCTGGTCGGCGAGAGCCGGGTGGACTGGGCGCGCACGGTGGTGTTTCCCGGGGACGAGCGGATGGTGCCTGTCTCCGATTCGCGCTCCAACGAGGGCCTCCTACGCCGCGCGCTGGTCGATCGGATCAAGGGGGACCGACCGATGGTCTTGAGCTGGGGCATTGAGCCGGGTCTCGGTCCGGAGACCATCACCCAGCGCTTTGAGGCGCAGCTGCTGGGAGTGGTCCCCTACGTGGAGGGCCGACCCCAGCTGGACATCCTGGCGCTGGGCATGGGGGCTGACGGGCACACCGCGTCGCTGTTCCCGGGCCGCGCCTACCCAGATGAGGCGGTGGTCTTGGCCACCACGGATCCGGACGGGCAGCGCCGGCTCAGCTTGGGTCCACTGGTGCTGCGCTGGGCGCGTCGCACCCACTTTCTGGTTGACGGAGAAGCCAAGGCCCAGATCTTGGCCGAGGTCGTCAAGGGACCTTACGACCCGGTGCGGTGGCCGGCGCAGCTGGTGGCTCGAAACTCACCCCGCTGCGAGATCTGGTGCGACGCGGCGGCCGCCTCGCAGTTGGCTGCGGGGGCACTGTGAGCCTCCTCGCCCCCTCGATCCTGGCGGCGGATCTGGCCCATCTCGCCGATGAGCTGGCCGCCTGCGAGGAGTCTGGGGCGGACCGAATCCACGTCGACATCATGGACAACCACTTCGTGCCGAACTTGACCATGGGGCCCGACATGGTGGCGGCGTGTCGCCGCTCCACCTCGCTCTTCCTGGAGGCGCACCTGATGGTCGAGCGCCCGGACGGGATCATCCCCCGCTTCGGGGCGGCCGGGGCGAATCTGATCACCGTCCATTTCGAGGCGTGTCCGGAGCTCCACCGGACCGTCGAGCTGATCCGCACCGTGGGAGCCAGCCCCGGCGTGGGGATCAATCCGGCAACCCCGGTCGACTCCCTGGTAGATATCCTGCCGGAGATCAGCCTGGCGCTGCTGATGACCGTCGAACCCGGATTCGGGGGCCAGCCGTTCCTGACCTCGACCCTCGGGAAGGTCAAAGACCTCAGGCGGCTGATGGAGGAGCGGCACTTGGATTGCGACATCGAGGTCGACGGCGGGGTAGGCCCGGATAACGCGGAAGCCTGCCTCGAGGCCGGAGCCACGGTTCTGGTCGCCGGCACCTCGATTTTCAGAGTCACTGGGGGGACCAGGTCAGGGGTCCGGTGTCTGCTCGAACTCATGGGTCGTGGCCAGCTCTCGAGGCGAGCTGAGGCTTGAGCGCGTCCGAGCCACCGGTCGCGAAGGTGATCGGGACCGCACTGCCCACCCCCGAGCATGCCGAGCTGCCCGCAGACGCTCTGCAGGCCTTTGTTGAGGTGGACCGGAAGTGCGCGGTATTCATCTTCCCCCAGCTGGCGCAGCTCGGGGCGGCCGCAGCAGTTGAGCAACTGGTGGCGGCAGCAACACTGCTGGCCGAGACGGCCTCGGCGGGAGCCCATGCCGAGCTGGCCGCAGGGTATCGCGAGCTGCTCGGGCGAGCGCAGCTAGCTCTCCGGGAGGCGCGCACCGCCGAAGTTCAGAACGAGAGCGACCATCGCGACCAGCGCCAGAATGACGCTCGCCTGGCGGCCACCTTGCTGAGTGCCAAGGCTCGGCTGCCCGCGCCCAGGATGGCCCGGCTCCAGCAGCGGCTCGCCGAGATGGCCGAGCAGGACGGCGGCGACCGAGTGGCGGCGGTGGAGGCGGCGGTTCTGGAATGGGAGCGGCTCAGCCAGGTGCGCCAGTCCCGGGAGGCCGAGCGGCTGGCCGACCGCGCCCACCTGGCAGTCAGACCCCGCCAGCTGGAAACCGCGCGTAGCCGGAAGGCGCTCCGGGATCAGGCGAAGGTGGTCGAGCTGGCCCGAGCCTTCACCCTGTCAGAGCCAGAATCCGAGGGGGAAGTCAGCTCCGAGCAGGCCGATCAGTGACGGACGGTCTCTAGCTCCAACGCTTCGCCTTCCTCCGCCTCGATGCTCACCCAGTCGGGCTGGCCGAGCAGACGGCTCACCTCCACCATGATCCGACCCTGGGCGTCGAAGACGGCGTCCTGCACCCGATCGATGCTGGGCCGGCTGGTGGAGACCACCTGGGCCAGGTCCGGATCCTCCTGAGCGACCTCGGTCAGCCGCAAACGCTCGGTGATCTGCGGCGGCACCACCCGACGCTCCCTGATCCGCGCGTCCTCCAGGTCGGCCAGGACGCGATCTAGGTGCTCCAAGTGAGAGCGGTAGCGGCGCAGGATTCGGGTCCGCGAGAACCCGTCGTGCTGCCGACGAAGAATCTCCCGACGGGTCGTGCGGAAGCGGTTGTCTCGGTCTGGGGTCATCATTTGGGGTTATTTCCTTGGAGCGCAAGGCTCGATGCTGGTCGGCGTCGAAGGTCCCCTGCGCTGGGACTGTCGATCTTTCCAACGGCGACGGACGCAACCTGGTTACCCGGTGCTCCCCGCCACCTGGCAGCGCGGCAATCACCAGCTGCGCCGATTTGGAGTATACCCCAAAATCGGCGAATCTTCAATGGGAATTTGCCCAGAACTTTAGCCGACACCGGGTTCAATTTAGCCGTCTAAAACGTCGCTTTTGACGACCCCCGCAGCGTCCCCGGGGCGTCATCGCGAAGCATCTCCTAAACTTACCCGCATGGCTGCCACCCCGGGGATGCCGCGTGCCCGCCCCAAGCGGACGGTCAGCCGATCCGTGGACCTGGAGCTGCCGCTGGGGCTGACCCCCGCCCAGTGCCGGCACATGTACCGCCAGATGGTGTTGATCCGGCGTTTCGAAGATCATGCCGCGGAGGCCTACGCTCAGGCCAAGGTTGGTGGCTTCCTCCACCTTTACATCGGTGAGGAGGCGGTCGCCGTGGGCGCCCTCAACGCCGGCCGGGAGGACGACCACGTGCTGGGTCACTACCGGGACCACGGCTACGCCTTAGCCAGGGGGTGCGATCCCAAGCTCTGCATGGCGGAGCTGTTCGGCCGCGAGGACGGCCTCTGTCACGGCCGGGGCGGCTCCATGCACTTGGCCGACGCGTCGCGCAATTTCTGGGGCGGCTACGCCATCGTGGGTTCGCATATCCCGATCGGGGCGGGCATGGCCTACGCCATGCAGTACCAGCAGCGCGACCAGATCGTCCTGGACTTTTTCGGGGACGGCGCCACTGGCAACGGGATCTTTCACGAGGGCCTGAACATGGCCGCCCTCTGGAATCTGCCGATTATCTTCATTTGCGAAAACAACCTATACGGCATGGGTGCGACCCTGGCTGAGGAGTCCCCGGTCAGCGAGATGAAGATCAAGGCGGAGGGCTACACCATGCCGTCCGTGCAGTGCGACGGCATGGATGTCCTCTCCGTCTACGCCGCGATCCAAGAGGCCGCGGAGCACTGCCGGAGCGGGAAGGGACCGGTCTTCGTCGAGGCCCTCACCTATCGCTTCCGGGGCCACTCCATGGCCGATCCCGAGCTCTACCGGGACAAGGCCGAGGTTCAGCGCTGGCGGACCCAGGACCCGATACCCCGATTCGGCGAGTTCTGCGTGGAGCACCGGATCTGCAGCCGCAAGGAGCTGGCCCAGATAAACGAGGAGGTGGAGCAGCAGATGCTTGACGTGGTCGCCTTTGCGGACCAGTCTCCCTGGCCTGACCCCGCCGAGGTGGGCCGGGGGATCTACGCCAAGCCGATCGATCCCGAGGCCGGGGTGAACTCCGCGGTGGTCGACCTGCCCCTGGACGAGCTCGAGCCTGCGCCCGAAGTCAGGAAAGCCGGGATCTGAGATGGCGATGGTGAGCTACCGGGAGGCGGTGCGAGGCGCTCTCCGCGACGAGATGCTCCGTGACCAGCGGGTGATCCTGATGGGGGAAAGCATCACTGGCTACGGTGGCTCCTACGCCGTGACCAAGGGGCTGATTGACGAGTTCGGGCCTTCCCGGGTGATGGAGACTCCCATTGCGGAGGCGGGGATCGTCGGGTTCGCCGTGGGGGCGGCCATGGGCGGATTGTTGCCGGTGGCCGAGCTGATGACCGTCAACTTCGCCCTCCTGGCGCTGGACCAGATCGTCAACAGCGCCGCCAAGTTCCACTACATGTTCGGCGGCCAGTGGTCGGTGCCGCTGGTGGTCAGGACCGTATCCGGCTTCGGTCAGCTCGGCCCCACCCACTCCCAGACCTTCGAGGGCTGGTTCGCCTCAGTGCCGGGCCTGAAAGTCGTGATGCCCGCGACTCCGGCCGATGCCAGGGGACTGCTGCTGGCTTCGATCCGGGATCCCGACCCGGTCATCTTCATCGAGCACAGCCTGCTGTACAGCACCAAAGGAGAGGTCCCCGAGCTGACCCCCGACGAGGAGGACGAGATTCCCATCGGCAGCGCCAAGGTGGTGCGCCAGGGTCACGACGTCACTCTGGTGGGCTACTCCCGGATGCTGCTGCAGGCGCTGCAGGCGGCCGAGGTGCTGGAGCGCGATGACGGAATCTCCTGCGAAGTGATCGACCTGCGCACCCTGAGACCGGTCGACTACCCGACGGTAGTGGAGTCGGTCCGGCGCACCCACCAACTGGTGCTGTGCGGCGAGGACTGGCGCACGGGCGGGTTTGGCGCCGACCTCTTGAGCGAGATCCAAGACCGGTGCTTCGACGACCTCGACGGACCGATCCAACGGGTGGCGATGCGGGACATCCCGATGGCCTATTCCCGGCAGTTGGAGAAGGTGCTGGTGCCCACCAGTGACCAGGTGGTGGAAGTCGTTCGGCGGCTCAACTGATGGCCTACCAGGTGACGATGCCCCAGATGGGGTACGACATGACCGAGGGCTCGATCAACCGCTGGCTGGTGGAGGAGGGGGCGACGGTCGAGCGGGGCGACGTGATCGCCAGCATTGCCACTGAAAAGGCCGACATTGACATCGAGGCGTATGCCAGCGGGGTGCTCCGCAAGATCCTGGTCCAGCCCGGCTCGAAGGTGCCGGTAGGTCAGGCGATCGCGATCATCTCCGACCCTGCGGAGGAGGTGTCGGAGACACCTCCCGCCGCCGATTCGCCGCCGCCCGGCGGTGCTCCGCGCGCCACTGGGACGCCGCCGTCCGACGAAGACAAGGCGGGCAGGCCCGACAGGACCAGGGAAGGCAAGGTCAAAGCGGAGCCCCAGGATCAGACCTCGGCGGAAACAACTCCGGTCCCGGATTGGGCACAGCAGCTTACCGGTCATTCCCAGGAGCCAGTGCCGGCCGCCCGCTCGGTTGCTGCTGGGGGTCGCGTCAAGGCGAGCCCTCTGGCCCGTCGGCGAGCCAGGGAGCTGGGGATTCAGCTGGAGAGCGTCCGAGCCACCGGGCCAGAAGGGCGGATCAAGGCGGAGGACGTAGAGGCGGCCTCGCGCGGTGGAGTCAGCGCTCCGGCCAGCCGGCCGGTCGGGGTGGCTCAGCCGATCGACCCCGGAGACCCCTCGGAGCCTTTGAACCTCTCACGGATGCGGGAGGCGATCGCCCGGCGCATGGCCGAGTCCAACAGTACGATCCCTCACTTCCACCTCACCACCGAAGTTCAGATGGGTGCGCTTCTCGCACTGCGCCTGGAGCTTAATCAGTTGGGCGATGCGGAGCTGCCCAAGTTCTCGGTTACCGACTTCATCGTCCGGGCCATGGCTCTTACTCTGCAGCGCCATCCCAGCCTCAACGCCGCCTGGGTCGGCCAAGGTGTCCGCCGCTTCTCCCAAAGCAACATCGCGCTGGCGGTGGCAGTCCCCGATGGCCTAGTGGCGCCGGTACTGCGGGGCTGCGAGGCGCTGACGTTCGCGGCGCTCTCCCACCAGACCCATGACCTCGCGGCCCGCGCCAAGACCGGTAAATTGCGCCCAGAGGAGCTCTCCGGTGGTCACACCGCGATCAGCAACCTGGGCATGTTCGGGGTCACTCAGTTCTCCGCCATCATCACCCCGGGGCAAGGCAGCGTCCTGGCGGTCGGAGAGGTCCGGCAGGTGCCGGTGGTGGTCGACGGCCAACTGGCCCCAGGCCACCAGATGGTGATGACCCTGGCGATCGACCACCGGGTCACCGACGGTGCCCAGGGGGCGGAGGCGCTGGCGTACCTGCGCTGGTTGCTGGAACACCCCACATCCTGCCTGGTATGAGTCTGGTTTCCGAGCGGCCGTCGGAGGCTTTGTCGTGAAGGACCTGGCGATTGTCGGTTCCGGGCCCGGTGGTTATGTGGCCGCCATCAGGGCGGCCCAGCTGGGGATGGCGGTAACTCTGATCGAGGAGGCGGAGACGCTGGGCGGCATCTGCCTCAACTGGGGGTGCATCCCGTCCAAGGCGCTCTTGCGCAACGCCGAAGTCCTCCATCTGGTCCAAGAGGCAGACCGATTCGGGATCAGCCCGGGCGAGGTGGTGGCCGACTTTGACTCCGCCATCACCCGCAGCCGCGAAGTGGTGAGCCAGCTGGTGCAGGGAGTCGCGTTCCTGATGCGCAAGAACGGCGTCGAGGTGATCCATGGCCGAGCCCGTCTGCTGTCGGAGCAGTCCCTGGAGGTGACTCCCTCTGGTCAGCAGGTGGCCGCCTCGCAGATCATTCTGGCGACCGGTGCTCGACCCAAGACGCTCCCGGGCCTGGTACCCGACGGCAAGACCGTCTTCACCTCCCGGGAGGCGCTCGAACTGCGCCAGCTGCCCAAAAGTTGCGTGATCGTGGGCGGTGGAGCCATCGGCGCTGAGTTCGCCTACGTCTATTCGTCGTACGGCGTCGAGGTCACCGTGGTGGAGGCTCTAGCGCGGCTCTTGCCCCAGGAGGACACCGACGTCTCGAAGGAACTGACCCGGCAGTTCGAGCGTCAGAAGATTGGAGTCCGCACCGGTTCTTTGATCCAGCGCTCGGAGCGGTCTGGTGAGGGGTGGCGGCTCCACCTGGAGAACGGCGAGGTGGTGGAAGGGGAGATGGTCCTGACCGCCACCGGGGTCGTCGCCAACACTGAGAGGCTCGGCCTGGAGGAGCTGGGCGTGGTGGTGGAGGGCGGCTTCATCAAGGTGGATGACCATCTGCGGACCAACATCCCCGGGGTGTTCGCCATCGGCGACGTCAACGGACCACCCCTGCTGGCACACGCAGCCAGCGCCGAGGGCGTCATCGCAGTAGAAACGGCTGCCGGCCGCGAGGTCAAACCTCTGGACCCCATCCAGGTGCCGCGCTGCACCTACTGCCAGCCGCAGGTGGCTTCCGCTGGACTCACTGAGGAGAAGGCCAAGGAACAAGGTCACCAGGTTCGGATCGGCAAGTTCCCCTTCAGCGCCAGTGGCAAGGCGATCGCCATGGGCGACACGGTCGGTTTCATCAAGACGGTGGTGGACTCGGAGACGGGCCAGCTACTGGGAACCCACGCCATCGGCGCCGAGGTCACCGAGCTGCTCCCGGAGATGGTGATGGCGGCCTGGGCCGGGGTGAAGGCCGAGCAGTTCGAGGCGCTGGTGCATGCCCACCCCACCCTGAGCGAGAGCCTGAAGGAGGCGGCGCTGGCCGCCGAAGGGATGGCGATCCACATCTGACCGGAGCCTCCGCCGCCGTCTCGCGCCGGCTCAGGAAGTGGGTGGCAGTCCGGTGATGCGAACACCGGTGTTGGTGTGGTGCAGTCGGTTGAGCCGGATCAGAAATGGGGTGAGCCCCTCGCTGAAGCCAGCGTTGGCCAACCCGCCGCCGTCCACTCCACGCAGACCGGGTAGGACGTCCACCAGGTGGATCACCAGATCCTTGGCAGCGGGATGGTCGGAGGTGACAATCACGTCCTCGTCCAGCTCCTCGTCCAGCCGCCCCAGGGTGGGCGCGCTGACCGTGTGAAAGGCGCCCACCACCAGGGCTCCCGGACACATCTGGGCGACCTCCTGGGCCGCTGACCCCGCTTCGGGGCGGAGCGGGCTCGCCATTCCCCCGCGGAACTCCATCGGCGCGGCGGTGGAGACCAGCACCCGACCTTGGAGCAGCTCCCCCAGCTGGCCGACCAGAGGCGAGCCCGGCTCGTAGGGCACGGTGAGCAGCGTCAGTTCTCCATAGGCGGCCGCTTCGGAGTTGCTCCCTCCCTGGACGAACCCGGCTCCCGCTCCCATCTGTTCTTGGATCCCAACAGCGGCCTCCGCCGCTCGCTGCGGATCCCGCGACCCCAGCAACACCGCCAGTCCGGCCTGGCCCAAGCGGGCCGCCAGCCCCCGGCCCATAGGGCCGGTGCCGCCGATGATGCCAACGCCGCTGGGGGCTGTGCTCATGTGGCTCCAGGTGGGGGTTCGATATGGCGGCCGAGGCCGCCATAAGATTGCGACCTACCATATCGGGACTTGAGCACTGCAGTCGAAGACATAGACGAAGCAGCTGGTCCCGGGCTGGCGCTCGACGGGACGCACACCTTGGTCTCAGTCGAGCCCGAAGACCTGGAGGCCCTCTGGCGCCCGGATGCCATGGGCTCCCTGGGTTGGCTCCTCTTTCGCTCGGGCTCCACGGCTCGTTCTTCGGGCGCCGGGGGCCATGGCGCCCCTCCCGAGCTTTGGTTTGAGGTCGGTGGTCGAAGGATCGCGGCTGCGCTGAGAGACTCAGCCGGTTGGCGTGATCCAAGTTCTGCCGCCGTGGCGTTGTTTGAGGTTCGAGCCGAGCCCGCCTCCGGCGGTTCAGGGGCCGGCCCGGCCCGCGCAACCTGCGGAATCCGGGTCGCCGATCGCGACACCATGGTGGAGCTCCCGGCGCGGTGGTTGGCGCGACTCAGCGTCGCCTTCGGGGATCTCGGCTAGCCGGTGTCGGTCCAGCTGCGCGGGGCCACGAGCCGGTCGGGCCACCCGGAGCCTTCCAGCTTCTCGGGCGTCGTCGGCCAAGAACGGATGAAGCTGGCCCTTCTGCTGGCTGCGATCGAGCCCAGGATCGGTGGAGTCCTGATCAGAGGTGAGCGAGGAACCGCCAAGTCGACCCTGGTACGGGCGATGGCGGCGATTCTGCCCACCCAGGAGCAGGTCTCCGACTGCCCCTACCGCTGCTCGCCTCACGGGCCCGACCAGTGCGATGACTGTGCCACCCGGGAGGCTCGGGGAGAGCGGTTGCCGGTGGTCTTCCGCCCCACCCGCGTGGTGGAGCTTCCGCTGGGCGCCTCCGAAGATCGCATCGTCGGATCGATCGATCTGGAACAGGCGCTCAGCCAGGGACGGCGCTCCTTCCAGCCCGGCTTGCTGGCCGAGGCGAACCGCCAGGTGCTTTACGTGGACGAAGTCAACCTGCTGGAACATCACCTGGTCGACGTGCTGCTCGACGCCGCCGCCTCGGGGGTCAACGTGGTGGAGCGGGAGGAGATCTCGATCACACACCCCGCCCGCTTCGTGCTGGTCGGGACCATGAATCCCGAAGAAGGCGATCTTCGTCCGCAGTTGCTGGACCGTTTCGGTCTCTGCGTGGAGGTGGCCGGGCTGCGCGGTCTGGACGACCGGGTAGAGGTCATGCTGCGGCAAGCGGAACCCGCCCTGCCGCCGGGGGAGGACGGCGAGCTGGCCAACCGTCTGCGGCGAGCCCGTGGTTTGCTCGTCCAGCTCGAGACCCCCGAGCTGGTGGTCCGGATGGCGGCGGCGATGAGCGTTGATCAGGAGGTCATCGGTCACCGGTCGGACCTGGTGCTGGTGCGGGCCGCCCAGGCCCGGCGGGCCCTGCAGGCCGCGGCGACGGCATCGCCTCATCCTGGCTCCCTGGTCGTCGGCTTGCCTGATCTGGCGGACGTGTCGGAGCTCGCCTTGGTTCACCGCC
>DATKSV010000181.1:0-3030 GCA_035531535.1 Candidatus Nanopelagicaceae bacterium | reverse complement strand
CGAAGAGGGTGGGAAAGCGCGGTGGCCGCAGGCCCCGGAAGCGGTCCGCCAGCTCGTTGATTCGCGCATCTCCACGGGCCATCTGGTAGAAGCCCGCGAGGTCCGCGTCCAGACCCAGGATCCGCTCGAGCGAGGACTGGACCAAAGCCACCGTCTCGTCCGCCACCTCCGCCACCTCCGCCACTCCACCTTGGATGGCCACCTCGAGCTCGGGGTCGGAGGCGCTCCCGCACTCGCGCACCCTGACCGCGACCGGGCCGGTGTCGAGGTCCAGTGTCCTTCGGTACCAGACCCCATCGAATCGGTCCACCGCGTTGTGGGCCCGGCGCCGCAATGCCCACACGGTCAGATCCAGTCGGAATGGAGGCTGGGGACTCAACCGTAGCCGTCGGCAAGGTCCCCTCATGGCTGTCTGCTCCGATGTCGCGGCGGGGATCCCAGGTCATCGACCCGACCCGCATCCGGCCCGGCGCCACACCCGCTGCAGTCACGACTCGTGGGTGTAGCTCCCCACCGGCGTGCGCAGTCCCACGGCAAACCGGTTCCAGCCATTGATGGCGACTATCGCCAGGGTCAGAGCCACCACCTCCGCCTCGGCGAACACCGCCTTGACCGCCTCGTAGACGGCATCGCGAGCACCCTCCTGGGGCAGCATCGTGAGCGCCTCGCACCAGGCCAGGGCCGCTCGCTCGCGCGGGGAGTAACAGGGCGCTTCCTGCCAGGCCGCGACCAGGTGGAGGCGCTTCGGCTCCACTCCCAGCGCAATCGCGTCCTTGCTGTGCATGTCCAGGCAGTAGCCGCAACCGTTGAGCTGGGAGGCTCGCATCTTGACCAGCTCCAGCAGCGCCGGCTCCAGGGTGCTGCAGTGCACCGCCGCCTCCAGACCGATCATCGCCTTCATTGCCTCTGGGAACGTCGTTCGGTAGTCGATTCGCATGGGAAGCTCCTCTTACCAGTCAGGGCTGCGGGCGGGGCCGATCCCGGCTGTCGGCGGGTGCCCCGACGGCTGAGGCGGACCGGCTGCGGACAGGGTCACTCCGACTCCGCCACCGGACACCTGGGACGGTGGCCCTCCACCAGGACGCTGCCGCACTCAGGGCAGATCAGGTGTGCCCAGCAGGCGGGGTCACCCGCCGCGGTCTCCTCGTCTGACACCGGTTGCCGGTCATCCTGGCGGCCGACATCGGTCCCAGCGGGTGGTGGTTCGTACCTATCCAAGGACTTGTCCCTCCTGCCCGGACCCTTCTCTCAGCCCCACCGATGCCGTGGGGATGTGCGTCCCCCTAGTCCTGACGAATCGTGCCTCAGCCGTCATCTGGGCGCCAGCGCGGTCAGCCGTCGGGTCTTGCTCTGCACCGCGTCGAGAAGGGCGGCCCAGTCGGCGCTGAACCGTCGAGCTCCGTGGCTTTGCAGGGACTCCCCCAGAGCCTCGACGTCCAATCCGTGCGCGGCCAGGGTGGCGATCACCTGCTCCGCCGAGGCGTGGTCCGGTTGCAGCACAGCGCCCACAGTCCCGTGCTTCCCGAAGCTGAGCAGGGTGGCCTCCGGCATGGTGTCAATGGTGTCGGGTGCGGCCAGAGAGGTCACGTAATAGGAATCGGGCAATTCCGGGTCCTTGGCCGAGGTGGAGGACCAGAGCAGGCGCTGCGGCCGGGCGCCGGCCGCGGCGAGCGCCCGCCAGCGATCACTGGCCAGCAGGGCGCGATAAGCGCTGTAGGCCTTCTGGGCCACCGCGATTCCCAGCCGGTTGTGCATTTCGACCGGGAGCAGGGGATTGGCGGCTGCGTCCCAGCGCGACACGAACAGCGATGCAACCGAGGGGATGGAGAGGCTGGAGTGCTCCTCGAGCCGCCGTTCCAGGGCTCGCATGTAAGCCTCCGCCGCCTGCAGGTAGTGGGTCTCCGAGAACAGCAAGGTCACGTTGACCCCGACGCCGGCCGCCACCAGTTCCTCGACCGCGGTCAGCCCGGGCGCGGTGCCGGGGACCTTCACGAGGAGGTTCGGGAGCTTCGCCTGCTGCCACAGTCGCATACCCCAGGTGACACTGTCATCAGCCTCATAGGCGAGCTCCGGTGGCACCTCCAACGAGACATAGCCGTCCACCCCGTCGGTCGCCTCCCAAGCCGGATGGAAGAGGCACGCCGCAGCCGCCAGGTCCTCAAGTGCGGCGCCATAAACCAGGTCCTGCGGGTCGCTGACACCCTGCCCGGCCAGGATCCGAAGGGTGGCGTCGTAGTCCTTGCCGGCCGTCATTGCCTGGGCGAGGATGGTGGGATTGGAGGTGAGGCCGGAGAGCCCAAACTCTCGCACGTACCAGTTCAAAGCTCCGGTCGCCAAGAGCTTGCGGCTCAAATTGTCCAGCCACAGGGACTGACCGGCCTGCACCAGCTGCATCGGCCCGTTCGTCGTGGTGGTCAACGCGCTATCGGCGCCGCTCACTTCGGCCACCTGCCCTGAGTGCTCGGGCCGATCGCCACCGTCACCCGGCTCAGCCCGGCCCTCTCCGTCCAGGATGCGCTTGACATCGGGGTAGGCCGCGCTGAGACAGCACGGGCACGAGTGATACCAGTGGCGCATCCCGGCGTCGATGATCATGCCAGCTCCAACCGCCGACACCTCGGCGGGGACTCCGGAACTCTCACTCACGGACATCGCGACACCTCCTTCACCACTCACTGCGGCGGGTACTCGAGCTTGGCCTCCGCCATGCCACCAGCCTCCCTCACGATCAGCCGGGGCTGACCGAAGGTGGCCGGCCCGCGCCGGACACGGCCGCTTCTGATGTCGAACCGGGACCCGTGCCAGGGACAGGTGACGATGGTTCCGTCAAGCTCACCCTCCTCCAGCGGCCCGCCCGCATGGGAGCAGACAGCACCCATCGCGTAGAGCTGCCCGCCGCGCCTGACCACCAGAACCGGCAGACCGCCGGCGTCGACGCGGCGCAGGGTTCCCTCGGGAAAGTCCCCGGAAGCTCCCAGTGACACGAAGTCCGCAGGCCCGCTGAGAAAGGCGCTCCGATTCACCATGGTC
>DATKSV010000180.1:0-2813 GCA_035531535.1 Candidatus Nanopelagicaceae bacterium | reverse complement strand
CGGAGACCGAAGCGGGCGACTCCGCCTGCTGGGCGCACCTGCTCTGCCCCGAGTGCGGCAGTGTCCTGGTGGAGGGCCACCGCCCGGAGTGTCCGGTGGCCGGGCCGGGGTGACCTTGTCCGCGTCCGATACGGCAGCGGGCCAGGGCGACCTCGGTGGCAGTTCTGGCTGCCATTGCCTTTGCCCTGACCGATAAAAAAGAGGAGTTTCCCATGCGAATCGACTACCGGACGACCTTCCCTGAGGCGCTCAAGGCGATGATCGGTCTGGAGACGGCGGTGCACTCCAGCACCCTGGAGCCGGTGCTGCTGGAGCTGGTCAAGATGCGGGCCTCCCAGCTCAACGGTTGCGGCTACTGCCTGGACATGCACAGCAAGGACGCCGCCGCGCTGGGAATTGAGCCGCAGCGCCTTCACCTGGTCGCGGCCTGGCAGGAGGCGCCCTGTTACTCCCTGCGCGAGCGGGCGGCCCTGGCCTGGTGTGAGGCGCTCACCATGCTGCCCCAGAAGGGGGCTCCCGATGCCACCTATGAGGCTGTCAAGGAATTGTTCAACGAAGCGGAGGTGGTGGCCCTGACCCTGGCGATCGTCGCTATCAATGGCTGGAACCGGTTTGCGGTGGGACTCCGCACCCCAGTGGGGAGCTACACCCACGACTCGTGACCACAGCCGGTGTGGCGCTGGGCCGGATGCAGGTCAGGTCGATGGCCCGGGAACCCCGCCGTGGTGCCGGGGCCGACAGCCGTGACGGGAGTTTGCCGTCGGCTTGGGCTTACTCCCGGGCCTCCATTTCGCTTGGATCTGACCGTGTGGGCATTGCGGCGTCGGGCCCACAACGCGGTGGATCGCTTCGATGGCCTCTGGTACCGACGGACACTGGACCTCGACACCGGCCCGGTCGCGGTCGGAGTGCGGCAGCGCGGCAGCGCCTCCCACCCCGAGCTCGAGGTGACCATCCAAGGCGGTGCGGCGGTAGTGACAGACGAGACGGCAGCCCTGGTCCAGTCCTCCCTCGGGCGGCTCCTAGGCCTCGAAGTGGACCTCACCGGCTTCTACCGGGTGGCCCGGGGGGATGCTCGAATCAACGATTTGGCAAACCGCTTCCGGGGCCTTCGGCCACCGCGCTTTCCCACCCTCTTCGAGGCCCTCGTCAACGCGGTCGTCTGCCAACAGGTGAGCCTGGTGGTGGGGATCCATCTGCTCAACCGGCTGTCGGCCAGTTTCGGCGTAGCCGCTCCTCCGAGCCTGGGCTGTGCCGGCTGGGCCGCGCCCGCGCCAGAGCGCATCGCCGAGGCGAACCTGGAGTCCCTGCGCGAACTCGGGCTCAGCCGAGCCAAGTCGCGGGCTCTGGTCGGCTGCGCCGCCGCCGTGCTCGATCGCGAGTTGGACATGGTGGCGCTCGAGCGGCTGGGTGACGCTGCGGCTCGGGAGCGGCTGTGTGAGCTGCCTGGCATCGGCAGGTGGAGCGCGGAGTACGTCCTCCTCCGAGGTCTCGGCCGATGCCAGGTCCTTCCTGGCGACGACGTGGGGGCGCGCAACTCTCTGCGGCGGCGCTTTGGGCTTGGCGCCAAGGCGGGCTATGACGATGTGCGGCGGCTGACGGCGGCTTGGCAGCCATTTGCCGGGATGGTTTACTTCCATCTGCTTCTGGACGGCTTGGAGCCAAGCCACGCATGGGACTGATCCAGCTACTCACCGCGTGGGCTGCGGAAGGACCTCTCCCCGAGCCGTGTCCCCGACCTGGCACCGCCGCCGCCAGCCAGGTGTTACGGCAGCCTTCAAGGGGAGCTCGGCTTGGTCCGAGGTGGGCAGGTGCAGCCGGAATTGGGTCGGCACACCACGACCGCCAGCCCAACCCGCCGCCAGCAGGAGGAGGGCGAGCTGGTGCCAGCCCAGGTCACGATGGCAGCCGTGCGGGAGGAGGAACGAGTGATGGATGACAGCTTCGGCTCCAGGGCCACGATGACGGTTGCAGACCGGCCCTACCAGGTCCGCCGACTCTCGGCCCTGGCCGACGTCGCGGATATCAGCCGGCTGCCCTACTGCGTCAAGGTCCTGCTCGAGAGCCTCCTGCGGCACGAGGACGGCCGGACCGTGACCGCAGCCGACATTGAGGCCCTGGCGAAATGGCCGGCCGGCTCCCGTATGTCCCGGGAGGTCCCGTTCAGGCCGGAGCGAGTGCTGATGCAGGACTTCACCGGGGTCCCGGCAGTGGTGGATCTGATCGCGCTCAGGGATGCGGTGACGAAGCTGGGCGGCGATGGAGGCCTGGTCAATCCAAGAATTCCAGTGGAGCTCATCATCGATCACTCGGTGATCGCGGACGTGGCCGGCACCGTGGACGCCTTTGAGACCAACCGGCAGCTGGAGTTTGCTCGGAACGCCGAGCGCTATCGCTTGCTGCGCTGGGCGCAGCAAGGCTTTGCCCGGTTCGCGGTGGTGCCACCCGACACCGGTATCTGCCACCAGATCAACCTGGAACATCTGGCACGCGTGGTGACGGCGACAGACGCGGGAGAGGCTTTCCCGGACACCCTGGTGGGGACCGACTCACACACCCCGATGGTCAACGGCATCGGCGTGCTCGGTTGGGGAGTCGGCGGGATCGAGGCGGAGGCCGCCATGCTCGGCCAGCCGCTGTCAGTGCCCTTTCCGGCGGTGGTCGGCGTCCGGCTGATCGGGTCCTTGTCACCGATGGTCACAGCCACCGACCTGGTTCTGACCATGGCAGAGGTCCTGCGCCACCACGGCGTGGTGGGGAAGTTTGTCGAGTTCACCGGGCCGGGACTGACCGGGCTGCGGGCTGAGCACCGG
>DATKSV010000179.1:0-7219 GCA_035531535.1 Candidatus Nanopelagicaceae bacterium | reverse complement strand
ACATTCCCCTCTCGGCACCCACACCTATGCCTCAAGAGCCCAATTTCGCATTGCCGGAGGCGGCCACTGTCAAGGTCTTGGGGCCAGTACCGCCATCGGGGTTGCCGGAGAGATAGAACGAGACGTTGTAGGTGGCGCCCGCGATGGTGGCGAAGGTCTGCGCGATCGCCCCGGGGTTGGTTCCGTTCATGTCGATGCTGTAGGGGTTGCTGGAGTTCGGCCCTGACCAATAACCGTCAATCCAGTCGACGCTGCCTGTGGTGACCGTCCACTCGGTTGTCCCAGGGGTATCGGTTAAGGCTGTGGAAGTGGCGGTAAGGTCTACGAATGACCCGTTCTGACTACAATCCGCACATTGGAAGCTACCATTTGCAAAGGAGTTGGTTGTTGCCGCCTGGACTGGTCCCGCCAGAGCGAGCGCTGCCGCGACGACCGTGGCGGCTGCCAATAACCGAATCTTCATCTAGCTAGCTTCTCCCGGCCCGTGCACCCAGGCCAACAGGTCGGGGGCGGGCCCGCCAGTGGCTCAGTGCAGTCCAGGCGGCCGTGATCACAGACTGCACCTCGTCGCCTCCCCGAATGGACCATCACGATAGGTGGGTTCGGTCTACCCGTCAAGCGCCCCCGGCTCCAGTCGCTGGACCAAGGCATAGTTGCGGTGGCAGACGGACTCGAATGGCCCTGGAGCAGGCCCGGCACGCCGACCGCTCAAGATGATGTTCACGGTGGGCCAGCGTTTAGTTGCCGCTCCGGACCAACTTTTTCGCGTCACTGAGGCCGATATCCGAGCTGAGGAGCCGTGGGATCGGGCCGAGCCGCCGTACCGACCGAGTGCTGGCCTGGGGATGGGTGGGCTGGCCAGCGGGGCGGCGGTGCTGAAGGGTGTCGCCGACAGAGTGCCAGTTGTGAGGGCGCTTGGACATCCGCAGCTGACGCTTGCCTTCCCAGGGCCGGCACTGCCGCCCCTACCTGAGGGGGGCCGGCCGAATGCCTTGGGCACTCCAATCTTCCGGGCCCAACCTTCATCAATTGCGGCTTCGCGAGCACTGGCAATCTAGCGGCATGCCGGGGGAGCTGGCGCCGACCCAGGCGCAGGGGTGGATCCGAAGCTGCCCCTACACGAACCCGAGAGTGGGCAGGGTAACGGCGTCCGGTGGCGCTGACAGAGGCACACACGCCTTGCCGCCACCGCGCCGCCCATGGTCGTGATACCTATCCAAGTCAGGCTGGCGCTTGCTAGCATTGCCGTGGACGGCCGGTACTGGCGGGATGTGAGTGCGCAAGGAGGTCTCTGTGATGAGGTTTCGAACTGGCCGAGCGCTCCTCATTGTGGGCGTGACGGCGACCCTCAGCCTGGCTGGGAGCTCGGCGGCTCTGGCGCAGAAGCCATCGGGCGGGACCGCGGCCATATCCGGCAACACGGCCAGTAGCCTAATCGCCAACTCGACTCTCAGCGGCCCGGCCCCGTCCGCGGCCCAGGTCGACCTGCTGCTGGGGCTCCAGTACGTGAACCCTACCTCCGGGCCCAGCCTGCCTCAGTTCATCACCGACACGGTGACCCCCAGCAGCCCCTACTTTCACCGCTACTTCCAGACCGCGGCCGCTTTCGCCAGTGTCTACGACCAGCCGCCCGCGAACGTGGCCGCGCTGGAGGCGTATTTGGCCACCTTCGGGATCTCAGTCGCCCAGGTTTACTCCAACCGGATCGAGGCGGTGGGCCAGGTGGGCCAGGTGGAGCGGGCCTTCAGCGTCTCTATAAATGCCTATGAGCATGGCGGCCACTCCTACTTCGCCAACCAGGAGGACCCCAGCCTCCCGACCGCCTTCTCGTATGGCGGCGGGAGCTACAACCTGGCCGGGATGGTGTCGGGGATTTCGGGGATGACGACCTACAACGCCGTCCACACCGAGAGCTTGAACCTCAGCCAGATGGGGCTGGGCAGCGGTGGCACCTGCCAGACCCAGGGGACTTTCTGCGCCACCCCGCAGGGCTACTCACCGCAGCAGATCGACTCGGCTTACCAGGTGCCCGGCACGGTCACCGGCAAGGGGTTCACGATCGCGGTCGCCACCTTAGCTCCGCTCACCAACAACGATGCGACGCAGTTCTGGGCACATTACGTAATCCACCGTACGGGCTCGCTGTCTCAGGTCTCGGTGGACGGTGCCCCCACCGGCCAGGCCGTGGCTGGGGCTGGCAGCTCGGAGACCTCTTTGGACGTGGAGCGCGCTGGAGCCATGGCGCCGGGGGCCAACATCATCGCCTACGTGGCGCCCAATACCAACAACGGCTTCGTGGACCTCTACGACACCGTGGTCAGCCAGGACCAGGCTCAGGTGGTGACAACCTCCTGGGGGGAGGCGGAGCAGGACGAGACCAAGGGATACGCGATCCTGCTCAACCAGGCCTTCGAGCAGGGCGCGGCCGAGGGGATGAGCATGTTCGCCGCCTCGGGCGACTACGGCGCCTACGACGCCTACCCCCAGTACAACACCCTGGCGGTGGACAGCCCGGGCTCCTCTCCCTACGTCACGGCCGCCGGGGGCACCACGCTGCCCAGCTCGAGCCAGGGCGTCCAGATCGCGGCCGCCACCGCCACCGCACCGGCCGTCTACGGCGGGCCGACCTCCGAGGCGGCCTGGGGCTGGAGCTACCTGCTGCCCTACTATGGGGCCTTGGGTCTGCCCAGCCAGGAGCAGGCTCACAGGAGCTTCTATCCGATCGGCTCGGGGGGAGGCTACAGCCTGTACTTCGCCCAGCCCAGCTGGCAGCAGGGATTCCAGGGCAGCGGCCAGCGGGGGGTGCCTGACGTCGCTCTCAATGCCGACCCCTTCACCGGCTATGCCATCTACGACTCCAACTCCACTTACTCAAACGCTGCCTCTCCCTGGAGCAACGGCTGGGGCGGGACCTCGTTCGCGGCTCCCCAGTGGGCGGGGATAACAGCCCTCCTGGACCAGGCCGAGGGGGGAGCGATAGGGTTCGCATCCCAGGTCTTCTACAGCCTGCCCGCCTCGGGCGGGACCGTGGCCGGCTTTCGGGACATCACCCAGGGCAACAACTGGGGCTACCAGGCGGGTGCGGGCTGGGATCCCACAACCGGGCTTGGCGTCCCGGATGTGACCCAGCTGGCGGCGGCGATCCAGACCTACAACGCCAGCGCCCCAGCGGCGCACGGCCACAAGTAGGAGGCCGGTGGTGGGGGGCAGATGCCCCCCACCACCGACAGGCTCTAATTACCTCGGGTGGCGAGCTGCCAACCGTCCGAGCCATCTCTAAGCGGCTTTTGTGGTCGGGATTTCCCGTGATCGGGCAAAGGCGGGCGAGGTCGGCCATTCGAGGGGCCTAAGTCGGGGTTTTGGGTAGCTAATCCCAGGGGCTTGAAGCAGGCCGGGGAAACCAGCTACGCTTCGTCCCACCGAAGTGGCGGTCGGATTCGCCACGGCCATCAGCAAGGGAGGAGCTTCGTGAAATCATTCCGCCTGCGAACCCTGACCGGAGCAGCCGCCGTGGCGGTGGTGGGCTCGGCTTTGATGTTGGCGCTGACACCGTCCACCACCCTGGCCGGTTCCACATCCACGTCGACGGTCTACTACCAGGTGAACCCCATCGCCAGGCTGGCGCTCGCCAGCCCGGGCGCCACCCCGGGAGCGTTCCCGTACACGCCCAGCCAGTGCGTCGCCAGCTTCGGCCTCGCCTGCTACTCGCCGCAGGACCTGCGCGCCGGGTACAACTTTCCGAGCAAGCTGACCGGGGCCGGACAGACCATCGTGCTGATAGACGCCTACGGCAGCCCGACCATTCAGAGCGACCTGGCGACCTACGACCAGGAGTTCGGGCTGCCCGCCGCCACTCTCAACATCTTCTATCCCACCGGCCAGCCCACCTACAACCCCCTCCAAAACCATCAGGAGACGAGCTGGGCCGAGGAGACCAGCCTGGACGTGGAGCAGTCGCACGGGCTGGCTCCGGGGGCCACGATCGACCTGGTGGTGGCTCCCAACAACTCCGGGAACGCGCTCAACAACGCCGAGCAGTACGCGGTCAACCTGCACCTTGGCAACGTGCTGAGCATGAGCTTCGGGGCCCCTGAGAACGCCTTCAACGGCAACAACGATCAGCTCTCCCAGGCCGAGGCGATCTACCAGCAGGCGGTCTCCCAGGGCATGAGCGTGTTCGCCTCCGCCGGGGACTCAGGCGCCACCGAGGGCACCTCCAGTTCCACCGCGCTCTTCCCGGCCTCAGACCCCTTGGTCACCTCGGTCGGTGGCACCGACCTCTTCCTCTCCGACCGGGGCACCTACCAGTCGGAGACCACCTGGAACGACTCCGTCTCGTCTCTCTGCCCCTTCGGCTGCTCAGCCGGGCCGTTCGGAGCCACCGGGGGAGCGCCCAGCATCTTGTTCACTCAGCCTGGCTACCAGAGTGCGGATGGCAGCGGGTACCCCGGCCGGACCGTGGCGGATGTCTCCTTCAACGCCTCGGTGTACACCGCAACCATGATCTATTTGGGCTTCTTGGGCGCCAGCAGCAACGGCTTCTACTTCTTCGGGGGCACCAGTGAGGGCTCCCCGTCGTGGGCTGCCATAACCGCGCTGGCGGATCAAGCGGCGGGACACCCGCTGGGTCAGCTCAATCCCCTGCTGTACTCGATCTACGCCAACGCCAGGGCCTACGCGGCCGATTTTCACAACATCTACGGGCCCGGCCAGACCAACGCCTTCGGCAGTACAGTCGGCTACCCGGCAACCAGCCCGGGGTACAACCTTCCGACCGGACTGGGGACCCCTAACGTGGCCAACCTTATCTCGTCCCTGGCCGGCGGCGGCCGAAGGTAGGCCGACTCCCACGCAAGCCATTCGGGGCCCCGCGTCCGAGGCAGGGCGCGGGGCCCGCCCTCCCAGCCAGGGTGAGACAGCCAGAGTGAGACTGAGACAGCTGGGTAGGCGGGCCGGCCTCGGGGCGGGCTCTTCTGGGCGGCGCCTGCGCCGAGGCGCACAGCCGCTGGCGGACCAAGACTGGGTGTCGTGACACCCCCGGTAAGGCCCTTCGCGCCGCGACGCGGGTAGGGGCTGTCTTACGGTCGGCACCGCCTGCCCGACGGGCCGACCAGTCTTTTTTGGCAGAGAGGGTGGTGGGGAGGCGCCAGCATTGAGGGGCGCCCGGACTCCGCCCCGAATAGCGCCCGGGCAGACCAATGTCGTCGGGGCGGGGGGATCCAGTCGCGGGCTGGGCCCAACGAGCCGATCCCGCGCGGGGAGGGAAGTTCAGGAAAGGGTCCGGGCGTCGCCCCCGAGATGTTGGTTGGGAGAGGTCCGGATGTCGGAGAAATACGCTCGGGCGACTCGGTCCACCAGATCGCGGCTGAGCTCGGGGTGGATCCCCAGATAGCGCGCGGTGGCGACTATCTGATCCACCAGGTCGCGGGGATGGCAGCCCCGCAAGGCTCTTCCCACCGGCGCGTAGTGCTTCTGCAGGAGGTAGTCGACGACATCATCTCGGTACTGGATGCCCCTGCTCTGGCAGATCCTTTGCAGGATCAGCCGGAATTGCTCGGCCGTGGGGTCGGGCACCAAGGCCTTGTAGCGCACCCGCCGCAGGAACGCCTCGTCGACCAGCTCCCCAGGGTCGAGGTTGGTCGAGAGCAGCAGCACCGTGGCATAGGGGACGCTGATCGTGGTGCCGGCCCGAGCCACGTTGAGGTAGTCGATCCCTGACTCCAGAGGGACGATCAGGCGGTTGAGGATCTGGCGGGGAGGGATCATCTGGCGGCCGAAGTCGTCGACGTGGAATATGCCGCCGTTGGCCTTGAGCTGGAGGGGCGCCTCGTAGAAGCCCAGGCTGCGGTCGAAGGCCAACTCCAGCTCGTTGCCCCGGAGCTCGCCTCCGGCGTGAACCACCGGCCGATATACCAAGACCCAGCGCCGGTCGTGGGGGATGGGCGGGCCGGAGACCAGGCGGTGATGGACCGGGTCGAAGAGCCGGATCACCTCGCCGTGGACATAGAGGGCATGGGGGATGAAGATGGGGTCCCCCAGCACCGTGGCGCAGGCTTCTGCGATCGAGCTCTTCCCATTTCCCGGGGGCCCGTAGAGAAAGAGGGCCTGGCGACCGGTCAGAGCCGTGCCCACGACCTCGATGAGCTGCTCGGGGACGACCAGGTGGCGCAGCGCCTGCTGCAGCTCCTCAGCCAATACCACCGGGGCCTCATCGGCGAGAGAGCTGGCGCTCTCCAGGTAGTCGTCGAGGTGTACCGGGGCGGGGCCGGCGTACTGGTTGAGTTCCAGGATCTCCCGCGCCCGGTCCCGCCCGGTGTTGGTCACCAGGTACTGGAAGCTCTCCGCGAAGTCGTCACCGGGGCCGTGGGTGCCCCGGATCCCGGTCGTGCCGCAGTAGCCCTCGGAGGCCAGGAAGGTGAGCGCCTCGGAGGCGACCGACCAGGGCAGGCAGGCCCGGGCGGCGATGTCGCGGCCCAGGATGTTGCCGTTGAAGTACATGATCTTCAGGATCAGGTCGGAGACGAACGAGAAGGGCAGCCCCAGCTCTTGGAGGGAATGCGGCTCGGAGGGGCGAAAGCCGGGCTCGTGACCCTGGTCGACTAAGGCGCGCGCCAGACCGGTGGCGCGACGATCTGGCGACGAACTCATTCGCTCGGAGAGTTGTGGCTTCATATTTACCTTGTCACATCAGGGTAGCCCCCCGGCAGCCCCGGCTCATAGCGATCCCATCGCGGTCGCCTCACTGATAGAAACGCCAGAGTAACGTCCAGCACCCAGATCCTAAGGGTGCCGGCTGCTCAGCTTGCCTGACCCGGCCGACTCTGAGGGGAGCGCGGATTGGGTGTTACGGAGAAGGGCGGCCCGCCCGTGGCGGGCTGCAACCACAGAATCGCTCGAAAGCGATCTCAGGCGCTGGCGAGCTGGTGAGTCACTGCCCGCATCAAGGAGCGGGCGTGGGAGTGTGGCTGCCGTTTCCCCGGCCCTTGCCGGACGACCTTCCGGGGGCGCCCGCCACGCCGGCGGCTGACGGCAACGGAGAGGCGCTGGCCCGGCTGTGACTCGATGAATTTCCAGGGGCGGCCGGGCCGCGCTTGGTGGTCCCTGGGGTAGTCGGGGCGGCGGATGGCCCGGCCCGGCCGGTGACAGAGGGGCCAGAGGCCTGGACTCCGTGCGGTCCAGAGTGCCCGGAAGTGGTTGGACCGGGCCTGCCGTGACCCGC
>DATKSV010000178.1:0-25938 GCA_035531535.1 Candidatus Nanopelagicaceae bacterium | reverse complement strand
ATGAGCTGCTGGTTCCGGGGCGGTCCGATCTTCCCGGGGCTGGGTGCGTTCTTCGCCAAGGACTCCCCGTGCCGGATCTGGTGGCGGTGCTGCTCACCGAAGACGAATTGCTGGCGTGCGTAGAAGCGGAGGCGGATGCCTCCTTCTGGGGGCAACGGATCTGCATCAACACCTGTCAGGACACGCTGCGGCGCCGGCAGTCGCGGGAGAACCTGGACCGCGCGCTCCGGCGGGAGGCCCTCTGGCAGAATCCAGCCGACACGGTGCACCCACAAGGTGGTGGCGGTTTCGTGGCCGGCCTCCGGGGTCCTGCCGCGGGCGCTCGATGGGCTTACGCCGGAGCAGAATCGGGCCGCGGTGCTGCACGACATTGAGGGATGGAAGGAAAGGGACCTAGCCGAGCCGGCCGGCCTTCCGCTGGCCACGGCTAAGTCTCATCTGCGGCGCGGGCGGCAGGCGCTGGTTACCGACCTGGCGTCGGACCTCCTGGACGGACAACTGGACGCGGACCAGGCGGCCTTGGTGGAGGCCCACCTGGCGGGATGTGCCACCTCTCCCAACCTGTACCTCGCCGCGGCCGCAATCGACAGCCATTTCAGCCGGAGGCGCGAGCTGGAGCCAGGAGGCCCTGGAGCGATCTCGGGGCAGCGAGCCCCGAGAGGCCTGTAGCGGACCCAGCGACCCGGGGGGCCCCTTCCATGTCGAGGTGGGGCCGCAGCGCCTGGTCGTTCCCTGGCCTCTTGCCTGGGCCGACCAGCCGTATCCTGACGGGGATCAGTTCCCAAGCCCGGGACGTGGGGGCCTCCGAGAGCGGAGACCCGATCCCAGCGGCAATCGTAAAGGGCCGCTCGGGCGGCACCGAAATCGAACTCCAGCGACCGGCCCGAGGAGCCGCCCGGGCTCTGCCACTAGCTGCGAGTTTGACAGGGTCCCGGGCTGACTGTAGAATGAACCCCCGCGCCTCCGGAGGGGCGTTTGCGTCCATGATGGTCGTCGCCCCGGAACGGCCAGCGTTCTCCAAGGACAAGTTCAGTTTGCCTACCATCCAGCAGTTGGTCCGGAAGGGTCGCAGCCCAGTGATCAAGAAGACCAAGTCGCCAGCCCTCAAGAGCTCGCCCCAGCGGCGGGGAGTCTGTGTACGCGTGTTCACCACCACTCCCAAGAAGCCGAACTCGGCGCTGCGGAAGGTGGCCAGGGTGCGCCTTACCAGCAAGATTGAGGTCACCGCCTACATCCCGGGTATAGGCCACAACCTCCAAGAGCACTCGGTTGTGCTGGTCAGGGGTGGGCGGGTCAAGGACCTTCCTGGAGTTCGTTACCACGTGATCCGAGGGGCGCTGGACACTGCCGGCACCAAGGCACGTAAGCAGGGCCGTAGCAAGTACGGGGCCAAGCGCGACAAGCCGGCGAAGGCCTGATATGCCTCGCCGAGCAAGGATCTCCCGCCGAGTCATCGTGGCTGACCCCGTCTACCGGAGTGAGGGGCTGGCGAAGTTCATCAACTGTGTGATGCTCAACGGCAAGCGGAGCACCGCGGAGCAGATCGTATACGACTCCCTGGCCCGGATCGCCAAGAGCCAGCGGCGCGAGCCGCTGGAGGTGTTCGACGTGGCGATCCGCAACGCGACGCCGATTCTAGAGGTGAAGCCCAAGCGCGTCGGGGGAGCCACCTATCAGGTACCAGTCGAGATCAGGCACGATCGCCGGCTCGCGCTGGCTCGCCGCTGGATCATCCGCAGCGCCCGCTCGCGCCACGGCAAGAGCATGGCCGACAAGCTCGCCGCAGAGCTGATGGATGCCAGCAACGGGATGGGCCAGGCGGTCAAGCGCAAGGAAGACACTCACAAGATGGCGGAGTCCAACAAGGCCTTCTCCCACTTCCGGTATTGAGAAAGCAGCATGTCCATTCAGACCACCATGGCTGCTAGCGGACCGCTGGCGCACGGACGCCGCGTTCCCCTGGAGCGGGTGCGCAACATCGGGATCATGGCGCACATTGACGCCGGCAAGACCACCACCACAGAACGGGTGCTCTTCTACACCGGGCGCATCCACAAGATGGGGGAGGTTCACGAAGGCGCTGCCACCATGGACTGGATGGTCCAGGAGCAGGAGCGTGGGATCACCATCACCTCGGCGGCGACGGCGGCCGAATGGCACGGGCACCAGATCAATATCATCGACACCCCAGGGCACGTGGACTTCACTGTCGAGGTTGAACGGAGCCTGAGAGTGCTCGACGGCGCCGTGGCGGTCTTCGACGCCGTCAGCGGGGTCGAGCCCCAGTCAGAGACCGTCTGGCGCCAGGCCGACCGGTATGACGTGCCTCGAATCTGCTTCATCAACAAGATGGATCGCATCGGGGCGGACTTTGACGCTGCCGTAGCCTCCATCGTGGATCGGCTGGGGGCCCGGGCCATTCCGGTTCAGCTGCCGATCGGAGCCGAGGATGGCTTCGAGGGCGTCGTCGATCTGCTGCGCGAGCAGGCCATCGTGTACACCGACGACCTTGGCACCGCCATCGAGACCACGGAGATCCCGGAGTCGATGCGGGAGCGGGTGAGGACCGCTCGTCAGGAGTTGGTAGAGGTGGCGGCGGAGTACGACGACGAGCTGATGCAGGCCTACTTGGACGACGGCCCGGTCGACACTGCCGCGCTCAGCGCGGCGCTGCGGCGCGGGGTAGTCAAGGCGGAGGTCTTCCCGGTCCTGTGCGGGGCTGCCCTGCGCAACCGAGGCGTCCAGCCCCTCCTCGACGCGGTCGTGGAGTTCCTGCCCAGCCCCCTGGACCGTCCTCCGATTACGGGCAAGGATCCTCGGACCGAGGCCGTACTGACCCGCGAGGCTTCCGACGACGCCCCCTTCTCGGCGCTGGCGTTCAAGATAATGACCGACCCGTTCGTGGGCAAGCTGACCTTCTTCCGGGTCTACAGCGGCGTTCTCAAGTCGGGTAGCTACGTATACAACGCCAGCCACGGGGATCGCGAGCGGGTGGGCCGGATTCTGAAGATGCATGCCAACCGGCGCGAGGAGGTCGAACAGGTGCTGGCGGGCGACATCGCCGCCGCCATCGGCCTGCGCCACACCTCGACCGGGGACACCTTGACCGAAGAGGCGGCCCCGATCGTGCTGGAGTCCATCGTCTTCCCGGAGCCGGTCATCTCGGTTGCGATCGAGCCCAAGACCAAGGCCGATCAGGACAAGCTGGGGATCGCGCTTCAGAAGCTGGCAGAGGAAGACCCCACCTTCCAGGTCCGGACCGAGCCCGAAACCGGGCAAAACCTGATCTCGGGAATGGGCGAGCTTCACCTCGAGGTCATCGTCGACCGCCTGCTCCGTGAGTTCAAGGTCGACGCCAACGTGGGCAAGCCCCAGGTCGCCTATCGAGAGACCATCCGACGCAAGGCCAAGGGCACCGGCCGCTTCGTGCGCCAGACCGGCGGCCACGGCCAGTACGGCCATTGCGAGCTCGAGGTGGAGCCCAATGAGACCGGAAAGGGGTTCGAGTTCATCAACAAGATCGTGGGCGGCACCATTCCCAAGGAGTACATCGGTCCCGTGGAGAAGGGCTGCATCGACGCTCTCCAGTCAGGAGTGGTGGCGGGCTACCCGGTGGTGGATGTGAAGGTTACCCTCTACGACGGGTCCTACCACGACGTGGACTCTTCGGAGCAGGCCTTTCAGATCGCCGGCTCCATGGGGATGAAAGATGGACTGCGTAAGGCGTCCCCAGTTCTGCTGGAACCGATCATGAAGGTGGATGTCGGGGTCCCCGAGGCTAACCTAGGCGATATCATTGGAGACCTGGCCTCACGCCGGGGGCACACCCTGGGCATGGAGAGCCGACGGGGCATGCAGACGGTGCATGCCGAGGTGCCTCTGGCCAACATGTTTGGCTATGCCACTCAGTTGCGGAGCATGACCCAGGGACGCGCGAGCTACACCATGGAATTCGACCACTACCAGGACTTGCCGCAGTCTCTGGCAGAGGAAATCACGGCTAAGCGGAAGAGTTGAACAGCAGTCCAAGCCAGAGCAGATCGCCACAGACGAAGGGCAGGTAAAGATGGGTAAGAAGAAGTACTCGAGCACAAAGCCCCACCTCAACGTGGGCACCATCGGTCACATCGACCATGGCAAGACCACGCTCACAGCGGCCATAACCAAGGTCCTCTCGGAGAAGGGCCTGGCTGATTTCCGGGCGTTCGATTCGATCGACAACGCGCCCGAGGAGAAGGCGCGCGGGATAACCATCGCGGTCTCCCACGTCGAGTACGAGACGGACACCCGTCACTACGCTCACGTGGACTGCCCCGGGCACGCCGACTACATCAAGAACATGATCACCGGAGCGGCCCAGATGGATGGGGCGATCCTGGTGGTGGCCGCCACTGACGGTCCCATGCCGCAGACCCGCGAGCACATTGTGCTGGCCCGCCAGGTGGGCGTCCCCTACATCGTGGTCGCCCTCAACAAGGTGGACATGGTCGACGACGAGGAGTTGCTCGAGCTGGTGGAATTGGAGGTGCGTGAGCTTCTCAGCAAGTACGACTTCCCTGGCGACGACATTCCTGTGGTGCGCGTCTCCGCCTTGAAGGCGCTGGAGGGCGACAAGGCCGCCGAGGACCAGATCCGGCAGTTGATGGACGTGGTCGACACCTACATCCCGCTCCCCGAGCGGCCCATCGACCAGCCCTTCCTGATGCCCATCGAGGATGTGTTCTCCATCGAGGGTAGGGGCACAGTGGTGACCGGCCGCATCGACCGGGGGGTGGTCAAGGTCAACGAGCAAGTCGAGATCGTGGGCATCAAGGACACCACCAAGACGGTGGTCACCGGCATCGAGATGTTCCACAAGCTGCTGGACCAGGGCGAGGCGGGTATGAACTGCGGCTGCCTGCTCCGAGGAGTCAAGCGCGAGGATGTCGAGCGCGGCCAAGTGCTGGCCAAGCCGGGCAGCATCAAGCCCCACACTGAATTCGAGACTCAGGTCTACGTCCTCACCAAGGAGGAGGGCGGGCGGCACACCGCTTTCTTCGGGAACTACCGGCCTCAGTTCTACATCCGGACCACTGATGTGACCGGTCAGGTCAGCCTCCCGGAGGGTCGGGAGCTGGTGATGCCGGGCGACAACGTGGAGCTCAAGGTGTCCCTGATCACACCGGTGGCGGTCGAGGAAGGCATGCGCTTCGCCATCCGCGAGGGTGGGCGCACCGTGGGTGCCGGCGTCGTTACCAAGATCGACAAGTAGGCGCTGGGAAACAAGTAGAGAGAAATGGCACAGCGAATTCGAATTCGGCTCAAGGCCTACGACCATCGGGTCCTGGACCAGGCGGCAGCTCGCATCGTGGAGACCGCCGCTCGCAACCAGTCCCAGGTCGTTGGCCCGGTGCCATTGCCGACGGAGATCAACAAGTACACGGTGATCCGGGGTCCCTTCATCGATAAGGACTCGCGGGAACAGTTCGAGATGCGCACCCACAAGCGGATCGTGGACATTTTGGATCCCAACCCCAAGGTCGTGGACGCCCTGATGCATCTCAACTTGCCCAGTGGTGTCAACATCGAGATCAAACTCTGATGGGCCGCGCATTGCTGGCCCGCAAGCTGGGGATGGCCCAGGTGTTCGCCGATGACGGCCGCTGCTTCGGAGTCACGGTACTCGAGGCCGGACCCTGTCCGGTGGTCCAGGTGAAGACCGCGCTGTTGGATGGCTACGAGGCTGTTCAGATTGGGTTCGCGCCCAAGCGCAAGAACGTCAACCGACCGGCCAAGGGCCACTTTGATGTGGCCGGCCTGGAGCCCTTGCGTCACCTCCGCGAGGTCAAGGGCATCGGAGATGTCACCGTGGGCGAGGTCCTCACGGTCGCCGCCTTCGAGGCCGGCCAGCGGGTCGACATCACCGGCGTCAGCAAGGGCAAGGGATTCGCTGGTCAGCACAAGCGGCACAATTTTGGTCGCGGTCCGGTGACTCACGGTAGTCACAACATCCGCCAGCCCGGATCGGTCGGCTCCGTCGACGCGGCCCGCACCTTTCGGGGCCTGAAGATGGCTGGCCACATGGGGGACGAGCGGGTCACCGTCAAGCGCCTGGAGGTGTTTCGGGTCGATGCTCAGCGCAACCTGCTGTTGGTCAAGGGGGCCGTGCCCGGAGCGACCGGAGGTCTGTTGACTGTGTTTGACTCCAGCTCCCGGGTCCGCAAGGTGAGGGGACAGCACTGATGGCCACAGCTTTGGTGCGGGGCGCGGAGGGTGCCGAGACCGGCTCCGTCGAGCTACCTGAGGCAGTTTTCGGCGGCGATGTGAACATGCCGGTCCTGCATCAGGCGGTGGTTAGGCAGCTGGCGGGAGCTCGCCAGGGGACCCACGACACCAAGACGCGCGGCGAAGTGAGAGGTGGTGGCCGCAAGCCCTATCGGCAGAAGGGCACTGGCCGGGCTCGCCAGGGTTCGATTCGAGCCCCGCACTGGCGCGGCGGTGGCACCGTCTTCGGTCCCACCCCCCGCAGCCATGCGCTGGCGATGCCGCGCAAGCAGCGGCGCCTCGCGCTCCGGTCAGCTCTCTCGGCTCAGGCTGCCGCGGGGACGATTCAGGTCACAGTGGACTTCGATTATGCCGAGCCCAAGACTCGGCAGCTGGCAACCTTTCTGGAGAAGGTGGCGGCGGGCAGGCGGGTGCTGCTGGTGCTCGCGGAGCACTCGGAGAATCTGGAGCTGTCGGCTCGCAACATTCCCCAGGTTAAGGTCGTGCTGGCCTCCAATCTGAGCGTGCGCGATGTGCTGATCGCCGACACCATGATCTTTACCGAAGCCGCCCTGGAGCGGGTCAGGGAGCACTTGGGATGAAGGATCCGTCGGAGATTTTGCTGCGACCGGTGATCAGCGAGAAGTCCTACGCCGGGATGGCGAGCCAGCGTTACGTCTTCAGGGTCGCCACCAGTGCCAACAAGATTGAGATCAAGCAAGCGGTAGAGGCGGCCTTCAAGGTCAAGGCCAGCAGCGTCAACGTAATGCTGGTCAAGGGCAAGGTGCGCACCCGCATGCGCCGAGGGGGGCGCGTGGTGGGGCGCAGCCGCGACTGGAAGAAGGCGATCGTGACCCTGCAGAAGGGTGAGACCATCGCCAACCTGTTCGAGGGAGTCTGAGATGCCGGTTAATCGCTACCGCCCCACCTCCCCCGGGCGCCGCTTCATGAGCGTGAGTTCCTTCGAGGAGGTCACCAAGAGCCGTCCTGAGCGCTCGCTGACGCGGGCGCTCAAGAAGCACGCCGGGCGCAACGCCACCGGCAAGATCACCGTGCGGCACCGCGGCGGTGGCCACAAGAGCATCTACCGGATCATCGACTTCAAACGTGACAAAGTGGACGTGCCGGGGCGCGTGGCGGCGGTCGAATACGACCCCAATCGGAGCGCCCGAATTGCCTTGATCCACTATCGCGATGGCGACAAACGCTACATCCTGGCTCCGGAGGGCCTGGCGGTAGACGATCTGGTCATGGCTGGAGAGAAGGCGGACATTCGTCCCGGCAACTCTCTGCCCCTGACTCGGATCCCCCTGGGAACTACCGTCCACAACATCGAGGTCCAGTTGGGGCGTGGGGGTCAGCTGGTTCGGAGCGCAGGCGTCGGGGCCCAGCTGGTAGCGCGCGAGGGCAGCTACGCTCAGATGCGGATGCCCTCGGGCGAGGTGCGTTTGATCGATGTCCGCTGCCGGGCCACGATCGGACAGGTGGGCAACTCCGACCACTTCAATGAGAACATTGGCAAGGCCGGCAAGAACCGCTGGCGCGGTTTCCGGCCCACGGTCAGGGGCTCGACCATGAACCCGTTCGACCACCCGCATGGTGGTGGTGAGGGGCGTTCCGGTCCCGGCGGCCATCCCCAGACACCCTGGGGTAAGCCGGCGCTGGGGCATCGCACCCGCCACAACAAGAGCACCGACCGGATGATCGTGCGCAGGAGACGTAAGTAGCTCATGAGTAGATCTGTCAAGAAGGGGCCGTTTTGCGATGCTCCGTTGCTCAAGAAGGTGCTGGAGATGAACCAGGCCAAGGAGAAGCGGGTGATCCGGACTTGGTCTCGCCGGAGTGACATATTCCCGGAGATGTTGAGCCACACGATTGCGGTTCACGACGGGCGCAAGCACGTGCCGGTATTCGTCACTGAGGCGATGGTGGGGCACAAGCTGGGGGAGTTTGTGCCGACCCGGAAGTTTCGGGGCCACGGGCACCACACCGAACGCAGCAGTTCGCTGAAGTAGCGTTGGAGATCAGTTAATGCAGGTTCAGGCGACTGCCAAGTGGGTGCGTGTGCCCCCGCGTAAGGCCAGACTGGTGGCGGAGGTCATCCAGGGAATGCCGGTCACCGAGGCGCTGTCAGTGCTGTCATTCATGACCCAGGCCGCGGCTGAGGACGTGGGCAAGGTGGTGCGCTCGGCGGCCGCCAATGCGGAGAACAACTTCAACCTGGATCGCGACCGGCTGCAGCTGCTCCGCGTGGATGTGGACGGAGGCCCTATCATCAAGAGGTTCAGGCCCCGAGCGCGAGGGTCCTCGTACTCGATCTTCAAGCGAACCTGCCACCTGCGGGCGGTCGTTGAGGATAACCTGGATCGGCCCACTCGCCAGCGGGCGCGCTCTCCCCGCCCGGCTGTGGCGGCATCCGACCCCGCCGCCAGCGTTGATGAAGAGGAGTAGGTAAGCGACATGGGACACAAGGTCCACCCCAACGGGTTCCGGCTGGGCGTCTACCGCAACTGGGAGGCCCGTTGGTATGCGAGCGGTCCGGAGTACACCAAGCTGCTCCAGGAAGATCTCGCCATGCGTGCCTTGATCATGAGCCGGCTGCGTAACGCCAGCGTGGCTCGCATCGAGACCGAGCGCTCGGCCAACCAGTTGACCGTGATCATCCATACCGCCAAGCCAGGCATCGTGATTGGCCGGAGCGGAGCATCGGTGGATGCCCTCCGTGACAATCTCGAGCGGATCTCTGGGAAGAAGGTTCGAGTCACCATCCAAGAGATCAAGACACCCGAGCTCGATGCCCACCTTCTGGCCGAGAACGTCGCCAATCAGCTGGAGAAGCGCATCGCCTTCCGGCGCGCGGTTAAGCAATCGGTGATGCGGGCCATGAGGGCCGGCGCCAAGGGCGTGCGGATCCAGGTCTCCGGTCGGCTCGGGGGCGGAGACATGAGCCGGCGGGAGTGGGACCGTGATGGTCGAGTGCCCCTGCACACCCTGCGGGCCGATATCGATTACGGTCAGACCGAGGCCAAGACCACTTTTGGCCAGATCGGGGTGACGGTCTGGATCTACAAGGGTGAGTTCCCGGCGCCCCAGGCTGTGCCCCCCGCGGTGGTGGACATAGCGCCGGTGGCCGTCGAGCCCGTTCTGAGTACCTCGGTCGTCGCCGAGGCGGGGGTGATTCCCGCCGCGCCAGCGCCTGCCGTAGCGGCGGAGCCGGTGCCGGTGGTGAGCTCCGCAGCGGTGGCTGCGGCCCCTGCCCCGGAGACAGTGGTCGCCGCCAAGCCGGCCCCCCGCAAGCGGGCCGCGAAGCCAGCCGTCGCCACCGGCGATGTCAAGCCCAGGGCGGCTCGAAAAGCAGCTCCCAAGAAGGCGGAGGACTGAGTTGCTCATCCCACGTCGGCCAACGCACCGGAAGGTCCACCGCGGCCGGATGACCGGGGCCGCCTATCGAGGATCGTCGCTCGCGTTCGGTCCCTATGGCCTTCAGGCCCTTGAGCCCTGTTGGATGACGAACCGCCAAATCGAGGCGGCCCGCCGCGCGATGACGCGCCACGTCCGTCGAGGCGGTAAGATCTGGATTCGCATCTTTCCGGACAAGCCGGTCACCAAGAAGCCCGCCGAGACCCGAATGGGGTCCGGAAAGGGAAATCCCGAGGGCTGGGTGGCGGTGATCTTGCCGGGGCGGATACTTTTTGAAATGGATGGAGTTGGATTGGAGACTGCCCGCGAGGCCATGCGGTTGGCTGCCCACAAGCTGCCGGTGAAGACTCGGTTCGTGGCCCGTGAGGAGCCCGCCTCCGGTGCGGAGGAGGGGGCGTGAGCAAGCATCGCGATGAGCTGCAGCAGCTCCGGGATCTCGACGACTTTGGGCTCACCCAGACCCTCTCAGAGCGGCGTCAGGAGTTGCTTCAGCTGCGCCTGCAGCGAGCTACCGGCCAGCTCGAGCAGCACCGGCGGATTCGCGAGATTCGGCGAGGCATCGCCAGGATCCGCACCCTACTCAGAGGTCGGCAGCTGGCCGATCAGTTGGAGGAGGGCTGATGCCTGACGCTGTCGTGACCGAAGAGCGGCCGCGCCGCAAGGTGCGCGTGGGACTGGTCGTGAGTGACAGGATGGACAAGACCGTGGTGGTCCAGGTGGAGGACCTCAGGGCCCACAACCTCTATCGCAAGGTGCTGCGGCGCCGGCGCCGCTTCCAGGCTCATGACGAGACCAACCAGTGCCGCTCGGGTGACCGGGTCCGAATCATGGAGACCAAGCCGCTCAGCAGGACCAAGCGCTGGCGTGTGGTCGAGATCGTTGAGAGGGCGAGGTAGCCCATGATTCAACAGGAGACGGTACTGAAGGTGGCCGACAACAGTGGCGCGAGGGAGATCCTCTGCATTCGGGTGCTGGGCGGTTCATATCGCCGCTATGCGTCCTTGGGGGACATCATTGTCGGCGCCGTCAAGGTCGCCCAACCCAATTCCGGGGTCAAGAAGGGCGATGTGGTCAAGGCGGTGGTGGTGCGAACCGCCAAGGAGTGTCGCCGGCCGGACGGAACGCGGATCCGTTTCGACGATAACGCCGCGGTTCTCATCAATCCTCAGAACAATCCTCGGGGGACACGCATCTTCGGCCCGGTGGCTCGGGAGCTCCGGGAGCGCAACTTCATGAAGATCGTCTCGCTAGCTCCGGAGGTGCTCTAGCTGTGGGGCGGCAGAAGGCTCAGGGGCGGACCCATGTGCGCTCGCTCGACATCAGATCGGGCGACACTGTGGTGGTGATCTCAGGTGCCGAGCGCGGCAAGCGCGGGGTCGTCCAGCGCACCTTTTCGGCGCAGCGCCGGATTGTGGTGGCGGGGATCAACATCCGCAAGCGCCATCAGCGCTCCGGTGAGCAGCGCGGTGGCACCACCGCCCTCCAGGGCGGGATCATCGACTTCCCGGCCCCGTTCAGCTACAGCAACGTGCAGCTGGTCTGCATCCGCTGCGATCAGCCGACCCGATTGGGCCGGCGCCTGGAAGGCGACCATTACGTGCCCTTCTGCAAGCGCTGCGGGGAGGCCTACCTGCGGGCACCGAGGGCATGACCGTGATTCCAGCGCCGCGCTTCTTGGAGCTCTATCGCGACACCGTGGTACCGGCTCTGATCACCGAGTTCGGTTACTTAAACGTGATGCAGGTGCCGCGGCTTGAGAAGATCGTGGTCAATGTTGGCGTGGGCGAGGCTTCCCAGAACGGCAAGGCTCTCGACGCCGCCACCATCGATCTCCGGCTCATCACTGGCCAGCAGCCCACGGTCCGCAAGGCCAAGAAGTCAGTGGCGGCGTTCAAGCTTCGGGAAGGTATGCCGGTGGGCCTCAAGGTAACCCTGCGAGGCGGGCGGATGCTCGAGTTTCTGGACCGACTGATAAGCGTGGCTCTGCCCCGGATCCGAGACTTCCGTGGCATTGCCGCTCATTTCGATGGCCACGGCAACCTGACTCTTGGTCTCCGCGAGCAGTTGGTCTTCCCGGAGATCGACTATGACAAAATCGACAAGTTGCGCGGGCTCGAGATAACCATTGTGACCACCGCTGAGACGGACGCCGAGGGCCGCAGTTTGCTGACTGCCCTGGGCATGCCGTTCCGGCGCTAGGAGGGCTGGCAGTGGCCAAGAAGTCGAAGATTATGGCCAGTCGGCGCACTCCGAGGTTCCCGGTGCAGGCGCGTAGCCGCTGCAACCTCTGCGGCCGGCCTCGTGGTTACATGCGCAAGTTTGGGCTTTGCCGGATCTGCTTTAGAATCCATGCTTCCCAGGGTGAGATCCCTGGGGTGCGGAAGTCGAGTTGGTAGGAGCGAGATGCTGAGCGATCCGATTGCCGACATGCTGACGCGGGTGCGTAACGCCAATCTGGCCGGCCACGAGCGCGTGGAGATGCCGGCCAGCAAGCTGAAGGCCGAAATCGCGCGGGTCCTCCAGGAGGAGGGCTATATCGCGGGCTTCGGGATCGTTGGCGACGCCCCCCAGCTGCAGCTGTGGCTGGAGCTCAAGCGGGCCACCAAGCAGGGCAAGGCCCTCAATGGTCTTCGGCGGGTGAGCCGACCGGGGCTGCGGGTCTACCGTGGCAGTCGGGTCATTCCCAGAGTGCTGGGAGGGCTGGGAATCGCCATTGTCTCGACCCCCAAGGGGATTATGTCGGGCCGCCAGGCGCGTCAGCAGGGTGTCGGCGGTGAAGTCATCGCCGAGGTTTGGTAGGCAGCTGATGTCACGAATTGGCAGATCGCCCATCGCCGTGCCCGCTGGGGTCACCATCGTGATCGAAGGCCAGACGGTGCGTGTGTCTGGCCCCCTGGGGGAGTTGAGTCGCACCTTGCCGTATCCGATTCGGGTTCGCCAGGAGGAGGCGCAGATCTTGGTGGAGCGGCCGACCGACTCCTCCACCAACCGCTCTCTCCACGGTCTCAGCCGGACCCTGGTGGCCAACATGGTGACCGGTGTCACCACCGGTTTCCGACGGGAGCTGGAGTTGCAGGGGGTGGGCTACCGTGCCGCCCTCCAGGGCACCGATCTACAGCTTTCCCTGGGGTACTCTCACCCCATCCGGATGACCCCGGCGGTGGGCCTCAAGGTGGAGGTGCCGGAACCCACCCGGATCGCCGTCAGCGGCACCGACAAGGAGTCTGTTGGACAGCTTGCGGCCCGGATAAGGTCCACCCGCCCACCCGAGCCGTACAAGGGCAAGGGGGTGCGTTACCGGGGCGAGATCGTTCGACGTAAGGCCGGCAAGAGTGGCAAGGGGGCCAAGGGCTGAGATGAGCATTGATGACCGCGAAGCCGCCCGACGGCACCGCCACCGGCGCGTGCGCAAGCACGTGCGGGGCACCCCCGAACGACCCCGCCTCTGTGTTTATCGGAGCCTGCGCCACGTCTATGCCCAGGTTGTGGATGACAGTCAGGGGCGGACCCTGGTGGCTGCCAGCACGGCTGAGGAACAGCTCGGCGTGAAGGGCGCCACCCGGGCGAGCGCAGCTGTGGTCGGACGAGTGGTTGGGGAGCGGGCCCTAGCGGCCGGCTTGAAGCGGGTTGTCTTCGACCGGGGCGGCTATCTGTACCATGGTCGAATTCAAGCCCTAGCTGATGCGGCCCGCGAGGCCGGTCTGGAGTTCTGAGAACTATTTAATGAGCATGAACATGGCGCGCGGAGACAGGGAGGCCAGAGGCGAGTTCGCCGAGCGCGTGGTGAGCCTTAACCGGGTCGCCAAGGTGGTGAAGGGGGGACGTCGTTTCTCCTTCAGCGCACTGGTGGTCGTGGGCGATGGCGCCGGCCGGGTCGGGGCCGGGCTGGGCAAGGCCGGAGAGGTTCCCGAGGCGATCCGCAAAGGTGTTGACGACGCCAAGAAGCATATGATCCGGGTGCCCATGGTGGGGCGCACGATTCCCCACGACGTCCTCCGTAAGGAAGGTGCGGCCCGGGTCTTGCTGCGGCCGGCTTCGCCCGGAACCGGGGTGATCTCCGGCGGGGCCATGAGGGCCGTGGTGGAGTTGGCGGGGATCAAGGACATTCTGACCAAGTCCTTGGGCAGTGACAACCCCATCAACACGGTGCGGGCGACGATCGCCGCCCTGCGCGAGTTGCGCACTGCGGAGACGGTGGCCCACCTGCGGGGCAAGACGCTGCACGAACTGGGCTTGCGCCCGTCGCAGGTCGAGGCGGTGGTGGCGGAGCCCGATAGTGACTGAGCCCACCGGCCGGCTGCGGGTGACCTGGACCAAGAGTGCCATCGGGTACGCGGATAACCAAAAGCGAACCATTGCGGCTCTGGGCCTGAGGCGACTCCACCAGAGCGTGGTCCATGACGACACCGCAGCGATCCGGGGTATGGTGCTGACCGTGGCCCACCTGGTCCACGCGGAGGATGCGACTGCTCCCAGTGGTGACAGCCGCTCGGGAGGATCGCGATGAGGCTGGATCAACTGCAACCGGCCAAGGGCAGCCGGCGCCCGCGCAAGCGGGTTGGCCGGGGAATCTCGGCGGGCGGCGGCAAGACCGCCGGACGGGGCCAGAAGGGACAGGGCTCGCGTACCTCATGGAGCCTGCCGCGCGGCTTTGAGGGTGGGCAGATGCCGCTCACCCAGAGGGTGCCCAAGCTGCGCGGGTTCTACAACCGCTTCCGGGTCGAGTACCAGGTCGTCAACTGTGGCAAGCTGGGCCGCTTCGAGGCGGGCACGGTGGTGGACCTGGAGGTGCTTCGGGCAGCGGGAGTTGTGCGCCACGCCACTCGCCCGGTAAAGCTGCTAGCAGGTGGGGGAGTACCTCCCAAAGTCACGATCAGGGTTCACCGCGCGAGTCGGGCTGCGGTCGCCGCGGTGGAGGCCGCCGGCGGGACAGTGGAACTCCTGGCCGGGCCGGAGTCGGCCGACCAGGCCGAGTCGGGACCAGCCGAGGGAGGGCAGGTTAGCGAGCCGTGAACCTATTCGGTGCGCTCCGCGCGGCTATGCATGTCCCGGAGCTTCGCCGTAAGCTCCTGATCACCCTGGGGCTGATCATCGTCTTCCGGATGCTGGCCACGATCACTATTCCTGGGGTCAACAGCGCGGCCCTGGCCGACCTGTATAAGAGCAACAGCCTGCTCGGTCTGATCAACCTGTTCTCCGGCAGCGGGGTCAGTTCCGGCAGCAATGCCGGAATTTCGATCGTGGCCCTGGGGCTTAACCCCTACATCAACGCCACCATCATCATGCAGTTGATGACGGTGATCTCGACGCGGGTGAAGGAGATGTCCAAGGAGGGGGACCTGGGTCGGCGCCGGCTGACCCAATACGCCCGCTATCTGACGGTCGCGCTGGGGCTGCTGCAGGCCTTCGGCTACACCCGTCTATTCGAGAGCTTCAGCTTCCAGGGCCAGTCCATCCTGCCGGCCAACATCTCCTTCGCGGAGACCCTGGGGATCATCATCGTGCTGACCGGTGGCACCGTGGTGATCATGTGGTTCGGTGAGCTGATCACGGAGTACGGCCTTGGCAACGGGGTCTCGATCATCATCATGACCGGCATCCTCGCCCAGATTCCCGGCACTGTCATCAGCTTCACCAACGGCTTCCATGCCCAGACCCTGGCGCTGTTCGAATTTGCGGTGATCGGGATTGTGGTGGCGGCCGGGATCATCTTTGTCCAGCAGGCGACCCGTAAGATCCCCATCCAATCCTCTCAGCGGGTGGTGGGCCGACAGGTCTATCAGGGGCGCAGCAGCTTTTTGCCACTGCGGGTCAACCAGGCCGGGGTTATCCCGATCATCTTTGCGATCTCGATCATGTTTTTTCCGACCATCTTTGCCAACTTCTTTTTGCCCCCGGTGGGGCAGACCGGTGGCGTCATGGGCGTGCTGGCGACCTGGCTGCATACCTACTGGAACCCGTTCGGACCCAACGTGATTGTGGACGTGGCATATGAGGTCTTCTACTTCGCTCTGATCATGGGCTTCACCTTCTTCTATACGGCGGTCACCTTCGATCCCGAGGATGCCGCCGACAACCTGAAGAAGAGTGCTACCTACATCCCCGGAATCCGTCCGGGGGCGGCCACGGCACAGTACCTGGCCCGGGTGATGAGCCGGATCACGTTGGCGGGCGCCATCTTCCTAGGGCTGGTGACGGTGGTGGTGCCGCTTTTGACCGCAACTCTGACCGGTCAGGCCCTGAATGGTGGCCTGTATCTCGGTGGCACCGCCATCCTGATCGTGGTTGGGGTCTCTCTGGACACTATGAAACAGTTGGAGACCCAGCTGCTGATGCGGCAATACCGCGGGTTCATTAGGTGAAGGAGGGGCCATGGGAGGGGTGGCATTGCGGCGCAACCTGGTCCTCTTCGGGCCTCCTGGCTCGGGTAAGGGCACTCAGGCCGAGTTGCTCCGCGAGCGTTACGAGCTGGACCACATAGCGCCTGGCGACATGCTCCGCCAGCACCTCTCTCAGGGTACTGAACTGGGGCAGATGGCCTCCAGCTACATGGCCGCCGGGAAACTGGTGCCCGACGAGGTGATCGTCAACATGATCCGCCATCGTCTTGAGGACCAACGGGCGGAAGCAGGGTTTGTGCTCGACGGCTTCCCCCGCACGGTGGCTCAAGCCAAGGCGCTGCAGGAACTCCTGGCCCACCTGGACCGGCCCCTCGACATGGTGCTGGTGCTGGATGTCCCGGTGCCGGACCTCAGGGCTCGGCTCTTGCTGCGGGCAGGCCAGGAGCAACGCCAGGATGACCGACCGGAGGTGATCGAGGAGCGGTTGCAGGTGTATCGGGAGCGGACCGAGCCCGTGCTCGAGTACCTCGCCGGAGACGTGCCGGTGCTGCATGTCGACGGCTCCGGCAGCATTGAGGGTGTCAGCCAAGAGCTGCTGACCGTGCTTCAGTGATCACTCTCAAGCGGCCTGAGGAGATCGATCTGATGCGTCACGCGGGCCGGATGCTGGCCGAGGTTCTGGACGAGCTGAGCCGGATGGTGCGGCCTGGGATCACCACCTCGGACCTGGACCGGGCCGCCAATCGTGAGATCCGAAAGCGCGATTGCTTCCCCGGCTTCCTGGGCTACGACGGCTTCCCAAAACACCTGTGCGTTTCGGTCAACGAGGAGGTGGTGCATGGGATCCCCAACGGTCGGCGGATCGAGGCCGGCGATCTGGTCAGCCTGGATTGCGGTCTGATCTACCAGGACTGGTGGGCTGATGCGGGGCTGACCGTGCCCTGTGGGGAGGTGGATGCCGAGGCGCGCCTGCTGCTGAAGGTGACCAAAGAGGCCCTCGGACTGGGCATCGCGGCCGCCTGGCCCGGGAATCGCCTGGGAGATATCGGCCATGCGGTCCAGACCCATGTCGAGGCCCACGGCTTTTCGATCGTGCGGGGCTACACGGGTCACGGCATCGGCCGGGACATGCACGAGGACCCCGAGGTACCCAATCACGGCAGCGCCGGCCGAGGGGTCGAAATTAGACCCGGTCTCTGCATCGCGATCGAGCCAATTGTCAACGAGGGAGCGTCGGGAACGGCGGTCAAGCCGGACGGCTGGACGGTGATAACGACCGACGGGAAGCGGTCCTGCTACTTCGAACACACCATCGCGATCACGGAGTCCGGCCCGGAGGTGATGACCACCCTTGACGGCCGGGCCAGCTGAGATGCCCGCCGCTGCCCATATCGGCTATACTCTGAACCGGGCGAAGCCTGCCTGGGTTTCGTGTGCCCTCCACTTTGAGTGATCCCGACGGTCTGCGGGGTCGAGTCCTTGAGCCTCTGCCGAACTCGCTCTTTCGAGTTGAGCTGGAGGGCGGGGGCAAGGTGGTGGCTCACGCGGCGGGGCGGGCACGTCTGGCAAGCGTGCGTCTACTCCCAGGGGACCGGGTTCTGGTCGAGCTGTCGGCTACCGATCCGGGACGAGGGCGGATCTTGTCTCGGTTGGTTTGAGGTGACTGAAGCGGTGAGGAGCTCACGATGAAGGTGCGGGCCTCGGTGAAGACGATCTGCGACAAGTGCAAGGTCATTCGGCGTGCCGGGGTAGTGCGGGTCATCTGCGAGAACCCCAAGCACAAGCAGCGGCAAGGATAGGGGACAAGGATGGCTCGTATCGCCGGCATCGACCTTCCCCGCGACAAGCGGATCGAGATTGGGTTGACCTATGTCTTCGGCATCGGGCTGCACACCAGCCAGCGCCTGCTCCGAATCGCCCAGATCGATCCCAGCGTCAAGGTGAATGACCTCAGCGAGACCCAGGTCAGTCGCCTTCGTGATGTGGTCACCAAGGAGTTGCCCGGCCGCGTCGAGGGGGACCTTCGGCGGCAGGTGGCCCTCAACATAAAGCGCCTAATGGAGATCGGTACCTACCGCGGGCTGCGCCATCGGCGCGGACTGCCGGTAAGAGGCCAGCGCACCAGGACCAACGCCCGGTGCCGCCGGGGCCCCCGGAAGACGGTCGGAGTGCGGCGGAAGAAAGCCGGTAAGTAGCGTTTGCGGCCCGGTTGGGTCGCAAGGCTTTTAGTCGAGGAGACGGTTTGGCGAAGAAAAAGAAGGTGGTCCGGACCAGGCGGCGGGAGCGCAAGAACATTGCGGTTGGCCGTGCCCACGTGCTGAGCACCTTCAACAACACCATCGTGACTCTCACCGATCCCCAGGGCAACGTGATCGCCTGTGGAAGTGCCGGCTCGTCGGGCTTCAAGGGCTCGCGCAAGAGCACTCCGTTCGCCGCTCAGGTCACGGCTGAGCAGGCCGCCAAGCGCGCCATGGAGCACGGTCTGAAGTCGATCGAGGTTTTGGTCAAGGGCCCAGGCTCAGGACGGGAGGCCGCGATCCGGTCGCTCCAGGCCGCTGGGCTTGAGATCAGCTCGATCGTGGACGTCACACCCATCCCGCACAATGGCTGCCGCCCACCCAAGCGGCGCCGGGTCTAGGGGGACCGAGATGGCAAATCCACATCCTCCGGTATGTCGGCTCTGCCGGCGCGAGGGCGTCAAGCTGTTCCTCAAGGGTGAGAAATGCGTGGGCGACCGCTGCACCTTCACCAAGCGCAACGCCACCCCGCCCGGCCAGCACGGCCTGGCTCGGCGCCGGCGGATCAGTGAATATGGGATCCAGCTCCGCGCCAAGCAACGTGGGCGGCGCATCTACGGTGTGCTGGAGACTCAATTCCATAACTACTTCGACTCCGCGTCGGCGCGGAAGGGGGTCACTGGCACGGTCCTGCTGCAGATGCTCGAGCAGCGCCTCGACAATGTGGTCTATCGGGCGGGCTTCGCGTCCTCGCGGCGAGAGGCCCGGCAGCTGGTCTCCCATCGGCACTTCCAGGTGGACGGCCGGACGGTCAACATCCCCTCGTATCAGTTGCGGGCCGGCCAGATTGTCCAGGTCCGCGAGCGGAGTCGCGAGAAGGAGCCCATCCGTCGATCGGTCGAGTTCCGGGGCGGTCAGGGTGTTCCCAGTTGGCTCACCCTGTATCCCCAGGACCTAAGGGTCGACGTCACCCGGCATCCCGAACGCGGGGAGATGGAGACCAGCATCGACGAGCAGTTGATCGTCGAGTTCTACTCCCGCTAACCACCCGGGCAGCTGTGCCCACCAGCCACGAGGATATTGCTTCACATGCCAGAGACTGCGATTCAACCGACGGTCCGCGAGATCGCCAGTTCCCGCGATCACGGACGCTTCGAGATCGGACCGCTGGAGACCGGTTATGGGACGACCCTGGGCAACTCGCTGCGCCGGGTGCTGCTCTCCTCGCTCACCGGAGCGGCGGTGACGGCTGTTTCCATCGATGGGGTGGCGCACGAGTTCTCCAGCATCAAGCATGTCAAGGAGGATGTGGGTGAGATTCTGCTCAATCTCAAGCAGCTGAGCCTCACCTGCCACAACCCTGAGGGCGCTCATCTGAGTCTCGAGGTGCATGGCGGAAAGCGGGTGACGGCCGCCGACATCGGCCCCAACGCTGACGTGGAGATCGCCAATCCTGATCTCTACATGTGCACCCTGGACGGACCCCAGGCCAATCTACGCATGGACCTAACAGTCGAGATGGGGCGGGGCTACACGCCCGCGGAGAGAAACAAGAAGGAAGGTCAGCCGATTGGGGTGATCCCGGTGGACTCCATCTTCACCCCGGTGGTCAAGGCCAACTTCATGGTTGAGAAGACTCGGGTCGGCCAGGACACCGATTGGGAGAACTTGGTGTTGGAGGTTTGGACCAACGGCACCATCACCCCCGTGGAAGCAGTCAGCCATGCGGCGCAGTACTACACCCGCCATCTCAATTTGTTCGCCAGCTTCGGTGAGAGCCTGTCCGCCACCACGGAGGCGGCGGTGGCCAGCACCGATCTGAGGGGGCGCTTGAGTGAAGTCCCGGTCGAGGAGCTGGAGCTGAGTGTGCGGGCGCTGAATTGCCTCAAAGCCAATGACATCACCAAGTTGGGTGACCTTTTGGCGATGCGCCTGGATGAGCTCCTGGCGCTGCGCAACTTTGGCTCCAAGTCGCTGGACGAGATCAAGCAGAAGCTGGTGGCTCGCGGATTCGTCCCCGAAGATGAGATTGACTCTATCTTTCAGGCTGGGGAGCGCTAGATCCGATGCGACACATGAAGTCCGGCCGCAAGCTGAATCGAACCTCGGCTCACCGCATCGCCCTCACCAAGAACCTGGCCACCGCGTTGATCGAGCACGGCCGGATCGAGACCACCGAGGCCAAGGCCAAGGAGATCCGCCGCTGGGTGGAGAAGCTGGTGACCACGGCCAAGACCGACGACCTGCAATCACGCCGGCACGTGGCTGAGGTGGTGACCCGGGCGGATGTGGCGGCCAAGCTGTTCACCCAGTACGCCGAGCGGTTCAAGGACCGTCCCGGAGGCTACACCCGGATCATCGGGAAGGGTCCTCGTCAGGGTGACGGGGCGCCGGTGGTGATCATGGAGTTTGTCGATTGAGCGAGATCGGAAGTGGCTACCGGATGGTGGTCGCCTATGACGGGACGGCCTACCACGGGTGGCAGGCTCAGTCCGGGGTGCGCACGGTTGAAGGAGCTCTGATTCTGGCCCTGGCCGCCGCCACCGGGGAGAGAGTGCGCGTCCGGGCGGCGGGCCGGACCGATGCCGGAGTCCATGCCCACGGGCAGGTCGTGGCCTTTGTGCTGAGCCGGGATTGGTCCCCGCCACAGTTGCTGGCCGCCTGCAATTCCCACCTCCCCGAGGACATCGCTGTGCTTGAAGCCGATCGGGCCGAGCTCGACTTTGATCCCCGACGCCGGGCGTGGCGGAGGACCTATCGCTACCTACTGGCCCCCACCCGGGTGCCGAGCCCGATCGGGCGCCAGTATGCTTGGCGGGTGAGTCCACAACTGGAGATCGAGCCCATGCGAGAGGCTGCGCGGCTGGTGGTGGGGAGGCATGACTTCGCCGCCTTCGGCCGGAGCTCGGAGGCCGGCGGGTCGACGGTGCGCACCGTCGAGATGGCGGCAGTGGAGTCCCGGGTCGGCCTGATCGCGGTCGAGGTCCGTGGGGACGCCTTCCTGCGCGGGATGCTGCGCAACCTGGTGGGTGCCCTGGTGGCGGTGGGAGAGGGGAGGCTGGCGCTGGCGGACTTCGCCGCAGCGGTTGCGGGGGGGCATCGCGGAGCCGGCTCCTGGCGATTGGCGCCGGCTCATGGACTGCATCAATGGCGGGTCGACTATGAGCGGCCGCTCACCCGGGGAGCCAAGGTATGACAGCAGTAGTGCAGCGGACTTTGGCGGCCAATGAGGCGAATGCTCTGGCTCGCTGGTGGCTGGTGGACGCCCGGGGTGAGACGTTAGGGCGGTTGGCGGTGAACCTGGCCCGGGTGCTCCGGGGCAAGCATCTCCCCACCTACACGCCGCACGCGCTGATGGGGGACCACCTGGTGGTGATCAATGCCGGCGACATCGTCGTCACCGGCAGCAAGCGGACCACCAAGGTCTACGATCACTACACGGGCTATCCTGGTGGCCGGCGGGAGCGGACCTACGCCGAGGTGGTCAAGCGGGATCCCACTGTGCCCCTCCAGGAGGCGGTGCGGGGGATGCTGCAGCACAACACCCTGGGGACTCGGCAGTTGAAGCGGTTGAAGGTATACGCAGGATCAGAGCATCCCCACGAGGCTCAGCAGCCGGTGGCGATCCGGTTCGGCGAATGTGGGGAGGTGGTCCAGCTGTGAGCGAAGAAGAGGCCCAGGGTCGGTACGCCTACGGCACCGGCCGGCGCAAGACCGCGGTGGCGCGGGTACGCATCTACCCCGGGCCGGGCACGGCTGTGATCAACGACCGGGAGCCCCTGCGTCATTTCGGGCGCCGGGAGCTGGAAGAGGCGGCGCTGCGCCCGTTGCGCGTGACCGGGCTCAGCGATCGGGTCCACATCAGCGTCAAGGTGGACGGCGGTGGCGTGTCGGGCCAGGCCGGGGCGGTTGCCCACGGACTGGCGCGGGCGCTGTGCGTGCTGGATGCCGAGCTGCGACCCCAGCTCAAAGCAGCGGGGCTGCTCACCCGGGACCCGCGCATGAAGGAACGCAAGAAGCCAGGCCTCAAGCGTGCCCGCAAGGCGCCCCAGTACACCAAGCGGTAGGCATTCGGAGCGGTCTCACTTCGCTCCTATACTGGCCGCAGCAGTACCCGGCCATGAGCAGAGGTGGTGACTATTGGCAAGCCGACTTCGGGGCCGGGATTTTCTCGCCATTGGAGACCTTGACCCCGGCGACTTGACGGAACTGCTGGGGCTGGCCGCCCGGCTCAAGGCTGGCGAGGATCCCGGGACGCCGCTCAGTCGCCAATCGATCGCCATGGTGTTCCTGCGTCCTAGCAACCGCACCCGGGTGTCGTTTGAGGCTGCGATCAGCCGCTTGGGCGGCCATCCGATCGCGCTCTTCGATCGGGAGATCGAGATTGGTCGGCGTGAGTCGGTCAGCGACGTGGGGCGGATTCTGGATCGGTTCGTCTCCGGGCTGGTGGCCAGAATCCCGTCGGATCGGGACCTGCGCGGTCTGGCCCGCTCCATGGAGGGACCGGTGATCAACGCCATGACGGATCTTGGTCATCCCTGCCAGATCCTGGCCGACTGTCTTACCGTGCAGGAAGCGGTGGGGCGGTTGGAGGGGGCCCGGGTCACCTTCGTGGGGGATGGCAACAACGTGTGCAACTCCTGGGTCGAGGCCGCTTACGTGGCCGGACTGGACCTGCGGGTGGTGACGCCTCCTGGCTATGGCCCCGATCCCAGGGTTCTGGCCGCGGCGGCCGGGCTGGCCGGGCCGGGGACCGGGCAAGTCGTGGTAAGCAACGACTTGGAACAGGGGTTGGCAAATACCGATGTGATCTACACCGATGTCTGGACCAGCATGGGGCAGGAGGAGCAGCACGAGGACCGGCGCCAGGATTTTGGTCCCTACCAGATCAACGAGGCGGTGGTGGGGCGGGCTCCCTCAGGGGTCCGGGTGATGCACTGCCTGCCCGCACACCGAGGTGAGGAGATCACCGACGGGGTGATCGACGGTCCGCACTCAATAGTCTTCGACCAGGCTGAGAACCGTTATTGGGCGCAGCTGGCGCTGCTGCTGGCCGTGTTCTCCGACTCGGGCGATCGAGCTTGACCGCCTGCTGCCGCCGCATCGGCTGATGCTGGTCATGGGCGGTTTGAACCTGGGCGAGACTCTTCGGGTGATGGTCCAGGGGGTCGGCTGGAGGGATGTCCTCGATGTGGCGATCATCACCTTCCTGCTCTACCGGCTTCTGGTCCTGATCCGGGGCACCCAGGCGGTCCAGTTACTGCTGGGGCTGTTGGTGATCGGGGCCCTGGCGGCGTTGGCGATCATCCTCAATCTGCCGGTGCTCAGGTTCATCTTCGTCAACGGCGGCCAGGTTATCCTGATCGGGGTGTTCGTCCTCTTCCAACCTGAGCTGCGCCGGGCCCTGGACCAGATGGGAAGCCTGGGGCGTCTGCGCTACGGCTTGCTGGCCCCAGACACCGCCCAATTGCGTCGCCAAGTCGACGAGGTGGCCCGGGCGGCGATGCGCCTGGGGGAGGACCACACTGGGGCCCTGATCGTGCTCCAGGGGGACATCGGCCTGGAGGAGATCGCCGCCACCGGGGTGCGCCTGGATGCGCTCCTGACGGCCGAGACGCTGGAGACGATCTTCACTTACAAGTCCCCACTCCACGACGGGGCGGCAGTCGTGCATCTCGGCCGGGTGGTGGCCGCCGGTTGCGTATTGCCTTTGGCGGAGCAGCCGACCCGGAACCATCGCAGCGGCACTCGGCACCTGGCGGCCGTTGGGCTCAGCCAGGCAACCGACGCGGCGGTGGTGGTGGTCTCCGAGGAGACCGGCCGGATCAGCTGGGCAGTTGGCGGGGAGCTGGAGAGTGGCCTGGATGGAGACGCGCTGACCAATCACATCGGCGCCTTTCTGCGCCTGCCGCTCTACGAGGGCCAGCGGCGGACTCTTCGGCTGCGGGGTCGCACGTCTCACGGCGGCCACGTCACCCCGGCCGGCAGGAGCTGATGATGAGGCGAGCCCCGTTCATCTTCGCCAACTGGCGGCTGAAGCTGACCGCGCTGGTGGTGGCCTGCGGGATGTGGGTCGGAGTCGTCTACGCCACCAACCCGCCCGCCATCACCACCGTCGCCGTGCCGGTGCAGGCCAACGGCCTCGGCACCGACCTGCTCCTGTTGCACTCGATCCAGCCGGTCACGATCAAAGTCGCAGGGGTGGCCTCGAACGTTAGGGCGGCCAGCGTATCCGCCCACCTGTTCGCTTCGGTGAACCTGAGGAAGATCGTACGTCCCGGGGAGTATGAGGTTCCGCTCACAGTGAGCAAGACCGATCCCAACTTTGCCATCCTGAGCTCCCCCAACAAGGTCCTGGTGGTGGTGGACGTCTGGAAGACGGCCTCCCTGCCCGTCCATGTGGTCGTGTCCAAAGCTCCCCCGGTCGGCTACGACGTGAACAACGCGGCCACCACCGCCACGCCGGCCGCAGTCACGGTCCGGGCCCCCTCCAGCATCCTGCCCAACCTTCTGGCCGAGGCCAGGGTCAGCCTGGGGTCGGTGCTGAGCACGGAGTCGATCCCGGCCACGGTCAGCCTGGTCAACACTGGCAACCTGGCCCAGCAGATCACCTACCAGCCGACTGTGGTCACGGTCCACGCGGTGATCACCTCGACCACCACCCAGCGAACCCTGGCGGTCGTTGCCGCCGTGTCCGGCCAGGTCGCGGCTGGCTACGCCCTCACCGGGGTTCAGACCACTCCGTTGACGGTGGACGCCACCGGCTCCTCCAGTGCGCTGGCAGGGCTGGCCGCGCTCAATACCCAGCCGGTAGACCTCGGTGGCCTCAGCAAGGACACCACGGTCCAGGTGCCGCTGGTCATCCCGAGCGGTGTGAGCACCTCGACCACGGTGGTGACCGTGGTGATCACCATCTCGGCGCTGCCTTCGGCTTCCGCCACTCCCACCCCGACTCCAGCGCCCTCGCCAACTCCGACACCGACTCCCTGACGGTCGCCGGAGGGCCCTTTCTGTAACCTGGGACAGTCGGCCAGCGTTAGTGCCAGCGAATCTGACCTTGCGTGGGGAGGCAGCTATGTGCGGAATAATCGGCTACCTGGGAGAACGGGTGGCCGCCCCGGTTTTGCTTGACAGCCTCCAGCGGCTGGAGTACCGGGGCTACGATTCGGCGGGAGTGGTGGTCCTGGGCCAAGATGGGGCTCCCATGCTGGTCAAGTCGGCGGGCAAGGTGGATGCCCTGCTGCAGAGGATCGACGGGGAGGAGATTCTGGGCCGGGTTGGCATGGGGCACACTCGCTGGGCCACTCACGGCCGGCCCACCTACGACAACGCCCACCCTCACACCGACTGCCGCGGACAATTCTTCGTCATCCACAACGGCATCATCGAGAACTTCGCCGAACTCCGGCTGGAGCTCCAGACGGCCGGGCACACCTTCAAGTCCGAGACCGACACCGAGGTGCTGCCCCACCTGATCGAGGAGTACTACGCCGGGGACCTGGTGGCCGCCACCAGAAGGGCGCTGGGACGGCTCCGGGGAGCCTATGCCGTGGTCGTGCTGAGCTCGACCGACCCTGACACCCTTATCGGGGCCCGCCTGAACGCCCCCTTGGTGGTGGGGGTGGGCCAGAAGGAATGGTTTCTGAGCTCTGACCTCACCGCCATTATCCCCTACACCACACAGGCGCTCGTGCTGG
>DATKSV010000177.1:0-7344 GCA_035531535.1 Candidatus Nanopelagicaceae bacterium | reverse complement strand
ATCCAAACCACACCCAGGTCCGCGCAAAGGCGAGCGGAGGCTAGAGGTGGGCGGCGCGCCCAGCGATGAAGCTGCCGGCCGCGTACATGCCCACAGGAAAGACGGTGGACCAGCGGCGGACGTCGTAGTTGAGCCGGGGCCACACGACTTCGCCGAGCACCCAGGCGGGCAACCACGCCATGGCCACCAGCCCACACCGGCCAGGGCCGCATATCCGAGGGTGTTAGCCTCGATTGTTCATCAAGGGTCCAGTAGCTCGGCTGGCGGGTGCTGAAGAACGCAGAGGACGAACCAGGCCATAGGGTGATGCGCCCGGACGCTGGGATAGCTGAGGAGGAGGTTGGCTGTGAAGATCACGATGCCGGCCACCGCCAGGCTGCCGAAGTTGGCTATCCGCGGGGTCCAGCTGAAGAAGAAGCTCAGCACGAACCCAACCACCCCAGCTAAGCCTGAATCCACCGACCGGATAGGGGTAGCCAGCGGGGCGCAGACGAAGAAAAGGTACTCAGTGCTGGGATAATTGGTGGTGTGAACACGCCAATCGGCGCCAGCGAAGGAGCACCTTTTCAGTGCAGTCATCATCCCACACTTTGGATCGTCTGGGGGTCGCTTTCGATGACTCCCACCTGGTTGCCAACGCCGGACTCCTCCTGCCCGCCACAGTGGCTCAGCACCTGGGACTGAGGGAAATGGTCGAGGAGCACCTCGACTTGGGCGACTCCCCCGGACGGGCCAATGTCGGCCACAAGGCCATGTCGCTGATCCACTCGATGCTGGCCGGTGGGGACAGCATCGATGACACCAACGTGCTCCGAGCTGGAGCAACCCAGGGGGTGCTGGGCCATGCGGTACTGGCGCCCTCCACCCTGGGCACCTTCCTGCGCAGCTTCACCGTGGGCCATGTCCGGCAGCTGGATGCGGTCGGCCGGGAGATGCTGCGTCGAGCCTGGGAAGGAGACCGGGGCCCCGGTGCCAGAGCGCTCACCATTGACATGGACTCCACCATTTGCCAGGTCTTTGGGCTGTTGAAGCAGGGGGTCGGGTTCGGCTATGCGAAGGTGCGGGGCTACCATCCGCTGCTGGCCACCAGGGCCGACACCGGTGAGGTGCTCCACTCCCGGCTGCGGGGTGGATCTGCCTTCACCGCCAGAGGAGCCGCTGGGTTCCTAGCCGAGACCTTCTCCAGGGTGCGTCACGCAGGGGCGAGCGGCCTGCTGACCCTGCGGGCGGACTCCGGCTTCTACTCCAGGGCGGTGCTCACCTCGTGCCGCCGGGCCGGGGTGCGGTTCTCGGTCACCGCACGGCTGGACCAGGCGGTCCAGCGGGCGATTGCGGCCATCCCTGAAGAGGCGTGGGCGCCGATCCCCTACTGGTCGAGCTCGGGCACCTTCGGCGAGGACGAGCTGGGGCAGCCCATCTCCGGCGCCGATGTGGCGGAGGTCCCCTACACCGCCTTCGGCAAAAACGGGATCTGCGTGCGCCTGATTGTGCGTCGGGTACGGCCCACCCCGGGGAGCCAATTGGCGATTTTCACCGAGTACCGCTACCACGCCTTGGTCACCGACCGAGAGGGCGCGACTTTGGAGCTGGAAGCGGACCACCGCCGCCACGCCGAGGTGGAAGCCGTTATCCGCGACCTCAAGGAAGGGGCCGGGTTGGCTCATCTGCCTTCGGGGCGATTCGCCGCCAACGCTGCCTGGCTGGCCTTTTCAACCCTGTCCCACAACCTGGCCCGCTGGGTGGTGAGCATCGGCCTGCCCGGCCAACTGCCAGCCCGCACCACCACTGATCGCTTGCGTCTCTGCCTGTTCTCTGCGCCGGGGCGGCGCACCCGCTCCGCTCGCCATCAGACCCTGCATCTGCCCCAGCGCTGGCCCTGGCAGCAGCTGTTCCTGAGCGCCCTCGGCCAGATCCGCTCGGCCACCTGACCGCAGCCACTCTGCAGACGCCGCGGCTTCCAAACCGGCGTCAGCACGCCCGGAATTCCCGTGCGGCGCCCACTTGCAGGCAGTCCTGGGGCTACGGCGTCTCCCGCACCCCAGCCATGACCCCGCAGCGACCACCAAGCCAGCCAATCTCTCGCCTTCGGCGCCTTACCAGCACTCCCGCGCCCCTCACCTGCCTCTGGTCGGTAGGGTAGGCGGCTGGCGCGGTCGCATCTCCAGCGCCTTGGCCTTGGCGTCGTAGGCATCATCCTGGCTGAGATGCGCGTAGTGATCAGCGATCACCTTCTCCGGCGCCCTGCGATCGCGGCCAGCTGGATTGGGTCCATTCCCCGCCTCAGCATCTCCGTGATCCACGAGTGCCGGAGCAAGTGCGGGTGAACTGGCTTGTCCCGTTGTGCCTCCTGACCCAGCAGTCCCACCATCTGGGCACCCTGGACTCCGTCATGGGCTCGTAGGTTTCACCGTGCAGCCCCCGGCTCGAGTAGAAGATTCGACCTCCGGCGACGTCGGCCGGCCGGTTCCCGCCCAGGCGCCCCACCCGCCGCGCCGGATCGGGAAGCATCGGCCCCAGCCGCTCGCAGTCGCCCCGAGCCCGCAGGTAGGTCGTGTTGCCCCGCCCGGTGTCCTCCACGATAAGGAGCCGTAAGCCAATAACCTGGTCACAAGGGAACATGTGTTTGCACCAAAGGGCTGTTCATACGGGCTGTTTGAGGCCAGAGGGGGTATCCATCTGAGGCCAAATACCTGCTTCCCTTCGAGGCCCAGCTGATCACCCACATGGCCCAGGTAGCCCCCAGGCAGATGTGGATCAGCGAGCAGACCTTGGACTTCGGCCTGCCGACCTATGTGGGCAAGCTCCCCTACCCCAACCAGGTCTTCTCCAGCCATATCTTCGCCACCCTGTTGGAGCCACCGTGGCAGGCTCCGAAACCGGAATACGCCACCCCCCTCACCCTGCTCCGCGACCAGGCCAAGACCGCCGGGGGCGCTCCCTGGGTGGGAGAGATCGGCTCCAATCCTGGCACCGTCGGCACCGCCTGGAGCGGCCGGGAGATGAACGAGCTCGAGAAGTACCTGCTCGGCTGGGCCTACTGGGACTGGGACCAGAAGGGCAGCTGGGCCTTCATCCGCCAGCCGGCACGGCTCAAGCTGGTGGCCCGGGCCTATCCCAAGGCAACCCCAGGGAACCTCACCAAGCTGAGCTACGATCCCGCCACCGGCGAGTTGCAGGTGGACTTCCAGGGACTGACCCGGGGGCGCCCCCTTCTGATCGCGGTCCCGTACTTCCTCACCGGCTACCAGGTGAGCGGGTCGGACCCGGCCGCCGATGTCTCGTCCCAGTTGAGCCGCAGCCACCACACCCTCAGCATCACCATTCACGACCAGCGGACTTCCCACCGGGTCAAGGTCTCCTTCTCCTGAGCCAGCGCCTCATCCCAAGCCGCCCGAGCGCGGCTCGAGCTGCCTTGGGGCGAGGGGCTCCCTATGACCCGTCGCCCTAACCGCCCAGCTCGCTTCCGGGGACAACGGCTTGCACAGCCTCCTGGGCGCGATCGCGCAAAGCCCGGAGAGGGGAGCTGCCCTGCTCCGGCCGCAGACCCAATGGAGGGAGACCCCTGCGGTCAGACCGGCGCCTGCGCCGCTGCCGTCAGACCAGTGCCCGCTGCAGAAGTTCGCGGTGCCGAAGCATCCACGATGCACTCCGAGTCCGCCAGGTGATCGCCCACAGCACTGGGTAACCAGCGGCATCTGCGGCGCTGGTGGTCTCGGGAGCGACCTGGTGGCGGAGCGCCTCGCTGCGAGCACTGTGCACCGCGAGCTCGATCATCTTGTCCACGAATCCCTGGCGTTGCGAGATCTCCAATCCATACCCATCAATGAGAAGGCGCAGCTGCTCGGCCCGGTGTCCGGCGCTGGGCAGCGCAAACCGCGCGGCCACGTCGTCATCGTGGAGCTGGACATTCAGCCAGGCCGCGTCCGCCAGGTCCCAGACCGGATCGACCGGGCCGGCGAACTCCCAATCAATGAAGGCCACTGGAATGCCGCTCTCGGCGACGATAGTCCAGGGGCCGAGGTCGCCGTGTCCGATCACCTCTCGGCTGCGCGAAACTTCGCGGACGACGCACGGCTGCCAGCAGGCGTCGATCGGTGCCCGGAAGGAGCGGGTGGCCTCATGTAGCTCCCGGATCAAGGCTCCGATCGCCACCAAGGCCTGGTCTTCCCAGGCCTGCGGATGCGGCGATGTCCCTGGAACATAGGTGATCATCTCCCGTCCGTCGGGGGCAAAGCCGCTGCCAACCACCCGGGGCGCCCCGGAGAAGCCAACCTTCTCCAAGTGCTGGAGCAACGCGATCACGGAGCCGCTCCACGGGCCGGACCCGCGCAAGACCACTCCCTCTGAGAGCCAGGCCTTGGAGTCGGCATCGCCGCTGCCCCAGATCTTCAGTGGGCCATCGCCGGTGGACACCGCTCAATTCTATTGGACAGGATCAGTGAGATCAGCCGAAAAGAGATCGATCAACCAGGGGTTCGAGCTGCTGCTCGAGGGCGGCCCATCTGAGGCGGATCGGAGCCCGCTTGGTGCATCAGATCCCGAGACGGCGGTGGGCCGCTCGGCTAGGCCGGAGTGGCTGCCGAGGTTGCCAGTGGCTGACCAGCGGAGCCCCGAGCCACCACCTGGACCACCGCCGGCTGGGAAGCCAGCTGAATGGTGGTCTGGAAGCCGCTGCGGGCCGCGGTGGCCAAAGGCTGGAGTTGCGAGGCCGATGCCCCCCCCAGCACCTCCCAGCTCTGGGTCTGGCTGGAACCATTCCAGCTCGCGTAGACGGTCAGCCCGGTCTGAGACTTGGACACCGCCAGGGCGGGCGCAGTGGTCGGGGTTCCGGTCCAGGGGAAGAGGTAGGCCCGATAGCTGTCAATGGCGCTGCCATAGGCGGCCTTGAAGAGAATCTTGCCACCGGGGCCGTACTCGGTGGTGGCGCTGCCCTGGCCCCAGCCCACGAAGATGTCGCCGTTGGCGAGCAGCTGCACGTTGCCCTGGGAGGAGACCACCAGCTGGCCGTGCTGCTCAGACCACACCAGCCAGGCGGTTCGGTTCTGGTAGTTGAGGCTGAGCACGATCGCCCGGGCCGGCTGGGGATGAGTGCCGGCGTCCTCATCGTCGAAGATCGAGATGGTGTGGAGCCCGTGCATCTCGGCGTCATGCTGGAGCGCGAAACGGGTCCCGGCGGCCATGGCGAAGCTGCTGTCCTTGCCACCCAACTCCCAGAGCACCCGGCCATCGGTGCGGCTGACGTCGTAGACGGCGTCGGTGTTACGCGAGGAGATCACCACCGTTCCGTTGTTCATCGGATCCAGCGCGTTGACATGAAAGTAGTCATAAGGGGCGCCCTTGGCGTAGCTGAAGGCGGAGAGCCGGAGCGGCACATGGTCCAGGCTGTGCCACTCGAAGAGGACGTTGCCGGTGGCGATGTCCACCTCCTGTACCACCCCCTCATAGACGGCCCCGTCGGAGGGCCCGTCCACCGACTTGAGGTCCCAGCCCAACTCGTTGTCGACGGTGATCCAGGCATTGCCGGCAGCGGAGATCTTGAAGGCGTGAAGATCGGCCTGATAGCCGTTGCTGGCCCGCACCGTGGCGATGATCTGGTAGGAGGAGTTCATCACCACGTCGTAGCCATCACCATGCCCGCTGGTGATGTAGCCCTGCCACCAGGTCAGCACCGGCTGGCCCTGATAGGTCTGGACCTTGAAATCGCAGGCCGACTCCCCAAGGGGAAGGGGGTCAAACCAGACCACCTGCCCCTGGCCGTCGACGATCTCCGGACCACCCGCCTTGTTGCCCCCCTTGGGGGACTCGAAGACGTACCCGCCGCCGAGAGCGGAGGGGACGCTGACGCTCAGCTTGGGCACCTTGACGGTCGGCTGGGACTGATAGGTGACCGTTGGCTGAACCGACTTCGGGGTCGGCGTCCCCTTGGGCGCCGGGGCAGAGGGCAGCGTCGGTGCCCGGCGGGCGATCGAAAAGCTGACCTTGCCCCCGCTAGCCCCGCAGACCGAGACCGGAGCCGTCACCGTCACCGTCACCGTCTCCCCACGGCTGAAGGGCTTGTCAGGATAGAAGCTGGCTCCCCGCTGGTCCGAGTCCGCCACCCAGCGCCCCTGATGGGTCCCGCTGCGGGAGCCGGAGACCACCACCTGGTCCGCCTCGATCGCCGCCGGGGTCACATTGCGGAAGCTGATCTGGGTCGAAGGCGAGGCGGTCCTGCTTCCCGGGCTGGGATAGACGCTGGCCCCGGAGCAGGAGGCTGACACCGGCAGCGGCTTGCCCTTAGTACTCGACTTGGCGGGCTGGCTCCCGCTGGCACAGGAGGCCAGCAGGGGAGCGACCAGGAGCAAAGCTCCGGCGCCGACGGCAATTCGCGGCGCAGCAGCCAGCCGAAAGCCCTTCTGGAACGGCCACACCGGGGTCAGGGTACGCGTGGGAGATCCCTCTCTTCCTGAAATGGCCCTTAGAACTCAGCCGCCCTGCCGGGAGACCATCCCCCGGTTCAGTCAAGCCAGCTCCTGGTAGAGCCGGGCGGCCGGTGTCGGATCGCCGCCGGCGCTGGAGACCATCGCCTCCACCTCGGCCACGAACCGATCCAGCAGGGCGGCCGCTCCCTGCTCCTGCTCCAGCGAGACGATCACCCGGTACTGGGGCCGGCCGGCGTCGGGAAGCACCAGCACCCAACCCTTGTCCACCTCCAGTTTCATCCCGTTGGTGAGGTCCACCCGGCCGCCCCGGTGAGCGTCCACCAGAAGTCTCATTACCTCGCCCTTGACCTCCCAAGGGCAGCTGACCTCGCGCTCCAGATGGGTCGCCATGGGAAGGTGCCGGCGCAGCTCGGAGAGCCGCTCCCCGGAGCCGATCAGCAGCTGCACCAGCTGGAGCAGGGTGAACATCCCGTCATAGGCGGCCAGGTGCTCCGGCCAGACGAAGCCGGCGTCCTCGTCGGCGGCGAAGAGGGCCCCGGTCCGGGCGGCGGTGCGCACGATCGAGGCGCTGTCGGCCCGGGCCAGGACCATCCGACCTCCACCCTGCTCCACCACCTGCTCCAGCCGGCGCGAGGACGAGACCGGCCCCACCACCGCCCCGCCGGGGCGTGCCCGGAGGGACGACAGCGCCAAAAGGCAGGTGGCCTCCTCATGGCTCACCGGCTCGCCCAGGTCGTCGATCAGGACCAATCGGTCTGCCGAGGGGTGGATCCGGGCTAAGTAGACCCAGAAGTTCCGGCGGCCGACGTTAGGGCTGGAGATGGTGGCCTGAAGCGCCACCGGGAAGAGCTGGTACAGGGCGCCCATGATCATCATCGTCACCCAGCCCAGCACTGCGAGATGAGTCAACGCGAATACCTGG
>DATKSV010000176.1:0-6438 GCA_035531535.1 Candidatus Nanopelagicaceae bacterium | reverse complement strand
GAGAGGAGAGCGTGAAGAGCCATTTGGGGGTAGAACCTCAGTCCCGCTTCAAGTCCGGACCGCCAGTCGCTTGGTTCCAATTGAGCTCCTATCGACTGGGAGCGCTCTTAGCGGCGGCTGAGGATTTGCTGGGTTCGGTCGGGTCGAGTTCGACCTCAGCGCCAGCCCCAGGTCGGCCGGACGCCGGCACCCACCTCAGGCCCGCCAGATGACAGCGCCGGGAGCGGGCCGCGGGGGCGTGCCCTTGGGCAGCGCACCAGCCGGGCCTTGGCAGGGGCGGGTCTGCGAGCCTCCCCGAGCCGTCCCGAAATGATGCTCGGAGCCCGGGTGACAGCCGCGACCGCCGCTGGCTGGTCCACCCGGCGGAGTCCCGCCGCCGCTGATAGCCGTCGAGACAAGTCCGCCAGGCACGCTGGTCCTCGACCGCGAAGTGCCGGCCCCTGCCGTGGGCTCAGCAGGTTCCATCGGCGCTGGCCACTGGGCCGATAACTTCCGATCATGGCGGGTTAGGACGGGAACGCCTCGGGCTGCTCCGGGCTCGGACCGTGCCCGCTGTGAAGGCGAGCACCGACCGCCTCGGCTCTCGGTCCCGACCCACGAGTGCGGCCGGCACACCGGGTCGTCGGGGTCCAAGAACCTTGGCAATGAATCTGCCAGATCTTCCGCCGACGGACGAGCGGCACCCTGGGAATGGCAGCGCTGGCGCCCTTGGTAGCCCCATGCCCATGCGGCCGCGGCTGGGCCAGATGATCGCCCGGGGGGCGAGGAGCCGCGTCGGCCCAGCTTGCTAATGGTCCGGAGGATGAGGTGCCTGCGCATGCGGGCCCTGGTCCGCCGGCGACGGGCGCCCACTGCCCGCGAACACCGTGCGGTACAGGTCCTCCCCGTAGGCGATCGGCAGCGGGGCCCCCGGCCTGAGCTTGAAGCTCCGCTGGCCGTCCGCCCGCCGCTCCGCCAGCAGCGCCAGCACATCCTCCCGCCCGGCCGCGAGCAGGCTGTCCGCCAGCTCGAAGAAGTGGGTCACGAAGAAGATCCTGATGTCCGCCTCCAGCAGGGCTTTGATGATCTGGCGGGCGATCTCGGACCCCTCGCGCTCGTTGGTGGCGGAGAAGGACTCGTTGAAGAGGATCAGGCTGTGGGGTTTGACCAGGTCCGCGATCACCGCCATCCGCCGCAGGTCCTCATCCAGCCGGCCCCCGGTCATGGTCTGGTCCTCCTCCCGGAGGAAGTGAGTGAAGAGGCCGGCCACCAGACTCCCCCGATAGGCTCTGGCCGCCACGAACATGCCCGCCTGCAGCATCAGCTGGGCCACCCCGACGCTGCGCAGGAAGGTGGACTTGCCCCCGGAGTTGGCGCCCGTGATCAGGACCAGGGACTTGCCGTCGGCGGCCCCATCGTTGCCCACCGCCTCGCCCGGCGGAAGGCGAAGGGCCAGGCAGGGATCGTAGAGGCCGCTGTACGAGAGCGCCCCGGCCGGGCTCCAGGCCGCCGCCGCCGGGATCACCACCGGCTGCCCCTGCCCCTGGAGCCGGGCTTGCAGATTGAGGCAGCCGACGTAGAAGCCGAGCTCCAAGCGAAGCTGGGTGAAGAAGCTCAGGATGTGGTCGGTCGACTGGGTGAGGGCGTTGGCGACCGGGTTGACCCCGCGGTCGGTCAGCTCCGAGAGGGCCCGGGCCCCGGCCTCGTCCCGGGCCGGGATCGAGAACGAGTAGGCGGAGCGTTCGCCGATCCCGATCCGCTCCCGCCAGCCTGGCCGGCTGTTCCCGGCGGCGCGGAGCACGTAGTCGATCCCCCGGCTGCCCTCCCCCAGCCGGGCGCTGATCAGCATCTTCTCCGGCGCCCGGAGTCGGCGCAGGTGCTGGTCGGCGGCCGCGAAGAACCCGTCGTCGAGCTCTCGGGACAGCATCTGAAAGAAGGCGGCCAGCCCCGGGGACTCGAAAAGGGCGCCCGGGCCATCGGCGATTTGGCGCAGGCGCTTGAGCAGGCCGAGGAAGAGCTGGAGCACCTCGATCGCCCGGTGCAGGAGTCCGGAAGGCGTGGCCCTGATGTAGCCCCAGATCCTGCGCTCCCCCTCGACCGCCGTCACCGCGATGGCGTAGATCTCGGCCGCGACCTCGGGCTGTGCCATCAGCTCGCCGAGCACCTGCTGTCGGTGGCGGATGCTGGCAAGGTCGGGAAGGCTGGCCAGCAGCGCCGCCCGGGCCACCTCCAGGAGGAACTTGTCGCCCTTGGCCATGGCCTCCCAGAGCGTGGCCAGGTCGAGGTCTTCAGCCAGCTCCTGGTGGTTGGATGGCAGGGCGGCGCCGGGGTCTAAATCCCCCTCCGGGGACATGAGATGTACCTTCAATGTGAGATCCTCCGGCGCAGGGTCTCATAGCTGAGTCCGTACCGCTCGGCGATGGCGATGGCGTAGGCGAGACCGTTCGCCGGTTGCCGTACCACCTTGTAGGTACGCTCGGCCGGGTTCTCCGCGGCCACCTGGCTGACCAGGCTGACGATGGAGGGGGCCAGCTCCGCCAGCTCATCCACGAAGGAGACGTACACGCACAGGGTGTCCCTGCGAATGATCTGCTCCAGCACCCGCGCGCCCAGGAGGCGGGCGTCGCTGAGGGTGGTGGAGGAGAAGATCTCGTTGATGACGATGAGGCTGTCCCCGGTCGCCAAGTCCAGCACCTCCCGGATTCGCACCAGGTCGTCCTCGAGCTTGCCGCGCAGGTCGGCGAAGTCCTCCTGGCGCTCGAAGTGGGTGAACAGCCGGTCGACCAGGAACAGATGGGAGCTGCTCCCTGGCACGGGCAGGCCGAGGCCGGCTAGGTGGTGGAGCTGGCCGAAGGTGCGGGCGAATGTTGTCTTGCCGCCATGGTTGGGCCCTGAGACGAGCACGACGCGCTCCCCGGCCTCCAGATGGAAGTCGTTGACCACGACCGCCGCGCCCGTGGCGACCAGCTTGTCGGCCAGGGCCAGGTCGAAGGTCTCGCGGGCGAAGACGGCCTTGGACTCTCGCGAGACCTCCGGATAGGAGAACCGCAGCCCCACCTTGGTGAACCGGGCCATGTGCTCCAGGTAGGCGAGGTAGAACTGCACCTCCCGGTCGAACCGGGCGATGGTCGGGGAGAGGAAGTCCTGGTGGCCCGCGCAGAAGGCGTCCAGCTGGGCGAAGCTCTCCGGGTGCAGCTTCACCACCAGATCGAGGATGGCGGCCTCGACATGGTTCATCTCCGGCCAGCTGGGGAAGCTCACCCGGTGATCCTGGGCGCCTCGCTGCTTGAACTTCTCGAAGGTTGCGAGCACGTCGGCGCTGTAGTCGGGCTCCCCCAAGTACTTGCTCACCGTCACCCTGAGGCCCTGGATCTGCAGGCAGTAGCCGATCTCGACAAGCGCCGCTCGGACCGCCCCGGCCTCCACTGCGAGGCCGGTGAACCGGGGCGAGGCGGCATAGCCAGCCAGGTACTCGCGAAAGCTCCGCATCCCCTTTGAGTTCAGCGGAAGCGCCGCCAGATCGCCTCCGAGCGCCGAGATGGCGGCGGCGTAGGTCTCGACCGCGCCCAGGAACCAGCTCTGCTGCTGGCGGTGGTAGCGGAGCTTGCCCGCCTGCAGAAGCTGGGCGCGCACCGCTCGCATCCGCTCGGCGAAGGCGGCCAGGTGCCCGGCCAGGGCGGCGCCCTGCAGGTCGCGCAGGACATCCTGGCGGTACCTGATCGCGCCGGGGTCCTGGAGGTGGTCGTGGAAGAGCGGGGGCAGGTCGTACTCCTCGCGACCCTGGGTGACCGCCGCGACGATCTGATCCAGGTTCAGATCGCGGAAGTGGGCAGGCGCCGGGCCCGGCTGGGGCCGGTCGCCGACCCCGTCGTGGAGGATGCTGCGAAAAGTCGGCGGCGGCCCGGAGTCCGTCATGCCCGGCGCCACCGAGGCCGCTTTGCGGGCAGAAGCCATCCATGTCGGCAGGCCGGGCGCGTCCGGACGGGCGTCACCTGCTGGCCCGCGGCCGGCCCCTCGCCGGAGCCGGCTGCCTCGGGGCTTGCCGACTGGTCCTTGGGAGGGCCGGCACTCGGTCTTCGAGCAGCGACCGTTGATCGGCTGGCTCGACGGCACCCCCCATCGGCGGTTCCACGGGCGCCCGGCCCTGCCGGTGGGGACCAGGGGCGGCCCCCCGCCTGGCCCAGGGCCCCCGGCGCAACCGGAGCGCCGAACCGGTGGGCGTCGATCCCCTCTCGACCGGCGGCCAGGGCAACCGCCATCCGGCCGTCTCCTGAAGACCGGATCGGATCCAAGGGCTGAGCCGCTCTGCTCGTGGCGATCTCCTGGCAAGGCGCGAACGCGGTTGACAGGAGCTATCAGCCAAGGTGGCGGTTATCGGCGGACTCCATCGCCTGAAGCCACTATACGGCGGGACGGCAGCTCACTGATTCGTGGTCGCTCTGGCCCGAGGCGGGGCCCCAGAGGCCGAGGCGCCCGCTGCGGCAACTGGGCGAAACCCGGCTGTGGCGGCCCGGACCATCCCGGCGCCAGGCGGGGTCACTCTGGGCTTCTGCGCGGCCAGGCACAAGGTCCGCTGACCCGGCGTTGCTCGCGAAGCCACGGTCGTGCGGAGCCGAGGTCGCCCGGGTCAGTACGGCGCATGCAGGTCCACGAACATGGGGAAGTGCCGGACGTTGCGGGTAAGCAGCCGCGAGCCGGTGCAAATGGCGGTGGCCGCAATGGCGAGGTCAGCCCCATCGATGGTGTGATGGCTTGGGAGCCAACGCCGGCCCAGAGCGCCGGCCGCCTCCGCGACCTCAGCGTCAACCGGGTGCCAAATCAGAGTCGACAGGAGAGACCTGGTTGCGGCCTCGTCCTCTGGGCACATGCCAGCGAGCACCTCCATGCGAGTGATCTCACTGGCATGCAAGGTCTCGGCTGCCCGCTCTCGGAGGAGGAGGTCGGACGCGCCCGAGTGCCCGCGCAGGAAATCAATCAGCACCGAGGTGTCGACCAGCGCGGTCACGGGTCGGGTTGGTGCCATCGCGATCCGGAGCGCCGCTGCTCGACCCACGCCGCTCCGTCCAGATCCCGGCCCTGCCAGGCGCCGAAGGCGAGCCGCATCGCGGCGAGATCGTCGTCCGCGGAGCGGCCGGCACCATACACGGTCTCAACCGCTTCCCGGATCAGGGCTGATAGGGACCTGCCGGTTCGCGATGCGACCTCGTCCAGGACTCGGCGCTCGTCGCTGGTGAGCGAGATCTGAGTGCGCAGCATGATGTAAGGGTACATCAGACGTTTCCCGTCTCGTGCACCGGTCGTCGGGCAGCGCCTCCTGCTCCTTCCAGGTCCTCGGTGGCAGTGGGCGAGGCCAACCAGCGCCGCGCGCGCCCCGGGTCCGGTTCTCGTTTCCCGCACGCGGGTTTGTGGCCTGTCGAGTGCCCGCAGCCTAGCTCCCCGCCGTGCTGTCCGCCCGGCCCAAGCCGACTCGCCAGACCAAACCACCTGCTACTGAGCTGGTCCGCCGCGCAGTTCGGATGCCACCCGCTCCGCGCCACGCATGGCTTGGAGCAGGTTGGCGGACCCCAGCTTTCGGAGCTCAGGGCCGGACCATCCCCGCTCCCGGAGGGCGGCCATCAGGTTGGGATAGCAGGAGACGTCCTCCAGCCCAACTGGGAAGTCACGGCTGCCGTCGAAGTCGCCGCCCAACCCGATGTGCTCGACGCCCGCCAACTCCCGGGCATGTTCGACGTGGTCGGCCACCTGGGCCACGGTCGCCAGCGGCCGGGGATGAGCCCTCTCCCACTCGGCGGCGATTGCCTCCGCCTGGGGTCCGTCACCATCCTCGTTCGCCAGCTGTCGCTTCAACTCCGCGCGTAGCTGCATCTGCCAGTCCGCACACTCCGGCGAGACGAACGCCGGCACGAAGGTGATCATGACCACGCCGCCGTTGTTCCCCAGCAGGGAGAGGACGTCGTCGGGCACGTTGCGGGGATGATCGCAAAGAGCCCGGCAGGAGGAGTGGCTGAAAATGACCGGCGCCCGGCTCACGCGGAGGGCGGCCCGGGCGGTCTCCGCCGAGACATGACTGAGATCCACCAGCATCCCCAGCCGGTTCATCTCGTTGACCACGGTCTCGCCGAAGGGAGACAGGCCGCGCACTGCGGGCTGGTCGGTGGCGGAGTCGGCCCAGGAGACGTTGCGGTTGTGCGTCAGAGTCAGGTAGCGGACGCCCAGCCGATAGAACATCCGCAGCAGCGGCAGCGACTCGGCGATGGAATGGCCGCCCTCGGCGCCCATGAAGGACGCGATTCTGCCCTCCGACATCGCCGCCTCCGCCTCCTCCGCCGTGCCCACTAACTGCAGGGTGTCGGGGTATGCCTCCACCAACCGATGAATGAAGTCGATCTGCTCCAAGGTGGCCCTGACGGCGTGATCGGCCTCCAGTTCGGCGGGCACATAGACCGACCAGAACTGCCC
>DATKSV010000175.1:0-6983 GCA_035531535.1 Candidatus Nanopelagicaceae bacterium | reverse complement strand
CAGTCGACAACCCTGTGGTCCTGCCCGATGGTCGGGTGGAGTCGACCGGCAACTTCCACGGCGAACCACTCGCTTTTGCGATGGACTTCCTGGCAATCGCGGCGGCGGAGGTGGGCGCGATCGCGGAGCGCCGAATCGACCGGCTCCTGGACCCAGCACGCTCCTCTGGTCTGCCCCCCTTCCTGGCGCAACAAGCTGGTGTCAACTCCGGGCTGATGATCGCCCAGTACACCGCCGCGGCGATCGTGGCTGAGAACCGCCGCCTGGCCGCACCGGCAAGCGTGGACTCAATCCCAACGTCGGGGATGCAGGAGGATCACGTCTCGATGGGCTGGGGCGCGGCCCGCAAGCTGCGCCTGGTCGTCACCAACCTCTCCCGCATCATTGCGGTGGAGCTGCTCGCTGCATCCCGGGCGTTGGAAATGCGCCAGCCCCTCTCTGCCTCTCCAGCGGGCGAGCAGGTCGGGGAACTGGTCCGAAGGCTTGGCGGAGGCGTAGGACCAGATCGCTTCGTCTCCGTTGAACTGGAGGCCGTGGCGGCGGCCGTGCGCTCTGGCGAGATCCTCCGGCAAGCGGCCACGGCGGTCGGAGAGCTCGAGTGAGCGGACCCCGTCCAGTGCGGGCTCCCCGCGGGACCGATATCAGCTGCCAAGGCTGGCCCCAAGAGGCCGTGCTGCGAATGTTGATGAACAACCTCGACCCTGAGGTAGCCGAAAACCCCGACCAGCTCATCGTGTATGGGGGCTCGGGCCGGGCGGCCCGCTCCTGGGACGCCTTCGACGCCATTGTCAGAACGCTCCGGGGACTCCAGGGCGACGAGACCATGCTGGTGCAGTCCGGTAAGCCGGTCGGAGTCTTTCGAACCCACGAGTGGGCCCCCCGGGTGCTGATAGCCAACGCCAACCTGGTGCCCGACTGGGCGACTCCAGAGGAGTTCCGGAGGCTGGAGGCGGAGGGCCTGACCATGTATGGGCAGATGACCGCTGGCTCCTGGATCTACATTGGCACCCAGGGGATTCTTCAGGGCACCTACGAGACCTTCGCCGCGGTCGCCAGGAAGCGCTTCGGCGGCTCCCTCGCCGGCACGGTGACGCTCACCGCCGGGCTGGGCGGCATGGGGGGCGCGCAGCCGCTGGCCGTCACCATGAACGGCGGGGTCGCGCTCTGCGTGGAGATCGACCCGGGGCGGATCCAACGGCGTTTGGACCATCGCTACCTGGATCGTTGGGCCCCTGACCTGGACTCCGCCCTGGGATTGGCCGAATCGGCGCGGCAGCAGCGCCAGGCGCTTTCCATTGGAATCCTCGGGAACGCCAGCGAGCTGGTGCCCGAGATCGTCCGCAGAGGCTTCCAGGTGGACGTGGCGACCGATCAGACCGCCGCCCACGACCCCCTGATGTACCTGCCCACAGGGCTCACCCTCCCCGAGGCCGCTGACCTACGGCTGGAGGATCCCGACGACTACATCCGGCGCAGCCGGCAGGCCATGGCCCGCCACGTGGAGGCGCTGGTCGAGCTCATGGATCGGGGAGCGGAAGTGTTCGACTACGGCAACAGCCTGCGCGCCGAGGCCAAGCTGGGCGGATTTGAGCGCGCCTTCGACTATCCCGGCTTCGTGCCCGCCTACATCCGTCCCCTCTTCTGCGAGGGGGTCGGGCCATTTCGCTGGGCAGCTTTGAGCGGTGATCCCGCGGATATCGCCGCCACCGACCGGGCCGTGCTGGAGGAGTTCCCCGAGAACGAGTCACTGGCCCGCTGGATCAGGATGGCCGCAGAGAGGGTAGCCTTCCAGGGGCTTCCGGCTCGAATCTGCTGGCTCGGCTTCCGGGAGCGCGACCGGCTCGGCCTGCGCTTCAATCGGATGGTGGCCAGCGGCGAGCTGAAGGCCCCCATAGTCATCGGCCGTGACCACCTCGACTCCGGGTCGGTGGCGTCGCCCTACCGAGAGACCGAGTCGATGCGGGACGGCAGCGATGCCATCGCCGACTGGCCCTTGCTCAACGCCATGCTCAACGTCGCCAGTGGAGCCACCTGGGTGTCCATCCACCATGGCGGAGGGGTGGGGATCGGGCGCTCGATCCATGCCGGGCTGGTGGCGGTGGCGGATGGCACCGAGCTGGCGGCGGAGAAGCTCGCCCGATGCCTGACCAACGACCCCGGAACCGGGGTCATGCGGCACGCGGATGCCGGCTACGAGATCGCCGTTGATGCCGCCCGGGCGCGGGGACTGCGGATACCCATGTCCGAGGCCTAGTGGCCAGCTTCCTGTTGGAGCTGGCCTGGACCGGAGACCGGCTGCAGCGCCGCCTGCTTCTGGAAGAGGTCGCTGGGACCATCACGCGCCTGGAGCCGCTCGGTGCCGGACCGGCGCCGCCGGAGGCGGTGGTGATGCCGGGCCTCACCCTGCCGGGCCTCAGCAACGTCCATTCCCACGCCTTCCACCGGGCCCTACGCGGGCGCACCGAAGAACCCGCAGGTGACGAGGGGGACTTCTGGAGCTGGCGCGCGGAAATGTACCGGCTGGCGGGTAGGCTGGAGCCGACGAGCTACTTCCAGCTGGCGCGGGCGGCGTTCGCGGAGATGGCCCTGGCCGGCATCACCGCGGTGGGCGAGTTCCACTACCTCCACCACCAGGCTGGCGGCCAGCCCTACCCAGGGCCGGCGATGGAGGAGGCGCTGGTGGCCGCGGCGGCAGAGGCAGGGGTCCGCCTCACCCTGCTCGACAGCTGCTACCTGCGGCCGGGCTTTCAGGGCGGCCCCTTGGACGGCCCGGCGACGCGGTTCGCGGACCGAGACGCCCTCGCCTGGGCGCGCCGCGTGGACAGCTTCCCGGAGCGCCCCGGCCTGAGACGGGCAGCCGCCATTCACAGCGTGCGGGCGCTGGACCAGGCAGCGATCAGGATCGTCAGCGGCTGGGCGCGGGAGCACTCCGCTCCTCTGCATGTCCATGTGTCTGAGCAGTTGGCTGAGAATCTCGCTTGCGAGGCGGCCACGGGGATGACCCCGACCGCGCTTTTGCACAGCCTGGAGGTACTCGGCCCGACGACCACGGCCATCCACGCCATTCACCTCAGCCCGGAGGACGTGCGCCTGTTGGGGGAGACCTCGACGACCGTCTGCGTCTGCCCCACCACCGAGCGGGATCTCGGCGATGGAGTGTGCCCGGCAGCAGCCCTCGCCGGGGCCGGCAGTCCCCTCTGCCTCGGGAGCGACAGCAACGCCGTGGTCGACCTGTTCGAGGAGGCCCGGGCCGTGGAGCTGGACCAAAGGCTGGTCACCCACCGCCGCGGCGTCCACGCCGCCACCTCGCTGTTATGGGCGGCCACCGGCGCTGGATCGGCCTCCCTTGGCTGGAACGCCGGGGAGCTCGCGGTCGGACGCCTTGCCGACTTCGTCAGCTTGGAGTTGGAGACGCCGCGTCTGGCGGGCCCGGGGGAGCTGGACCTGATCTCCCGAGTGGTCTACGCGGCCGCCCCCAGCGACATCCGCGAGGTGGTGGTGGGCGGCCGGCCGATCGTGAGCGGCGGCCGCCACCTGCGCCTCGGCGCGGTGGGCTCGCTGCTCACCCAGGTCATCTCGGACCTGGAGGCGCCTTGAAGGCACTGCGCAACGTGGGGCGCCTGCTGAGCCCGGGTTCGCCGCTGCGCCGGAACGTGGACATCCTCGTCGATGGCGACCTGGTGGCCGCAGTGGTCCCGGCCGGCGAGGGTTGGCCCGTCGAGGATGAGTTCGACTGCGCGGGGGGCCTGCTCACCCCCGGCCTGATTGACGCCCACACCCACCCCCTCTACGCCCGGCCCCGGCTGGCCGAGGCGGCGCAACGGGCGGCCGGAGCCTCGTATTCGGCGCTCGCCGCCGCCGGGGGCGGGATCAACGCCACGGTTCGCGATACCAGGGCGGCTTCGTTCTCGGAACTGGAGCTAGGGGCCCGGGGCAGGCTCCGGAGCTGGCTCAGCCAGGGCACCACCACGGTGGAGGCCAAGACCGGCTACTGGCTGACGCGAGAGGGGGAGCTGGCTGCGGTCACCCTGCTGAGCCGCCTGGCCACGGACCCTTCGCTGCCGCGCCTGGAGGTGACCTACCTGGCTGCCCACGAGGTTCCGCCGGAGCATCTGAGAGACCGCGCTGCCTACGTCCAGGGCGTGGTGGATTGGTGCCCAGACGCCCGCAGCGCCGGGGCGTCGTTCTGCGACGTGTTCTGCGACCAGGGAGCCTTCACGCTCGCGGAGTCGGAGCGGATCCTCGCCGCTGCCGCCGCTGCGGGCCTGCGGCTGCGGCTCCACGCCGATGAGCTGGAGCTGACCGGCGGAGCGCGTCTGGCGGCCCGGCTGAGCGCTGTGTCCGCCGATCATCTGCTGCGGATCGGGCCGGCTGAGGTCGAGGCGCTGGCCCGATCCGGCACTGTCGCCACCCTGTGCCCGGTGACCGCCCTCACCATGGGCCAGCTCCCGCCGGCACGGGCCCTGCTCGACGCTGGGGTGACGGTGGCCCTGGGCAGTGACCACAACCCGGGGACCTCAGGTACCACCAGCATGAGCCTCGTGCTCTACCTGGCCATCACCGAGTTGGGCCTGAGCGTGGCGGAGGCTCTGGCCGCGGCCACCCTTGGAGGAGCGCGCTCCCTGGCGGTGTCAGACCGGGGCCGGGTCGAGCCGGGGATGCTGGCCGACCTAGTCCTTTGGCAGGCCGACCACGAGGGCGCCTTCGCCTGGGAGCCTGGGCTTCGCCCCCGTCGGGTCTGGCGGGCGGGCGCCGAGCTGGCGGCGGAAGGCTAGGATCCTGGCGCGGCCAGTCTCCATCAGCCGGGGCGAGGACAGCCCCAGGCTGGCGCAGAGCCGCCGCAGGGGCTGGTCGAGCCGGAACGACTCCCCGACCATGAGCAGCGCCTCCCCACCTTCGGCCAGCAGCGGAGCCACGGTCGGCACCAGCCGCAGCGGGGGAGCGACCGCCCTGGCGACCAGGACTCGCGCCCGGGGATGCTGCGCTTGGCGCCCCAGTTCGGTGGCGTCCCGGGCCACCACCTCGACCTTCTCCAGTCCGAGGACGCTGACGCAGCGGTCCAGGAAGGCCGCCTTGTTGCGCTGTCGCTCCACCAAGACGAACCGAACCCGGGGCAGGACGATCGCCAGCGGGACCCCTGGAACCCCGCCCCCGCTGCCCAGATCCAGCGCCAGCTCATCGTCGCGCCAGAGAGCCAGGCCGAGCAGGCTCAGGGACTGTTCGATGTGACGCCCCCAGGCGTCCTCGCGAGGCACCCGGGTCAGGTTGAGGCTGGTGTTTTCGCGGTAGAGCAGCTCGAGATACTGCTCCAGCCGGAGCCGCGTCTCCGGGGTCAGCGCGGGTGCACGGGGTAGCTCCCGTGGCTGCTTGGTCTCCACCGCCAATCAGAGTACGGGAGCGCCTGCCACAACCGGCCGTCGGTTGGGACGAGTGCATGGCGGTGGAGCCCGGTCGGCCTGCCCGGAGGCGGTCGCCGGACGTCAGGCCACGCGCCAGCTGCGGTTGACAGCGGCCGGGCCGCTCCCGTAGCGTCCTTCCCATGCTTGCCGGGGCCGCCATCCGCAAACGCGACCTGGTGCTCGGGGACCTCATCCCGGGCTCCCTGGTGCGCGACATTTTCATGGTGGTGGGCTTCGCCGGCGGAGTTGGGCTGTTCGCGCAGCTTGCCTTCAAGCTCCCCTTCACTCCCGTCCCCATCACCGGCCAGACCTTCGCGGTCCTGCTCGGCGGAATGGCGGTCGGGCCTAGGCGGGCCGCCGCCGGGATGGCGTTCTACCTGGCCGTGGGGCTGGCCGGCGCGCCCTGGTTCGCCCAGGGCTCAGGAGGACTCAGCGCTCTGGCGACGCCCAGCTTTGGCTACGTCGTGGGGTTCCTGGTCGCCGCCACCGGGATCGGCTACCTGGCGTCGCGGCGATTCGACCGGCGGCCGCTCTCGGTGCTGGCGGCGATGGTGGCCGGCAATCTCGTCATCTACCTCTTCGGGGCCACCTGGCTGGCGGTCGACCTCCACCTCAGTGCTGGGGCCGCCATCTCCCTGGGGGTGGCTCCCTTCCTGGCCGGCGACGCCATCAAGGCGCTGGCGGCGATGGGGCTGCTGCCGGGAGCCTGGCGGTTGGTGGGCGCGGCCGACCGCCGCTGATCCGACCTGGTCCGGTCAGTAGAGGCCCAGTTCCAGGCGCACCTCGTCCGAGGCCATGGTGTGAGGGTCCCAGGGAGGGTCCCAGACCAACTCCACCCTGACGTCGCGGATGCCGGGGAGGAACTGGGTGGCCGAGTGCACCTGGGACTCGATCATCGGTCCCAGCGGGCAATAGGGGCTGGTGAGGGTCATGCGGATGTTGGCATCGCCCTCCTCGCTCATGTCCACTCCATAGACCAAGCCCAGGCTCACGATGTCGAGGCCAAGCTCAGGGTCGATCACCTCACGGAGCGCGTCCTGGACGTCCTCGGAGGTTAGGCGCGGCCCGGCCACAGGCTCCGCTGCCGGGGCGGTCGCTTCGTCTGCGTCACCCATGAGACTCCTCCACCTGCTCCAGACCAGCCTCCAAAGCGGTCCACGGCAGCATCGCGCACTTGACCCGAGCCACATAGCGGCGGACCCCGGCCAGCGCCTCGAGGTCGCCCATGTCGCCGAGCTCGGCGGGATCCTTGCCCTCGACCAGCATCTGGCGGAAGCGGCTGATCAGCTGGCGCACCTCGGCCATCGGCTTGCCGTCAACCTCCTCCGCCATCATCGACGCTGAGGCCATGGATATCGAGCACCCCTGCCCCTCGAACCCGACCGCCTCCACTCCCTGATCGGTCACCCGGACGCTCACGTCCACCTCGTCGCCACAGAGGGGGTTATGCCCGTGGGCGGCGCCGTTGGCCCGCTCGAGCAAACCACGGTGTCTCGGGTGGCGGTAGTGGTCCAGGAGGATCTCCCGGAAAAGCTCGTCGTCCACGTCAGGGTTGGTTGCTTGCACCTTCCTATCGTACGCCGC
>DATKSV010000174.1:0-4071 GCA_035531535.1 Candidatus Nanopelagicaceae bacterium | reverse complement strand
TGTAGTGCGAGACATTGCCATTGGGGTCGGTCACCGTGAGCACGTCCCCGGGATGGCTCGGGTCATAGGTATAGGTGGTGGTGGCTGACCCGTTTCCCTGGGAGAGCGGGATCGTCGTCGACAGCATGTTGCCGTCGCTGTCGTAGGTATAGCTGGTGGTCACGCCCATGCCATTGGTAGCCGAGGTCATCTCGTTCATGCTGTTGTAGGTGTAGCTGGTCTGACGACTCATGGGATCGGTCTCGCCGAGCCGGTTGCCGTTGGCGTCATAGGTGTAGGTGGTCACGTTGCCAAGTGGATCGGTGACGCTGGTCAGCCCCAGAGAGTTGGGATCGTAGATGTAGCTCCAAGTGGACGCACTGGAAGTCCCCACCGCCTCGCTGACCTGGGTGGGCAGCCCGTACTGGTAGGTGATCTTGGTCACGTTGCCCAGTGGATCGGTGACCGTGGTGACGCCACCGCTGTAACTAAAAGTGGTCGCACGTCCCAAGGGGTCAGTCTGAGTTGCGACCTGGCCCGAAGAGTTATAGGTGTTGGTGGTCACCCCACCGCGGGGGTCGGTCATCGTCTCCAGGTGGTGGTGGGTGTCGTAGCCAAAGACGGTGGTACCACCACCTTTGTCGGTGAGGCGGGACAGGTTTCCTGAGGCTGAGTTATAGGACATGGTGACCGTCCTCCCACCTGGATCAGTGACTTTGGTCAACTGGCCACTGCTGTTGTGGGTGAATGTCAGAGCTCGGCCCGATGGATCGGTGACCGAGGCGAGCTCCCCGCCACTGTAGGCCACATTGGTCACGTAGCCATCCGGATCCGTCTCGGAAGTGAGCTCGCCGTTGGCGGCGAAGCTGTAGAGAATCTGGTCGTTCCGGTCGCTATACGTCCAGGTGCCACCGGCGTTCTGAACCAGAGTCGCCTGCACCCATGTCGGCGGGGTGAATGTGCTGCCGCTCTGGGTGAAGGTGACGGTCGCCCCGTTCGCCGACGTGACGGTGACCGTGCTGCCGCTCTGGCTGAGCGTCATGCCGTAGCTGAAGTCCCAGCCGTAGCCGAGCTGGTTCTGCTGGCTGGCCAGGGCACTGTTGTAGGTGAGGGTAAGGTTCAAGGGCACGCCGCGGCCAGGAATGCTGATCAATGAGAAGCCCTGGTAGAAGTCTCCGTCCGAGCACTCGACCGGATCGGCGGCACTGCAAACTCCCAGGTTGGGCGCCACCGGGTCGAAGCCGCCGTAGGTGGCTGACTGGGGGATGGGATCGGTCGGCGCCGTCTGTGTCCCCCCTGCCGCTGCCTGCTCAAGGTGCATCGAGGGCGACACTGCCAGGAGCAAGGCGGCCACTGCCAGCGACGTAAGGAGTCGGGTCTTGGTCCGGGCAGGTCGACTTCCGCCAAGGCGTGGACGATCGGCGAACTGGCCCATCCGAGGACCTCCCCTGCGTCATCTGACTACGAAGGGAGAGCAGTTCGCCGCCCAGTTCCTGCCTCTCTGTGCGAAGCAGGGTGGGCCCAGGCCGTGCGCCGGTTACCTCTGTGACCGCCTTGTCGTTCGGGCTACGGGGCCGTCAGCCTGTGACACGCCTCGTAAGGAGTGGGTTCACTTGTCGCGGTTGGACTCGTCCCGAGCTCGATACAAAACTACCCCCAGCTCCAAAGCCGGAGAACAATCGCCCCCGCACGCAGCTGGTGGAGTAGGCCGAACTTCAGGAAGTCGCCCAAGTCATCGGCGTATCTGTCTTGCACTGGCGCTAGTAAGTGTGGGAGTCGATATAATCACGCTGCCCTTGGGCGTCACCAGAATGGACCGCCCGATGCACGGTCCGGGCAGCTGCCGTGAAGCGGTTGGCAGATTCCTCAAGGCAGGAAACCAGCGACCAGGCTGAGTCTTCTTTGCCGGGTCGCGATCCCGTGTCGCCGGAGCACCTTGAACACGCCGCTGGGAGAGATCAGATGGCCTCCCCACATCGGCCGGCGCAACTGGGCCGCCAGTCGCCTCGGACCCAGTCGCGGGCTCTCCAGCGCCATGGTCACCACCCACTGCTCCAACCAGGCCGCCAACTGGTTGGGCATCCGGGGGCGGCGCCTCTCCCGGGGCATCAGGATCTCCAGCCTGTGCCGCTCCACTATCGGCTTCCAGCGGTAGTACCAGGAGCGGTAGTAGCCCAGCTCCCGGCAGGCCCCAGCAACCCCAATTTCGCCAGCTCTGGCGAACAACCGCACACGGTGGCGGAAGATCAGGTCATCAGTGGCCACGGCGGTCCCCTCCCTTGAGCTTTGAACACCCAAAGGATGGGCCGCCCTCTCTTTTCCTGCACGCCCCCTCAGGGGCACAGGTGTCTACAGATCTTGTGAGCTGTTCAGGCTAGGCCGCAGATGACATCAGGAGTCTGGACCGCCGCTAGCGGACTAGGGGATCACCGCGGGAAGCCCTTCAAGGAATGGTCGAGGTCGCCTGTCCCGTCCGCCACACTTGCAGAGGGTGGAGGCCAGGGTTCCACGCAAACGCCCCCTCGTGGTCGGCCTCCCAAAGGACGAGATCGGCGAGGAATCCGCGAGCGATCTCCCCCCGGTCCGGAACTCCGAGCGAGCGCGAGCCTCCCAGCGTTGCCGCGGCGAGGGCCTCTTCAACGCTCAGCCCCAGCTCGGTAATCGCCAACCAGACGACCAGGCTCATGGAGGTCGTGCCCGACGTGCCCGGGTTATGGTCGCTGCCCAGCGCGAGGGGCACCCCGGCGTCGAGTAACGCCCTCGCTGGCGGCTTTCGGCCCAGGGCCACCGCGGTTACCGGACACAGCGTCGCCACCGTCGAGGAGGCCGCCAGGGCGGCGATCTCGGTTGCCCCGATGCAGAGCAGGTGGTCGGCAGACACCGCCCCCAGCTGGGCCGCCAGCAGGGTGCCCCCGGTGAGCTCCAGCTCGTCGGCATGGATGCGCAGGGCCAAGCCGGCAGTCCGGGCCTGGCCCAGGATATGCTCGGACTCGGCCACCGTGAAGGCCCCCTGGTCGCAAAAAACATCAGCAAAACGGGCGCCTTCCCGACGGGCGTCCGGGGCCCATCCGGCCACCTCCCGGACGAATTCCGAGCGCTCCTTGGCAAACTCCGGGGGCAGGTCGTGGGCGCCCAGGAAGGTGACCTCCAAGCTGGGCAGGCGGGGATCGTCCGCGAGCCGCCTGAGGAGGCGAACCGCTCCCATCTCCCCCTCCCGCTCCAGCCAGTAGCCGGTCTTTGCCTCGACCGTGGTCGTGCCCGCCTCCAGCCAGCGCTCCAACCGGGTTCGCAACCCCTGCTCCAGCTCATCCCAGGACGCCTGCCGGGTCTCGGCAACGGTGGCCGCGATCCCACCCCCCGCCGCCGCTATCTGCTGGTAGGGGGCGCCAGATGCTCGCTGGGCGATCTCCGCCAGCCGGGGCCGGGGATAGATGGGGTGGGTGTGAGCGTCGATCAGGCCGGCGGTTAGGAGACCGCCTCGGCAGTCGTATGGCTCCGCCCCGGGCGGCACCAGCAGCGATCCGGTCTTGCCCACAGCCGCGATGGAACCGTCCTCGATGACCACGTCGGCGTGCTCCAGGACAGGCTGCCCGGCGGTGAAGAGACGACCGATGTTGGTCAGCAGCGTAGTCACTGGGGCGGCTGAGCCAGGGCCGCCTGCCAGGCGGGTTCGATCCCCTCCAGAGCGGTGGCCAAACGCTCCGCGATGCTGCCCAAACGCAGGTGCCGGCTGTCACGCACCACCTCCTCGCCCCCGACCACGACAGAGGTCACCTCGCCGGCGCCGGCGCCGAAGATGACCCGAGGAAGGAGGTCGGCTTCTCCAGCGCCGGCCAGGCGGGGGCTGGAGAGATCCAGGCTGATGAAGTCGGCGAGTCCGCCAGCCCTCAACTCCTGGGCTTCCCAGCCCAGGGCAGCCATGCCGTTGGAGCTGGCCGCTTGAAGCAGGCCCTCGGCATCGAGACCGCCCCGGCGCCCGGTCAGGAGGCGCAGGTCGAGCTCGGTCGCTCGGGCCTCCTCGAAGAGGTCGACCACGGCGTTGCTGTCACTGCCCAGGCAGAGCGGGCTCCCCGCCTCAGCGAGCTGGTCGGC
>DATKSV010000173.1:0-5976 GCA_035531535.1 Candidatus Nanopelagicaceae bacterium | reverse complement strand
CACGGAGGTCACCGCCGGGTCATTCCGCCTCACCGCCTCCGATCACCGCGTCATCCCCACCGGGACTGATCGAAAACCCCGAACCAGGTGATCGGATTCCCCCCGACCTGGGTGATCGGATTCGCCGAAATGCGCAGGTGGGTCCACCGATGCCGTTGAGGCACGCACCTACGAGGACTACGTCGGCCCGTCTTCGCCGGTGACGGCGCGCGTGGCGCTGCGGCAGTTCATCTCCCACACCGCGTTCTACACTGCCACCCGGCTGCTGGTCGTTCGGGCATGGGAAGACACAGACCTCCTTGACTCCAAGGTCCTTTACAACGGTGGCTTCGACCAATTGATGCAAGCGCTTCAAGACGTGTCGGCTGTGGTTGAGCACGCCTTCTCACAAGCCCAGCGTCGCTATCCAGACCTGTTCGCCCGTGACAACGCATATACGTGGCACCGGCCCACCACTGACGCCTACATCGACGCGGTCTATGAACTGGCGAACACCTATCTTGGACAGCTCTCCAGCGATATTCTAGGAGCGGTCTACGAGCGAGAGCTGGCTCGGGTGGACCGTAAGCTCCTCGGCCAGTACTACACTCCCCGCGATGTTATACACGCCATGCTGTCGATCGTGGGTGTGGACCCGCTGCGCGCCCAGGCCGACGCTGAAGGCCGTCCCCTCAGAGTCCTCGACGTCGCCACCGGGTCGGGTGGCTTCTTGGTGGACATCGCCAACCGAATCCGCGCGTCCGTCGAGTCGCGCAGCACTGCCGGGGAGACCCTTGACCTGCAACGCTGGCTCAATGCGTCCACCGACGGCCTGGTTGGAGTCGAGATTCAGCAGTTTGCTGCCTACCTTGCAGAGGTCAACCTGCTGCTGCAACTCTCACGTCTCTTGCCGCTTTCGCGTGGGTTGCGAATCCCGCCACTCCGCCTCTACTGTGCCGACACCCTGACGGTCCACAACCCGTACGTCGTACAGGGTCAGGCCGTTGTTCGAGAGAGTAGCGGACTGCGTGCTCTAGCCGAGGACGACCGGGGAGCAGGCTTGGAGCGAGTTCGGGACCCCGGCACCCGCCACGAGTGGTTCGATGTCTCCTGCGGGAACCCCCCCTATGCAGACCAGTGGACATGTGGGGTCAGGCGGCGACCTCAGAATGGTGCACCGCGACCTGGTAGGTGACGGGTAGAGCAGTGCCGGGGAAGGTGGCGCCCAGCTGGCTCAGGTCAGCGCAGAGACCCTGCAGGGCGCGCCGGTAGATGGGGGTGTCGGGGGGATCCAGGGTGACCACGACGCCCTGGGTGGTGCTGCGGATCTCGCCGGACAGCTCGGCGAAGGAGCGCAGCAGCAGGCGGATGTCGTCCGGGTTGTGGTAGTGGGGAGCGAGTCGCTCCAAGAGCCACTCCTCGGCGTTGTAGGCGGTCATCTTGATCCGGTCGATGATGGCCTTCTGCTCCAGGCGCATCACCTCGCGCCGGCCCGCCTCCCGCAACGGCACGTGGGTGGGCAGGGCGGAGCGTTGGGCCAGGAGGGTCGCAATCTCCGCCTCCCTCTGGCGCATCTGCCGCACCTGCCCCTTCTGGGCGACCTTGAGGCCGTGCGCGGTGCGGTGGGAGTCCCGGGGCTCGTCCAGCACCGCCTGTCCCAGTTCGGAGCGCAGCTTGGCCAGCTCTTGGCGTTTCCCCTTGAGTGCGCGGTCCATCTTCTGGCGCTCGGGGTTGGGGCCCAACTGGCTGCCATCCGCCTCCTGGTAGGCGTAGCCCAGCAGCTGGCCCAGCCCCATGTGCTCCCCCATGTACTTGAAGAAGTTCTCCTGCCGCCAGCGAGCGAACATGAGCACCGCCACCTTGGCCGCCGGCAGATCCGTCAAGCTGGTCAAGATCGGCGTCTGGTGGCCGCTCTTGGTGCGCACCACGATCCGCCGCCAGGGGCCGCTCCCGGCCACCGTCACCTGGTCCTCGGCGATCCACAAGCGCACCTTCTTGCCTTCGAACCTGGTCTCGTGGCGGGAGAAGCGCTCTTGGGGCAGGTTCGGATCCCCCTGCTCGTAGGTGATGAAGTCGAGCGTCTCCGCCTTCAGCCAGCTGAACAGCTTGCCGTCGTACCCACCCCGGTCGAAGATCACCGTGAAGGCGCGGTCCCCCAGGACGCTGCGGACCGCCTTGACCACTCTGGGCATCGCCTTGGCCAGGGTGACGTTGGCCTCCTCGGTCACGAACAGCAGCGGCCTTCCCTGCAGGTCGTTGACGAAGTGGGTCAGCATCCCCGGCAGCGGCCGGCGCCGCTGGGTGTTCCAGCACTCCGCCAGCTTGCGCTTGCCCGAGTACATCTTCATGTGGGAGTCCACATACAGGTAGGCGGTGGCCACCACCGCCTGCTCCACCCAGCGCTTGACCAGCAGCTCCTGGAAGCGGCCGGCGCCATTCTGCTGGACCAGCTCTGCCAATTTGCGCCGCAGCGTCTTCACCGCCGGGGCCCGACCCGCCCCGATCACCGGTCCGAACTCGAAGCGGCGCAGGTGCTTGGCCGCCTCCACCGTGGTCCGACTCAGCAGGGCGAGGACGAACAGGGTCAGGGTCACCGCCCGGACCCCGAAGCGCTCCGCGTTGGGCAGCCGGAAGCACTTCCGGGCTGCTTCCACCAGGCCCAGGGCCTGAAGGGCCGGGTAGTACAACGCGGTTCCCATGTACCGGCCCCGGGCCACCTCGGGCACCAGCGCCGGGGGCTCGAAGGCGGGGAGCGCTTCCGCACCCGCCGGCACCCCGGCTATCTCTGGCCCGATGTCCTCCACCGCCGGCGCAATCCCGTGGTCCGTCGGCTCATCCTCTGGTGCGGGAAGCATCGCTGCCTCTTCCCCCCACAGCTCCGGCCGGGACGGGCCACTCCGCACCTGCCGCAGCAGCCGGCTGACATGGTTCGGGTGCAGGCGCACTCCGGTCTGCTCCGCAATCAACTGCGTGACATGGCGGCGACCTTGATCGGCGTTCGCCGCCACCACCGCCAGGACGGCGGGGGTGGCCTTGTGCGGTCCCTTGGGCCCTCGCTTGGCCGGGACCACGGCCGCCATTCCGCCGCGTTCCAGGCGCCGCTCCAAGCGCATCACCGTGTTGCGGTGGCAGTGGAACACCTCCGCCAGCTCCGTCCGAGGCGCTACCCCTGCCCGGGCCAGCAGTACCAAGCCCGCCGCCTCGGCGGCGCGATCGCCCGCGTCATAAACGTGCACCGGCACCGCTCCCAGGAAGACCGCGCGCTGTCCCTCGCTCTCAAGCACGTGCAGAGCAGTCCTCCGCCCACCACTCGGCGCCAACTCCAAGTCCAGTTCCACTTGCTCGCCGGTGGGTGCGTCCACCCCACCAGTGTAGCCGGTTCAGGGCGCTATAGCAACACTAATTCTGCGGCTGGCGTTCACTTCCATGACCAGAGGTCTGCACTCGGACTGCGGACACCTGACCCAGGTCCGAGGCGACGGGATGGGCGGGGAGGACCACCGAGCCCCGGTCGAGGCGGCGGACACCACCTGGGAGATCCAGTTGGCCCAGGCCTTGCCCAGCGGCGGGTGGCCCACCTCGTCGAACACCAGCAGCGACGATCGGAGGCGGGCCCGGATTCTCAGCCGGGCCAGTTCCTCGACCTGGGGCCCTCGGCGGGTCCCGGGCCAGATCGGAGGCGGCGTTGCGCGCGCAGGCTGCGCTCTCCCCCGAGGGTCCTGGGGAGCTCGATGGTGCCGCGGTTCAGGCTGCCTCGCCGGTGAGCCGGCCCCGCAGAATCGGCACACCTGGGCCATCGAGCCGGTCCAGGTACGCAGCGCGGCCGGCCATGCTCATGACCAGCGCGAGGGTGGATCCGGAGACCTGCGGCCCGGTGCCGCTGGCGAAGGGCCCGTCGTCAGCGCGCAGCCGTAGGCCGGCGGCGGTGGACCGGCTGGGAACTGCGAAGTTGCGGCGGGCGAAGAACTCCGCCACCGGCGTCAGCGCTTCGACGGCCGGGGTCCGGGGCAGCCCCAGCGGCTGACGGATGTCTTGGGCGTGCACCACGACCTCCCCAAGGTAGGCCGGGGTGTGCCCCGAGGGGGCGGTGGTGCTCCCGATGACGGCCCGAAACCGGGCCAGCGTCTCGGCCGGGGAGCTGCCCACTTGCTCGACCAGCCGCCGCTGATTGTGCACGTCGGCGCGGAAGCGCGCGCCGAGCATGCTACGCACCCACCGCCACTGGTTCAGGCTGGCCGCGGCGGTGAGGTGAGCGACTACCTGCTCGACATCCCACCGCCGGCACAGGGTGGCGTGCCGCCACTGCTCGGCACTGAGGTCTGACAGGTCCTCCGCGAGCGCAGCCCGTTCGGAGTGCGCCAGCGCCCAGAGTTGCTCGTCCAGCGATCCGGCCACAGCGTCCGGTGCCATTTCGGTACCTCAGCCTCCCTCTTGCCCGATGACGGGCCTCGCCATTCCATTATCCACAGCTGTGCTTCTCCTCACGGCCTTGGATGGCGCCGCCTTTCCCGGCTGGTCCCGGATCGGGCAACCCCGGTCGCCGAGCCCGCGACCCACGGCGGCGATGCGATTGGCAACCGCTGCCGCAGTGCTCGCGCAGCTCCGGGCGTCCTGGGGTCGGCGCCCGAGCGATGGCCCCGCCCGGACCAGCCGTCAACCGGCCCGCCGCCGGCTCACCTCGATCAGCGCGAGGAGCTCAGCCTCGGGAGCCGGCCGGCGAGAGCCGCACGGTCGCGAGATGGAGAATGGGGCGGTAGCGATCGACCATCTGCCGAGAGGTGCCAGCGAACCGGGGGCAGCCCTCTCCTCGGTTCGGGCGGTCAACTGAGATTGGCGGCAGCTGGAGGTGGGAGCTTTGTCTACCAGGGTGGAGTCAGGAGGAGCGCTGGGCGCCAAACCCTCGGTGTCCGGCCGGGAAGCTGTGGCGTCCAGCCAACACTTCCAGCGCCGTCCTCCGCCCCCCACTCGGCCGCAGCTCCAAGTCCAGTTCCACTTGCTGGCCGGTGGGGGCGCCCACCCCGCCAGCATAGCAGGTTCAGGGCGCCGGAGCAACACTAATTATACGGCTGGCGTTCACTTCCATGACCAGAGGTCTGGGAGGATAGTCCCGGACTAGCCATTGCTACCCGACTGCGGCAGCTGGGCCAGAAGCAGGCTCATGGTGCCAAGCCCATGTTTCTACATAAAGAATCGAAACTGGTAGGGACGCGACGCGAGGGTGGCAAACCGCTTGATCGTGCGAGCAAGCACATGGGCGTAGCTTAAGGTGACGGGCAAGCGGTCATGTGGCCCATCATTGTTCCAGTTCATCTTCGTGAGCCCGAGCACGTCACGAGCGGGCTCACTCAATGGTCCATGGCCTGCGAACCGGACCAGCTTGAGTGGTTCAGGAATGGTGCGACCTTCCTTGTAGTAGCGGCGTCCTCGTTCTGCAATGCCCGCTTGAGTTCCCTGCGTCCAAAGCAGGATCTCTCGCGTGCCCAACGGCAAGCACGTGCCTCTACTGAGGGGGAATGCAGCTGCTTGGCCCTTCGGCGAGCCGCTCATGGGAGGATCGATTTGCACGCCGCGCCAGCCAGAGGACTGCTGCACCTGCAGAAGCTCGATCTTTTCAGTGACCGGCTCGAAAGCGTCAAAGCACCCATCTATCTCTTCCTTCTTGAATTCGCTGTTCTTCTGAACGACGATGCGACGTGGTGACGTCCCAGCATGCCGGCGTTGGTACAACGAGAGGCTGCGCGCCATGAGGCGCGCCATCTCCGTACGGGTCAGAAACGGATTCTCGCGGCTTATTACCGCGTCCGAAGTGTCGTACGCGATGAACTCTAAGCCTGTTCCATCGGCATCGAAAACCTGGCTGCAGCAGGTTACGTACTGAGGCGACGATTCAATACGAGGTTTGATCGCATAGGATAGCCCGATGTGGGCCGTCTCGGGGTCAAAGGTGGCGAGCTTCCAAGGTACTCCGCCCGCCTTCACGTACAGCGCTGTTCCCAC
>DATKSV010000172.1:0-3688 GCA_035531535.1 Candidatus Nanopelagicaceae bacterium | reverse complement strand
ACCGTTACCGCGTCGACGACCCACTCCAGCATGGGATGGATCAAGGAGAGCTACACCTTCACGGCGACCACCGACAGCACCGACTTGAGCTTCGCAGGCGACCCCGCAGCCGGGGCCTTCGGGCCGGTCATCGCCGATGTGACAGTGGCGCAAACGACGCCGCCCCCGTCCGTCTCGGTGACCTGTACCAGCAACTGCCAGGTTCAGGTTCAGAGCACTAGCACCGGCGTCACCGGAGGCGTAACCACCAACAGCAGCACCAGCCCCTTCCATCTCTCCGCCGCCTTCGGGACCGGAGCGCTCAACTGCGACCAGTTCGTTTCCGGTTCGGCCACCGCCGACCCCCTGGCGGTGACTACAAGCGCGGACGTCGGCGGCTCGGTGACGCTCACCTTCCCGCAGTCGTCCTCCAGCCAGGACCCTATGGACGGGGACACCCAATACACCCCGGTTTGTTTCGGGGCCACCCAGAGATTCCCCACCTGGCTGCCCGTGCAAGGCAGCAGCAGCTACCCCTACCAGGGCCTGCTCTTCAGCTGCGGCAACCCTATCTACAAGTTTCTGGTCCGGTTCATCCCCTACCCACTCCAGGCCTGCGTTGCCTCATCCAGCTGGGTGAACGGCGCGGAGCAGGTGGTGGTCAAGACCAGCTCCTTCGGCGGCGACCCAATGTACTGGTGATCAGGCGGGAGCCTGGGCCGGCCTGAGCCGGCCCAGGCCGCGGGCCGTCTCGACGACTCCCATCTGATCAAAGAGCTCCAGGCTCTCCTGGCGGACCTCCGGCCCCACTGCAGGCTGGAGGTCCGCCAACGCCTGAAGGGACATCGCGAGCTCATAACGGGCGCCCCGGCGGCGGGCGACATCGATAGAGGTCTGGAGGTGTTCGGCAACCACGGCCACCTCCTCCCCCCTGGCGGCTCTCGCCAGGCCGAGCACACGCTCCAGCCATGCCACCAGCAGATCGCTGCCCGGGACCGTGGCGGCATCCGCTCGCGCCTGCTCCGCCAGCTCCACTGCTCCTGTCAGGTCACCGGCCAGCAGCCGAGATTCGGCCCAGGCAGCGTCTGACTGCAGAACCTGGAGGGTCTCGCCATCGCCGGCGGAGAGAGCGCGAGCCTTCTCCAGGAGCGACCGGGCCAGCTCGAAGTCCCCGCGCCGAGCCGCCAGCCGCCCCAGCAGCATCGTCCCATAGCCGATGAAAGCAGGTGTCCCGGCCGCCTGGTAGGTCCCGAGAGCCTCCTCCAGAATGGTCTTGGCCCGCTCCAGATGGCCCTGGTCCGCGAGCACCTCGGCGATGTTGCCAGCCCCAACTGCGGCGGTCCACTCGTCACCGGCCCGCCGGCAGGCCTCGCAGGACTGAGAATAGAAGTCCACCGCCTCGGGCCAGTGGCCGGCAAAGTAGGCCCTGATACCGAGCTGGTTGAGCGCCCTCGCCTCCAGCCATGGCTGGTCGCCGAGGTCGCGGAGGATTTCCAGCGCTCGCCTGGCGTGCTCGCTGTCCCCAACCCGTCCCATGGTGAGCTCGGCGATGTCGAGGTGGACGAGCGCCGTCGCCAACACCGCGGGGACGCCGGCCGAGTCGGCCAGCCGGACCGCATCCAGAAGCTGTCGCACGGCATCCTGACTGCGCCCCTGCCGGTGGCGTACCAACCCGTACTGGGCGCGGATCTCGGCGCGGAGGCGTGCCGCCGATGGGCCGTGATCTGGACCGAGGCTGCGCTCCGCCAGGCTCAGCGTCCGTAGGGTGAGGGGATAGTTGCCGGCCCGCTCGGTGGCCAGCGCCACCTTGAAGCGTAGTCGAGCCCGCTCCGTCGGCCCGTTCGCCCAGCGGCAGGCGGCGCGGTAGGTGCCGGCCGCCATGGCGAACTCGCCAAGCCGGGTCCGAGCATCGCCGAGCGCCTCGGCCACCTCCAAAAGATCGCCGCCCGGAATGTCGCCCAGCTGGCGCGCGGCCTCGAGCGCCCGCTCGAAGAAACTAGCGGCCTCGAGGCTGGCGTAGACGGCCCGAGCCCGCTCTCCGGCCATACGCCCATAGCGCCAGGCCGACCGATTCTGGCCGGCTTGGCCGAAGTGCAAAGCCAGCAGGCTGGAGATCTCAGCGGCGTTGGGCCCCGCGTTACGTTCCAACACCACCCCCGCCCGGGCGTGCAGTTCCCGCCGCCGGGAGTACGGGAGCCCCTCGTAGGCGGCATCGCGCAAGATGCCGTGCCGAAAGCGCAGGGTGCCATCCTGGTTAGGGCTGAGGAAGTCGTCCAACTCCGCCAGCCTGGCCACATCGGCCGCGTCATCCAGCATCTCCGCCAGCACCGGGACCGTCACCTGCATCCCCAGCACCGACGCCACCCTCAGAATCCGCCGCTGCTGAGGGGTCAGCCGGTCAATCTGGGCGGCCAGCACCTCCTCGACAGTGTCGGGCAGGCTGGTCTCAAAACCGGCCTGGAGCCCGGTCTCGACCAGCTGCAAGAGGAACAGGGGGTTGCCGCCACCACGGCCGGCGATGGCATCCCGCTGGTGGGGGGCCAGCGGCCGCTCGGCGGTTACCGCCCGCAGCAGCTGGGCGACCTCGGCCGGAGCCAGCGGCTCCAGCTCCAAGCGGGCCACCTCATCGAAACCCTCAAGGGATAGGCCGCGACCGTCCGGGCGACGGCCCACGACCAGCAGCCAGGGCCGGGAGGGGAGCGCCCCGACCAAGCGGCGCACCAAGGAGGCGCTGGCGTCGTCCATCCACTGGGCGTCGTCGACCGCCAAAAGGCAGCGCTCCGGCAGCAGCACCATCAACAGCTGCAGGAACGCCTCCTCCAACCGTTCCCGGCGGAAGCGCTCGTCCAGCGCGCTCGCCTGCGGGGTGGGAGCGACCTCGGCCCGAAGGGCGCTGGCCAGCAGCGGCAGCCAGGGCATGAGATGAGCCGCGCTGCGCGCCACCTTGGCGGAGAGCGCCTGACCTACCGCGGCGGAACTGGCCTCGAGGTCTACTCCCAGGGCCTGCCGGCCCAGCACACTCACCGAGGCGTAGGGCAGCACCGCTCGGTACTCGTCGCAGATCGCGGCCAGCACCGGCACCCCGGCTACCTCCTGGAGCTCCGAGATCAGGCGGGACTTGCCGATTCCAGAAGGGCCGACCAGCTCCACGCAGCCGCCCTGACCAACCGCGGCCGCCGACAGTCGCTCCCTCAGCAGGCCCATCTCAACTTCGCGGCCAACCAGGCCGGGGCCCACCGGCTTGGCCACCTCCGCTGTGCGCAGGCTGCCGACCAGGTGAGCGCGCACCGGCTCCAGCTTGCCCTTGACCAAGAATGGCTCCAGCTCCCGGGTTTCAAAGTGGACCCGGCTCCGTCGCACCACCCCTGCGGAGGCGCAGAGCTCGCCGGCACCGGCCCGGGCCATCAGGCGGGCGGCCAGGTTGACCGCGTCGCCCTTGGCCGAATACGTCCGCCGGTAGGAGGGCCCGAAGTCGCCCGCGAACACCCGACCGTGGTTGACCCCGGCGCGCAGAGGGAGTGGCCCGCCGCGGTCCAGGATCTCCCGGACCGTTATCAGAAGCCGGCCGGCGTCGTCGTCACCGGCCCTGGGAGCCCCCGCCACCAGCATCACCTTGCCCCCGTCCTCGGCTATGTCAGTCTCCCAGAAGGTGACCCCGTGAGTAGAGCAAGATTCCTGAATCGTGGACAGCATCCCGTCGAGCTGTCCA
>DATKSV010000171.1:0-3560 GCA_035531535.1 Candidatus Nanopelagicaceae bacterium | reverse complement strand
GCCACTCGCATTCCTGGGCGGGGCAGCCCAGACCGAGGCCAATCAGGTGGTGCTTCGGATCGATCCCGACCCCGGGCTGCGAATCCGCCTTACCTCTCACGGCAGCAGACGGCGGATCTCGCAGCCCGTGCACCTTGACCTCTCGTTTGCCCAGGAGCTGGGTCAGCCGCTGAGCCCATACGAGCGGCTCCTCGACAATGCCATGCGCGGGGACCAGCGCCTCTTCACCAGGGAGGACAGCGTAGAGGAGACCTGGAGGATCGTCCAGCCGCTGCTGGACGCGCCGTCTCCGCTGCACCGGTATTCCGAGGGATCTTGGGGACCGACCCAGGCCAAGTCCTTGGTCCGAGGGCATCCCGCCTGGCAGGAGCCCTGGCTGGGCTCCGGTGCTGGCGCTGGGGGTAGCTGAATGTCGTGGTCCGGTTCGATTCATCAAGGAGGTAGGCATGGCCAGCAGTGAGCCGATGCAGCTAGGCATGGTCGGTCTGGGTCGGATGGGAGCCAATCTCGTCCGCCGGCTGATGCGGGACGGCCATCGCTGTGTCGTCTACGACGTCAATCCCGCTACCGTCAAACAGCTGGAGTCTGAGGGAGCGAAGGGGGCCACCTCGATGGCTGACTTCGTGGCCGAACTGACCCCGCCCCGAGCTGCCTGGGTGATGGTACCGGCTGGCGACATCACCGACTCCACCATCGCCCAATTGGCCAAGGAGCTGGAGAAGGGCGACATAATCGTGGATGGCGGCAACTCCTACTACCGCGATGACATTCGACGAGCTAAGCAGCTTGCCGAGCGCGGCATCCGCCTAGTCGACTGCGGTACCAGCGGAGGGGTGTTTGGGCTGGAGCGGGGCTACTGCCTGATGATCGGCGGCGATCACCAGGCCTACGCCCACCTCCAGCCCATCTTCGCCACAATTGCCCCCGGGGTGGGAGCGGCGCCGCGAACACCAGGGCGTAAGGGGAAGCCTGGCCCATCGGAGCAAGGGTATCTGCACTGCGGGCCCAACGGAGCTGGCCATTTCGTGAAGATGGTCCACAACGGAATCGAGTACGGAATGATGGCGGCCCTCGCCGAGGGGCTGAACATCCTCCACCACGCCGATGCCGGAGCTCACCTGCAGGAGCCCGACGCTGAGACCGCGCCCATGGAGGAGCCGCAGTTCTATCAGTTTGATATCGACATCCCGGCAGTGGCCGAGCTCTGGCGCCGCGGCAGCGTGGTCGAGTCCTGGCTCCTCGACCTCACCGCGATTGCTCTGCAGGAGTCGCCGGATCTGTCGGGTTTCAAGGGCCGCGTGTCGGATTCCGGGGAGGGTCGCTGGACCTCGATCGCGGCCATCGACGAGGGAGTCCCGGCGCCGGTGCTGACCGCCGCCCTCTATTCCCGATTCTCGTCACGAGATCTCGACGAATTCGCCAACCAGGCGCTCTCCGCCATGCGCAAGCAGTTCGGCGGTCACGACGAGAAGGCGGCCGCCAAATGAGAGCGGAAGATCGGCGCCCGGACGAGGCCGTCCGAGCCGGCAAGCCCGCGGCGGTGCTCTTTGACATCGACGAGACCCTGGTCCACACCGGGGGCGCGGGAGCCAGGAGCTGGGCGTACGCCTTCGACAAGCTCTATGGCGTGGAGGCGGACATCGGCAAGCACACCTCTGCGGGGGAGACGGACCCCGAGGTCGGCACCGAGACCTTCGAGGCGGTACTGGGGCGCAAGCCAGCCCCCAGTGAGATGGTCGCCATCTATGCACAGTACCTGCTCCACTTGGCCGAAGACATCTGGCAGTCCAAGGAGTACCGGGTCTTCGATGGCGTTGAGGACACGCTCTCCAAACTCAGTGGGGCGGGAGTGATCCTCGGTGTCGTCTCGGGGGCCATGGAGGGCGCAGCCCGGACCAAGATGATGCCGGGCAATCTAAATCGATTCTTCATCTTCGGGGCCTACGGCTCCGACTCCCCCGATCGGGCCGAACTGACCCGGATGGCCATCGCCAAGGCCGCGCGACTGCACGGGCGCGACCTTGCCAAGAACGAGGTCATGGTGGTCGGGGATACCCCGCGGGACATGGAGGCGACCAACCAGGCGGGCGCCACCTCGGTCGGGGTCGCGACCGGCCACTATTCGGCCGCGCAGCTCGCGGCAGCCGGAGGGGTGTGTGTGCTGGCGTCCCTGGCCGAACCCTTCCCGGGGACCTGATGGCCCGCTCGGTGGTGCCAACAACAGGCAGTAGCAGACCAGTCACAAGGCCGTGCCGGGCGCTGATCGAGCCTGCCCAGGAGGAGCCGTGACGTCTACTCAAGAACTGCACGACGCCGGTCAGAGTCTCTGGCTGGACAACATCACGCGCGACTTGCTCACCAGCGGTAAGCTCCAGAATTACATCGATAAGTACGCGCTGACAGGCCTGACCTCCAACCCGAGCATCTTCGACAAGGCGATCGAACAGAGCCGCGCCTACGACCGGGAAATCACCCAGGCTTTGGCGCGGAGCCAAAGCGCCGAGGACATCTTCTTCGAGCTGGCCATCGCCGACCTGCGGGTGGCCGCGGACATGTTCAAGCACATCCACGACCGCACAGCCGGAGTGGACGGTTGGGTCTCCTTGGAGGTCTCGCCGCTACTGGCTGAGGATTCTCCAGCTACCATCCGGGCCGCTGGCCGGTTGCATCAACGGGCCGGGCGTCCCAACCTTTTCATCAAGATCCCAGGCACCGCAAACGGGGTCAAGGCGATCGAGGAGTGCACCTTCGCGGGGCTACCCATCAATGTCACCCTGCTGTTCTCAGCTGCTCAATATCAGGCGTCCGCCGAAGCCTACCTGCGGGGGGTGGAGCGGCGGATCGAGGCGGGACTGAATCCGGAGGTCGGCTCGGTGGCGTCGCTCTTTGTCAGTCGTTGGGACAAATTGGTGAGCGGCAAGGTCCCAGATCGGCTCCGCGATCAAGTTGGGATTGCGGCGGCGGCTCAGGTCTACCGCGCCTACCGCGAGCTGCTCAACTCCGCGCGCTGGCAGCGTCTGGCCAATGAGGGGGCTCGGCCGCAGCGTCTGCTCTGGGCCAGCACTTCCACTAAGGATCCAGTCGCCTCCGACGTGCTCTATGTCCAGGCGCTGGCAGCGCCCTTCACGATCAACACCATGCCGGAGCAAACGCTTCTGGCTTTTGCCGACCACGGCACCGTCGGTGCCCTGATGCGCGCGGACGGTGGGGATGCTGACCAGGTCATGGTCGAGCTGGCCGAGGCGGGACTGGACTCCGCTGTGCTGGCTTCTGACCTGCAGCGTCAGGGGGCCGAGGCCTTCGACGAATCTTGGCGCAGCCTGCTCGCCTGCATCGATGGCAAGGCAGCCCATCTCGCTGGTGGTGGCTGACATGATGAAGCTCCCATGCCTTCCAGGCGGGGCTCCGCTGCAGGGGAGGTGGCGGCCGCCGAGAGCGACGAGCCTTGAGCCTCCTGCTCAGCGATACGACAGGTGGCCCGCCTACCTCCAGCAGCTGGAGATGGACGGCAAGGGCGAACACGTGGACCTGATGGGATGCATGTCGACTACCAAACTGGG
>DATKSV010000170.1:0-12382 GCA_035531535.1 Candidatus Nanopelagicaceae bacterium | reverse complement strand
ATGGGCCACGAAAGGGGAGGCGAGCGCGGGCCGGTCGCCGTAGCGCTGAGCCCAGGAGAAGACGACCTGGTCGGTGGCCCTGGTGGCCGCCACCAAGAGCAGCCGGCGCTCCTCCTCGAGGTGGTGGCCCGGACCGCCCATCGCGTCCTCCAGCTCTGGCAGCACCTCCAGGACCCGCTGCTTGTCGTCCACGCCGAGCAGTCCCACCTCTACCGACCGCGCCGGCAGAGCTCCATCCACCAGCCCGGTCACGAACGCCCGGCGCCAGCGTCTCCCCTTCGCCTGGTGGATGGTCAGCAGCGAGACCGCCGGGTACTGCCGCTGGGCGAGCCTCTCGGTATCCCAGCCGGCGCGTCGAATGCCGACCTGGATCAGCTCCGTCCACTCCCGCAGGGAGGGCTCGGGGAAGCCCATCCGCGCCTTGGCGGATCCCGCATCGTCAACAGCCAGATTCAAGCGCGCCAGCGCCGCCGCGGTCTCCGGGTCCGTCAGGGCCAGGCGAGTCAGGCCGCTGCCCTCCAGGATCGCCGTTAACAGAGATCGGAACGCAGAAGGGGCCAGCGGTCTCCCCGCCATGCCGGGGTCGCCGCCACCGAGATGGCGCCAGAGGCGGACCAACTGACCGCCGCCGACAACCTCTGGGGACCGGGGACCCTGGGCACCATCAGCCAGCTCCGCCTCTCGCCACAGGGTCCTGGACAGGGTCTCGCGGCGGCTGGCCGCCAGCCGTCGCAACCTGAGCACCTCCGGCGGAGTTGCCCCATTCGGGCCCAGGGCCAGCAGCCTCAGAAGTGCCGCTTCATCCTGCGGGGTACCGAGGGCCCTCAGCCAGAGCCCCACCACCTGGACCGCCAGGCTGGAGGTCCAGCGGGAACGCTCCACCCGGCAGGGCACCCCGATCGCCGCCATCGCCTCCAGCAGGGGAGCCAGCTGCGCCGCGGCGCTCCGGAACAGCACCGCCACCTGATCGTAGTCGAACTCGCCAGCTAGCTTCGAGCGCTGAATCTCGCGCGCGATCGCAAAGGCCTCCTCGCTCTCATCCGGAGCCACCCACACCGCGCCGGTGCAGGAGACTGCATCGGAGGCCCCTCCCAGGGAGATCCGGATTCCCCCTCGCTGGGTCTCAGACTCGAGGGTCGTGCCCAGTTGGATCTGCAACTGGGACCGCCAGTCCCCCGGCGGTGCCTCTAGCGACCACTCCGCCGGAGCCAGCTCGCTCGGGAAGACCTGGTCGAAGAAGCGGCTGGATGGTCCCCTAAACGCGGGGATCGCGACTCGCCGGTCGCCGGCCACGAGGGCGGCGTGGGGCGGGGCCAGGCGGCGCACGAGCCCACCCAGCAAGTACCACTGGGCCGAGGTGAGGTCCTCGGCCTCATCCACCAGGAAGAGATCCGCCCACCCCGCCATCAGGGTGGGGACTCGTTCAAGGCTCGCCAGGGCGTCTGCGATCAGATCGCGAGTGTCGCGGGCTCCCATATCCAGGAGCACGCGCTCATAGCCCGCCGCCACCAACGCCAGTTCGGGAAGGAGCCCCCGCTCCTCCCGCAGCCGCTCCGCCAGCAGTCCGGGGCCGATCAGAGACTGCTTGACCATCGAGATGAACTCGAGCGAGTCCTCGATGCAGGTCTGATCGTCGGCCAGAGGACGGAGGACAGACAGTAGGGGCAGAGCCCGCCGCAGCGCCTCGCGCATCGCCAGCCACTCCCCTATTCGATCCAGCCCACGGGTGGCCTCGGGGTCGGCCCCGGCCTCGACGAGCACCACCCGTGCCAGGCCCTCATGGGTGAGGACTCTCGGTCTTGGGTGGACCTCGGGCAGCCTCGCCTCGATTCTGGAGCGCATCTCCCGCGCGCTGGTGTGGCTCCGGGTGACCACCACCAGCCGATGAGGGTCGCGGCCTCCGCCCAGCCATCGCACTGCGGCCTCGACCAAAACCTGGGTCTTGCCGGTACCCGGACCACCAGACAAACGGGTGGGACCGGCGATCGCGGGGACTCGACCAGGCTCAGTACTCACGCCGCGCGCCCACCGGGCCCCAGATCACTGGGGCAAAGCTCAGCCAACTCTCCACGCGATCGTTAGCCCTTGGGGATCTCCATCGGCAGCCAAGCTGCTGCGCGTCGGCTCTGGTAGCTGGCGCGTCGGCTTGAGACTGGGTCACCATCTGGCCCACGACCTCCTCGCGGCGCCCGGGCCGCTGGCGTCGGCTCCGCTGCGCGCCCAAGCCCTGATCCCGCCACCTGCGTTGGCTAACCACCGTCCCCATCTCACTTCCGAGGATAGGGGGTGCTCCCCTCACTTGCCGCCGTCGCCGCGGTCGGCGCCGGTGCCAAGCGCCCGCGGCTGGTCACGCACGTCCATGAGCGAGGAGATCACCCAGTCAGAGCGCAGCAGCCGCCGTAGGGCTACCGATCGCTGGGACAGGTCCTCACCCTTGGCCAGCCCTCCCGCCACTCCTTCGAGAATCGAGACGATGAGCTCCCCCATCCACTCCGCCCGGTCCCGGTCCGCCCCAAGGCCAGACCCCGCCGCCGCCTGCAGCAGGGCCGCCATGAGTGCCTTGCCCAGTTGCTCGCGCAATAGTTCCAGGCGCCGTCGCGCGGCTCCTGGATTGGCGTCCACGAGTTGGAACAGGAGCCGGAACCCCGCTGGCGAGTCCGAAGCGAAGCGGAGGAATTGATCCAGCAGAAACTCAAATGACGGCAGGTTCGAGTCAGCTTCTGCAAGGGCCATCGACTCCAACAAACGCTGGCTCTGCTGCTCGACCACCGCCAGCAGTGCCTCGTAGCGATTGTGGAAGTGCCGATACACCAACGGCTTGCTGACACCCGCCTGGGCCGCGATCGTGTCCATGGTGGTCATCTCCAGACCGCGTCCGGTGAAGGCCAGCAGACAGGCTTCGAGCAGTTGCTCCCGGCGGGCGTCCCGGTGCATGCGGCGCTTGCGGTCGGGGTCTCTCCGGCCGGAACGGCGGCCGGTCAGGCGCCCCACCGTGTGGATGGCGGGCTGGGACAGCCAAGGGGCCAGTTGCCGCTCGCTCTTCACCGAGACCCAGCCGCCAAGAATCCCAGCCCAGGGCCCTCCGACTGCCCTGGGCCAGCGCACCCAGGAGCCAGGGCCAGCCGCTCCCCATCAACTCCGACCGCTGCTGGCTGGAGGTGGCAGCCCACCGGTGGGACCATCGCGGGCGCTAGGCTCACGTCGACTCCTCCTTGGCTTTGGCCCCATTATGTGTCCCCTGATCGGTTTCGTCGAGACCTTCTTGCTACCATCTCCGCGTGTGGACCGACCATGCTGGGCTGGGTGAGATCAGGATGCCGGGCACGGCCCGAGATCCAATCCCCCCTGCTCTGGCCCTGGCAGGGTGGTCTCCGGGAGGCGGTCGGGATCAGGCACCGCCGCCACCGCTTCCGCTGGACTCAGACCCGGCTCCTCGTGGCCTCCCCCGTCGAGATTGGGGCGGCCGATGGTGTTGATCGGTACTTCGAGTCCCAGCCAAGGTTGGCCCTTTCACCCTAACGAGGTCGCCACCGCAGCCGCCCAGCCCAACCCCTTTCCTATGCGCCGGTATCCCTCGGTCGGGGGGAGGAATAATGGGACGCCATGATCTCGGCGGCCGGCGGGATGGAGGACGGACAAACCCCCTCAGGATGGGACCGGCGCTGGCGGTCGAGCTGCTGCCAGCGCTGACACCCGGGCGGCCAGGGCCGCTGGCGGCGACCCGGGGGGACTGGGCTTGAGCTCACCCAATCCAGCCATCCTCAACCACGCAGGTGCCCTTTACATCGACGGCAAGTTCGCGGAGCCGCTCGGGGCCGGCGTCATCCCGGTCATGGAGGCGGCAACCGGCACGGTACTGGCCGAGGCGGCGGCCGCCGGGCCACAGGATGTCGCCCGGGCCGTGCAAGCGGCCGCGCGAGCCCTGCCCGACTGGAGCCGGACGAGCCCCGCCCAGCGTGCCGACGTCCTCGATCGACTGACCCAGGGAATGCGCGATCGTTCCGAGGAGTTCGCAGAGGCCATCACGCGTGAGGTGGGGACCCCGATCCGCCACTCCCGGGCGATCCAGGTGGGCAACCCGATCGCGATCACCGCCAACACCAGCGAAGTGCTGCGCTCCTACCCCTTCGAGGAGACCATCGGCAACTGCCTGGTGGTGAAGGAGCCGGTGGGAGTGGTCGCGGCAATCACCCCATGGAACTACCCGCTGCAACAGGTCATGGCCAAGGTGGCAGCCGCGCTGGCGTCAGGCTCCACTGTGGTCCTGAAGGCGAGCGAGGTGGCACCTCTCACCGCCCTGATGCTGGCTGAGGTGGCGCACGCCTCCGGTCTTCCGGGCGGGGTCCTGAACATCCTGGTCGGCGAGGGCCAAGTTGCGGGCGAGGCCCTGGTCCGCCATGCCCTGGTCGACGCGATCTCATTCACCGGGTCGACCAGGGCGGGGCGGCGCATCTCCGAGCTGGCGGCGGACCGCGTCACCCCAGTGACGATGGAGCTGGGCGGCAAGTCCGCGAGCCTGGCCCTGGAGGATGCCGACATCGCCACCGCGGCGAAGTTCGCGGTCTACAACGCTTTCTTGAATTCAGGCCAGACCTGCACCGCCCTGACCCGCCTGCTGGTGCCTCGAGGGGCCCAGGCGCAGGCGGTCGAAATGGCGGTGGCCACCGCCCGCAAGCTAGTCCCGGGTGACCCCATGGATGAGTCGACCCGGCTCGGGCCGCTGGCGTCCGCGGCCCAGCTGGAGCGGGTGCGGGCATCCATCCGGCAGGGGCTGTCAGAGGGAGCCCGCCTGGTCCTGGGGGGACCCGAGTCTCCGCCCGGGCTGGAGGCGGGCTACTACGTCCAACCGACCATCTTCACCGACGTGCGGCCAGAGATGGCAATCGCCCAGGAGGAGATCTTCGGACCTGTGCTCTCCGTAATCGGCTACGACAGCGAGGCCGAGGCAGTGGAGATCGCCAATGGCACCCCCTACGGCCTGGCGGCAGCCATCTGGTCCGCCGACAGGGCACGCGCCATAGAATTCGCGCGGCGCCTACGGGCGGGCACCGTAGAGGTCAACGGCGGAGCCTTCAGCACCTCGGCTCCCTTCGGCGGGGTCCGGCAGTCCGGCCACGGCCGCGAGTTCGGCCGCTATGGGATCGAGGAATTCCTGGTCACCAAGTCACTGCAGTTATGAGCGCTGCCTCAGATGATGTCCGCGCTGACCTGGCCGCGGGCCGGATCACGGTTGGTTGGGATGGGGAGATGGGCACCGAGATCGTGGCCGCCTCCGGACAACAGGTCGTGCTCAAGCTACGGATCGGGCCCCAGCACCTCCAGCCATACGGAATCGTGCATGGGGGAGTGTGGCCGCGCTGGCTGAGACCGCCGCCTCGATAGGGGCAAGCCTCAACAGCTCCAAACCGGTGGTAGGGATCGAGAACCACACGAGCTTCCTGAGAGCCATCGCCGAGGGCGAGGTTATGGTGACCGCCGACCCCATCCACCCAGGACGCAGCACCCAGGTCTGGAACGTGATCATCACGGACCTGGCACCGGGCTCACCTGGACCAGTGGCCCGATCGACCGTCCGGCTCTACGTGCTGCCGGACGGCCGCGCCAAGCCCTCCCCCCACCGCCCCTGACCCTCGGTCTCAGACGTCCCTGGCCGCAGCGCCAGCCAGCCTTGCCTGGGCCGCCGCCAGGCGCGCCCCGGGAACCCGGAACGGGGAGCAGGACACGTAATCCAACCCCAACTGGTCGCAGACCGCTATCGACTGGGCGTCGCCACCGTGCTCCCCGCAGATGCCGATCTCCAGGTCGGGGGTGGTCGCCCTCCCCTCCTTGACCGCAAACCCCATCAGCCTCCCCACCCCGTCGGGGTCGAGGTGCTCGAAGGGATTGGATGGGAGGATGCCGTCGGTGACGTACTGGCGCAGGAAGCTGCCCTCAGCGTCGTCACGGGAGACCCCGTAGGTCATCTGGGTCAGGTCGTTGGTTCCAAAGGAGAAGAACTGGGCGTACTCCGCCACCTGGGCGGCGGTGAGGGCCGCCCTCGGCACCTCGATCATGGTTCCGATCTTGATGTCGAAGCGGACCCCCTGCTCGCGCGCCACCGCCTTCAGGGTGGCCTCGATGGTCTCACGAGATCGGCGCAGCTCCTCGGCCGCCCCCACCAGCGGCACCATGATCTCGGGCACTGCCCTGACCCGCTGCCGGCGCAGCTCGGAAGTAGCCTCCGCGATCGCCCTGACCTGCATCTCGATGATCTCGGGGTGGAGCAGTCCCAACCGGCAACCGCGCAACCCCAGCATGGGGTTCTGCTCGCGCAGTTCCTCGACCGCGGCCAGCATCCGCTCAGCTCGGGCCAGCTTCTTAGCCGCCTTCTTGGAGTCTCTGAGCTGGGTTACCTCGACCAGCAACTCGTCGTGGTCGGGCAGGAACTCATGCAGCGGAGGGTCGATCAGCCGGATGATCACGGGCAGGCCCTTCATCGCTTCCAGGATGCCGATGAAGTCGGCGCGCTGGAAGGGCAGCAGCTTAGCCAGGGCCGCCTGCCGATCTCCGACCTCCTGAGCCAGGATCATCTCCTGGACGTAGGGAAGGCGGTCCTGCTGCATGAACATGTGCTCGGTCCGGCACAGCCCAACCCCCTGGGCTCCAAAGAGGCGGGCCCGCCGGGCGTCATCCGGGGTGTCGGCATTGGCGTAGATTCGGAGCCGACGCACCGAGTCCGCCAGCTTCAGCAGCTTTTCAAGTTCCCCTGAGACGCCCGCGTCGATGGTGGCCACGACCCCCTGGATCACGCGGCCAGTGGTGCCGTCGATGGTGAAGACATCACCCTCCTTCACCACCACCCCGGACGCCTCGAAGCGGCGCTTGTTGAGGTCGATCTTGAGCGCCTCGGTGCCGGCCACACAGGGCTTGCCCATTCCCCTGGCGACCACCGCTGCATGCGAGGTGCGGCCACCCCTCGAGGTAAGCACGCCCTCCGCCGCGATCAGGCCATGGACGTCATCAGGGTTGGTCTCGATCCTGACCAGGATGACCTTCTTGCCCGCCTTGGCCATCGCCTCGGCGCGATCGGCGTCGAAGACCGCGGCCCCGGTCGCAGCCCCTGGTGACGCGGCCAGCCCGGTGGCCAGCACCGTGACCTTGGCTGCGGGGTCGATAGCGCGGTGCAGCAGGTGATCAACCTGATCCGGCTCAACCCGCCCCAACGCCTCCTCCTTGGTGATGAGCTTCTCCGCCACCATGTCAACCGCGATCTTGACCGCGGCAGCCGCTGTCCGCTTGGCGGTCCTGGTCTGGAGCATGTAGAGGTGGCCCCGCTCGATGGTGAATTCCATGTCCTGGACATCGCGGTAGTGCCGCTCCAGCCGCTCTGCGATGTCAGCAAACTGCCCATAGACCTCCGGCAGGTCACGCTCCAAGGTGTCGATCGGCTGGGGGGTCCTGATCCCCGCCACCACATCCTCGCCCTGGGCATTCAACAGGTACTCACCGAAGATCCGCCGCTCCCCGGTGGCGGGATCCCTGGTGAAAGCAACCCCGGTGCCGGAGTCGCTGCCCATGTTGCCGAACACCATGGCTTGAATGTTGACCGCCGTGCCCAGGTCGTTGGGGATGTGATTGAACTCGCGATAGGCGATCGCGCGGCGGCCGTTCCAGGAGTCGAAGACGGCCGCGATGGCCCTGGTCAGCTGGTCCCAGGGATCCTCCGGAAAGGGTTCCCCGGTGTGCTCTTCCACGATCGTCCGGAAGCGCTCGGAGAGCTTCTCCAGCAGCGCTGGAGAAAGCTCCGCGTCGTTGCTTACCTTGGCAGTCTTCTTGGCCTGCTCGAGCTCGGAATCAAACAGCTCGGCCTCGATCCCGAGCACGATCCGGCCGTACATCTGAATGAACCGGCGGTAGGCGTCGAGCGCGAAGCGATGGTCCCCGGTGCGCTCCGCCAGACCCTCCACGGTCTCGCGGTTAAGGCCCAGGTTGAGGACGGTGTCCATCATCCCCGGCATGGAGAAGGCGGCTCCTGAGCGCACCGATACCAGCAGCGGGTTGGCCGGATCTCCGAGGCGCTTGCCGGCTCGCTCCTCCAGGCCGCCGAGGTGGTTTCTGACCTCCTCCAACATGCCCGGGGCGAATCCTCCCGAGCTCAGGTAGGTGAGACACGCCTGGGTGGTGATGGTGAAGCCGGGGGGAACTGGCATACCCGCCTTGGTCATCTCAGCGACTCCAGCTCCCTTGCCTCCCAGGAGTGCGCGCATGTCGGCACCGCCCTCCTCGAAGTCGTAGACGAACTTCTGAGCCGGCTTGCGGCTGGCCCTGGGATGAGTCTTGATCGCGGTCTTGGCCATCGATGAATGCCTCCTAACCCCAGCTCTGTTGGTCTGAGTGTACGAGCATCGAGTTGAGGCCTTGGTTCGATCACAGGCTAAGATCGAGCCACTGCGGGCGGCCTGGGCCGGCACCGGGGCCGCCGGTGGTTTGGACCTGATTCAAGGGGGGAAGCCTCACCCGAATGGGAATGCACATGGGCGGTGGCGGAGCCAACCGGATGGTTCGTGGCTATTCCCAGCCGGAGGCCAAGACCCCGATCAACCGGAGCACCCTGCTGCGGGTGGTCAAGTTGTTTGGGCCGTACAAGAGGCAGGTGGCCGGGGTGCTGGCCATCCTGGTCGTGGTCGCTGGGCTTGGAATCGTCAACCCGGTGATGCTCAAGCTGATCATCGACCAGGGGATCTTGGAGCACAAGACACGCCTGCTGCTGATCTTCGTGGGCATCATGGTGATCACCCCGGTGATCAGCACCGGCCTGGGAGTTTGGCAGACGTACCTCAACGCGGTGGTCGGCCAGCGGATGATGCAGGACCTGCGGGTCGCACTTTACTCCCATCTGCAGAGCCTGCCGCTGCGCTTCTTCACCAGAACCCGCACCGGTGAGATTCAGTCCCGCTTGAACAACGATGTCGGCGGGGTGGACTCGGTGGTCACCAACACCGCGACCAGCATCGTGTCCAACCTGACCAGAACCGCCGCCACCCTGACCGGTATGGCGGTCCTGAGTTGGCAGCTGACCCTGATCTCGGTCGCGATGATGCCGGTCTTCCTACTGGTGACAACCAGGGTGGGTCAGGTCCGCCGCAAGGTCAGCTCGGACACCCAGGCGACCCTGGCCGACCTCTCCGCGATCGCCGAGGAGACCCTGTCCGTCAGCGGGATCCTGCTCAGCAAGGTCTACGGGCGCGAGAAGGTGACCCACCAGCGCTACGTGCACGAGACCGGACGGCTGACCAACCTGATGATCCGCCAGCAGATGGTGGGACGCTGGTTCTTCGGGTTCATCTCCACCTTCTTCTCAATCCTGCCCGCCCTGGTCTATCTGGTCGCGGGGCTCTTCCTGCACGCCGGGCGCAGCGGCGGCACCTCGGTGGGAACTCTGGTCGCCTTCACCACCTTCCAGTCCCAGCTCTTCTTCCCCGTCGGGCAGCTGCTCAATGTCCAAGTCGAGTTGCAAGGCGCCCTGGCTCTGTTCGACCGCATCTTCCAGTACCTGGACGAGAAGGTGGAGATCGCCGACCGGCCAGGGGCGGTCAGCGTCCCCGCCCAACGGATCAGGGGCGAGATCGCTTTTGAGGAAGTCACCTTCCGCTATGAGCCCGACAACGATACCCCGGCGGTCAACTCGGTCAGCTTTCGCGCGGAGCCGGGGCAGTTGGTGGCGCTGGTGGGCCACAGCGGAGCTGGCAAGAGCACGCTCACCTATCTCGCAGCCAGGCTGTATGACGTCGACCAGGGCCGCGTCACGCTCGACGGCCATGACCTGCGCGATCTCACCCAGGAGACCATTCGCGACGCGGTCGCGGTGGTGACCCAGGAGACCTTCCTCTTCCATGGCACCATCCGGGAGAACCTGCTGGTGGGCAAGCACGATGCCACCGACGCCGAGCTGATCGAAGCGGCCCGGGCCGCCTCGATCCACGACCGCATCGCCGAGCTGCCCCAGGGCTACGACACTTTGAGCGGAGAGCGCGGCTACCGCCTGAGCGGAGGCGAGAAGCAGCGAGTGGCGCTGGCGCGCGCCATCCTCAAGGACCCCAAGGTGCTGATCCTCGATGAGGCCACCAGCGCTCTCGACACCCACAGTGAACGTGAGGTCCAAGGGGCGCTGGAGCAGCTAATGGAGGGCCGCACCACGATCGCCATTGCCCACCGCTTGTCCACGATCCTGGCCGCCGACCTGATCTTGGTGCTCGATCACGGCCGGATCATCGAGCGCGGCACCCACGCCCAGCTGCTGGCTCAGGAGGGTGCCTACGCCAAGCTCTACTTCGAACAGTTCGCCGGGGAGACCCTGAGCGCCGTCAGCTGAGCCCGGCCGCCGGCCAGTCCTCTTTGGCGTAACGGTGACTGCTAGGCGGGCTGCGGTGGGACCGCCCCGCCCCCCCGGCCCGGTCGTTCACAACGGTGTCAGCGCCGTGGGCGCACAGGGCGTCCGCGTGGCCCACCCGGCCGACCACGAAGCCGAACCCGCCCGCCCGAGCGACCTCCACCTTGGCCAGCGCATCCTTGGCCAGCGCCTCCTTGGCCAGCGCCTCCTTGGCCAGCGCCTCCTCGAACACGGCCGCCTGGGTAGGGTCCAGGCCCAGAGCCCGGGCCGCGGCGAGGGAGGCGCGAACACCTCCTTGGCACGCGCCCCATGGACCCCGGCGGTCTAAGTGAGGACGCCGTCGAGGTCGAAGAGGCACGCCGGATCCGTGGGGGCAGGAGCAGCCTCGGGGTGATGCTCACGTGATGTGAACCGCATGCGATCCTTGGCGTTCGTGGGCCATCACTCGGACAACAGCTCGTCCCTGGCCCTGGCCAGGGACTTCAGCTCATCCGGGCCGACCTCCGGGAGTCGAAGGTCGATCTCGTCAATGGTGTGGACCAGAAGGCCGCCCACCAGCGGCCGCAGCGCATACTTGTGGTCTGCCGGCACCACATACCACGGTGCCCACGGGGTGGAGGTGGCGCTGATCGCCTCCTCGTAGGCGGCCCGGTATTCGTCCCAGTGCCCGCGCTCGGCCAGATCGCCGGCCGAGAACTTCCAGTACTTGGTGGGGTCGTCCAGGCGCTCGAGGAATCGCTTCTTCTGCTCTTCGCGGGAGAGGTGCAAGAAGATCTTCACGATCCGGGTGCCGGTGCGGGAGAGGTGACGCTCGAAGGCGTTGATGTCCTCGTAGCGGTGCTGCCACATGGGCTCCCTGGGCCCGTCGCCCGAGGCGTCCAGCCGGCGGTTCAGGAGCTCGGGGTGTACCCGGACCACCAGGACCTCCTCGTAGTAGGAGCGGTTGAAGATCCCGATCCGCCCCCGCCCCGGGAGCGCCTTGCTGTAGCGCCAGAGGAAGTCGTGCTCGAGCTCCTCGGCAGACGGCTGCTTGAACGCCTCGACCTTGCAACCCTGCGGGTTCACCCCCGACATGACGTGCTTGATTGTGCCGTCCTTGCCGGCGGCGTCCATGGCCTGGAGGACCACCAGCAGGGCGTGGCTGTCGCTCGCCCACAGGAGCTCCTGGGACGCCGTCAGCTCGTCGACGTAGGACTGGAGGTCCTCCTCGGCCACCTCCTTGCGCTTCTTCTTACCGGCCCCCAACCAGTCGACCGTCATCGCATCGGTACTCCGGCTGCCAAGAGCAGCCGGCTTCCCCGGGCGCACCGTCAGCTCCTCGATGACGGCCTTGCTGAGCTTCATCTCTCGTCCACCCCATGAGCGGTGATGTCTCGCGCCGTCACCGCGCTGCGTGCCCCCAGCGCAGGGCGCTGGAAGCTTCCGATACCAACGGCCGTCTGCCATCCGGCAGCGCGGCCGGAGCCGCCAATCTCCAGACCAAACTCCCTCTAGCCATGGCTGCACCAATCACATCGGCGGCGGCCGGCCCTACCTGGCTTGTCGTTGCCATTGCTCTTGATCTCCTGCCCATAGGGACAGTCAATCCGGTCGTGATACACCGGGTCCTCGGGATCCGTGTCGGTGTGGAAAGCGGCCACCTTCGCCTTCGTCGCCACCGCCGCCGGTCGAGCAGCGCCTGCGTCGCCGCTGGGCCCGACTGCGGCTGCGATCAGCAGGGGCTTCCCCTTCACGGCCACCTGCTTCACCGGATCGAGAATCCGATAGGCGAGCAGCTTCACGCGGTCCGTCACCAGGAACCACGCCAACGAGTAGACCCAAACCAATACCACCCAACGCCAGTCGAGCGACGGCATGAAGATCCCCAACAGCGCCACGAGCGTCGCCACCGCTTCCGCGCCGGACACCGCCAGCACCAGGATCCGCGCCGGCCGGATCGACCAGAATGGGCCGCGCGTCCGGGACAGATAGATCGTCAGCGAGCCTGCCACAGATAGCAGGAGATACATCAGG
>DATKSV010000169.1:0-9821 GCA_035531535.1 Candidatus Nanopelagicaceae bacterium | reverse complement strand
CCATGACCCGGCGGTCGAAGCGACCCGGCCGGAGCAGTGCCGAGTCGAGCACGTCGGCTCGGTTGGTGGCCGCCAGCACGATCACCCCCTGGCGAGCGTCGAAGCCGTCCATCTCAGTCAGGATCTGGTTCAGGGTCTGCTCGCGCTCGTCGTGACCGCCGAAGCTGGGGCCGACGCTGCGGCTGCGCCCGATCGCGTCCAGCTCATCGACGAAGATGATCGCCGGAGCGGCCGCCTTGGCCTTGGCGAAAAGGTCGCGCACCCGGGAAGCGCCGACCCCCACCACCATCTCGATGAACTCCGAGGCAGAGATGCTGAAGAATGGCACTCCTGCCTCCCCGGCCACGGCGCGCGCGAGCAGGGTCTTGCCGGTCCCCGGCAGGCCCACCAACAGGACGCCCTTGGGCACCTCGCCCCCGAGTCGCTCATATTTGGCCGGTTGTCGCAGGAAATCCACGATTTCCTCCAACTCCGCCTTGGCCTCCTCGATCCCCGCCACATCGGCGAAGGTGGCCGACGGACGCTCCGGATCGTAGAGCCGGGCCTGGGAACGGCCCAGGCTGAAAAGGCCACCGTTGGCTGAGGACGCCGTGCGCCGTATGAACCAGATGAATATGAACAGGAAGAGCAGCGTGGGCCCGAAGCTATAGAGCAGCTCCAACAGGGCCGGCGTCGACTGCACCTGGGCGTTGATGGTGACGTTGTGCTGCTCGAGCAGCGTCTCCAGCTGTCCGCCGGCGAAGGTCGGCATTTGGGTGGTGAAGTGCAGCGCCTTGTTGGAACTCTTGGCGGAGACGCCGGTCGGGTGCCGAAACGTGCCCTCAATGGCGTTGCCGGTGCTGGTGATGCTGGTCACATCGCCCGCCTTCAGGTTGGCGATGAAAACGTTGTAGGGCAGGCTGATGGACTTGGGTGAGGAGGGGGGAAAGAGCACATTCGCCACCAGTAGGTTGAGGGCCAGGAAGATCCCCAACGGAAGCAGGAACTGGGTCGAGCGCCAAGGCGATGGCTTGCGCGGGGGCGTTCCGGAGCCTCCAGCCGGGCTGCCCGGGCCGCCCGAAGCATTGCCGGATGGGGGCGTGGACGAATGGCGAGGCATGAACTCACGCTAGCAGATGCGCGCGCCAAGGTCCTGGCGAAGCTTTGATCATCCCCGCCCATAGCTGCTCAAGCTGGCAAATCAGCCCCACTGCCGGGCGAGCTCCCAGCCGGATTCGTTCCGGTAGACGTCAAGGCAGCTACCGTCAGCCAGCAGCACCCTCCAGTAGGCGCGCCGCTGCCACCGGCTAGGTGGGGCTCGCCACCAGCCGACCTCAACCACCCACCGGTCCACCACCTCTGCCACCCTAACCCAGCCCGGGCCGAGGTCAACCGCCGCCGGCTGCAGGTTTGGCGCGCTGGCGAGGACCCTTACCTTGACCCTCATGCTGGGCTCCAGGCCAATCGCTCCTCGGGGATGTCGCCTGGATGGCCGGACTTCACCGCCACCCGCCACACCACCGACTCCCCGAAACGTTCCTGCAGCCGGGCCGCCGCCTGCCCGATCTCCTCCTGCCGCGCTCGACCACCTGGCCACAGCATCGCCTGCGCCACCGGAGGCGCCACCAGATCAAGCGCGTGCAGCTCGATCACCAGCACCCGGCAGCGGGCTCGCGAGAGCAGGCTGAGAATCGGGGGCAGCAGTTCCGCAGCGGTGGCCACCGCTGTCGGTGGTGTGATCTCCTCCCAAAAGACACCTGGCTGACCTGCCACCACGGCCCCGTCCTGAGCGTCCTCCTCACGTAGCACCAGCCGCAATCGGGTGGCCGCCTGCCCCAGACAGGCCAGTTCCAGGCTCAGCCCAGCCGCCAGCTCGGGGGCACCGAAGCGCAGGGACTCGGTGTCCTCCACAACCCCAGCCAGGACCCGCCGCACCCCGCATGGAGGCGGACTCCGCCAGGGGTTGATCGCGGCCTGATCAAGTCCCCGGCACATCCGATGCAACAGCAGCCCATCCGGGCCCAGCTGGCGTTGCAGGTCAGGCAGGGCGATCACGAGACAGTCGCCGCAAGTGCGCAGGCCAAAGCTGAGCAGCCGTTCTACAGTCCCTAATGGCAGCGGCAACTCAGCCACTGGCCAATCGGCGAGAAATTCAGCGGCCCCACCCGCCGGCACCAATCGCGCCCTGCCCGGGCCAGCGACCCGGGCGGCCGCCAGGGCCACGAAACGCGACTGGCCAACTCCCAGTGACGGGGCCAGCCCCAGCGCTTGCTGAACCGCCCGGCCCAGGGAAGAGGCGCGGGCGGCCTCGGTGCCCCAGCGGGCATCCCGGTCGCTGAGGTCGAGGTAAGCCATGGTGTCGTCGGTCAACTCCACCATGGGGCTGCAGTTGTAGAGGGCCAGCCTCAGCTGCCGGCGCAGCCGATCCATCTCGGACGGATCTGCCTGCAGCTGGGCTGCCTTGGGGCAGGCGAGCTCAGCCTGACGCCAATCCTGCCCCGGGTGAACGTCAACCGCCGCCGAAGATGCGGCCAGCACCACCATCCGCCCGGTGCGATCCCTTGAGCCCACCAGCACCGCCTCTTGGGCAAGCTCGGGATGAGCTCGCCAGGCCAGCACCAGAGCCAGATGAGGAAATCTGACGCAGGCCAACCTACGAGCGCTGCCACGGCTCACATCAGCACCTCTGCGCCAACCGGCAGCGCCCCGGTATCAGCGCCCGTCACAGGTGGCGCCAGGACCCCGGCCGCCGCATAGACGCGGGGGAAGTTGATCCGAAGTTGGCAGCTACGGCCGGGCGGGCCAAGCCGGCTGCGGGCGACCCGCACCAGCACATGGATGCCGGAGACGTCCCGGTGGGTAGTGGCCCACCCCAGCCGCCGACATGCAAGCTCGACCCCAACCCGACCCGAGAGCTCCTGGGAGATGGCCACCCCACCCCCCAGCAGTGCCACTGAGTTGCGCTCTTCGACAGCAGCCAGCAATGCGGCTGCAGCCGACCGGTCGACAGGCAGCCACTCTCGCGCCAAGAGCAAGCAGCACTCGGCCCCTGCCCGGATCAGGGAGCGAGCGGCCGCCCAACCCGCCGGAGCCAGACGGGGCCGCACCACCCAGCAGCTGGCCAGATCACCGCCATAGTCCTGGATGTTCCCGGGGTCCAGTCGCTGATCAAAATCCACCACCACCACCGGCGAGGTATTTGAGATCTTTGCCAGCAGGGCCAGGCTGAGCTCAAAAGCGCCCTCTCCTGGCGCCCCGGAGAACCAGCTCAGCCGGCCCCGCGGCAGCCCTCCGCAGGGAATGAGCGCGTCAAGGGCAGCCACCCCCGTCTCCATGCCCGTCAACCCGAACCCAGCGGCACTGCGTAGCACACTCTTGCCGTACCTGCGATCGAGTGCCTGGAGGGCAAGCCGCAGCGACCCCGAATGGTCAGCCGGCACCTCATCCCGATCGCGCCCCACAGACAAACTCAACCCTCAACTGACGGGCCCTCCCCGGAATGCCAAGCAGGGCTAGATGCCTCCTGATTATACAAACAAGCGTTTGTATAATCAAGCGGATGCCCCCTCCCCTCCCCAAACCGGCCGCCCCACCACCAGTGCGACCGACCCGACAAGGAGCTGGCCGAGAGCTGCTCGGGCCGCCCCGGCTTCCCCTTCCCGAGCTGCGCCCAGACCCCTTATCTGCCTAAAATCCCTTACATGAAGCGGGGAACGTTCACCTCCGCAGTACCGGGAGGCTTGTCCATGAATCGTCGCGAGTTGGCCAAAACCCTACAAAGCAAGGTGGTCGTGCAATATGAGGACGGCACCGGAGAGCCCGTCTTCCAGAACTTCGCCATGGCCGATGACACCCTCAAGCTGATCTTCGACCTGATCGGCCAGCGCTTGGAGGCGGGCGAGGAGGTTGCCATCGCCGGTTTCGGCCGTTGGAAGGTCCGCCCCACGGCAGCGGGAATGCGCCGCAACCCCCAGACCCAGGAGATGGTGCGGGTGCCCGCTTCTCAGAAGGTCCGCTTCTATCCAGCCAGCGCGCTCAAGAGCTCGGTGGCGGGCAAGACGGCCCCCAAGCGTCGCAGCCCCAAGCGCTGACCTCGGCCAGCATCCACGTCTCAGGAGGCGAACCATGCGAGTAGCGATCACCGGCGGCTCCGGCTTTGTCGGCTCGCATCTGGTGTCTCTGCTGCTGGAGTCTGGACATGAGATCCGGGTGATCGGGCGAGGTGCGCGCCCGGTCACCCTGCCCCCCGGGCTCTCGGTGACCTTCGGGGATGTGGTCACCGGCGAGGGGCTGGAAGAGGCCTTCCGCGACGCCGACGCGGTGGTCAACCTGGTGGCGATAATAAGGGCCAAAGGGGTCCAGACCTTCACCTCCGTCAACAGCCAAGGCACCGCCCATGTGGTCCGAGCCGCCCAGCAGGCCGGGGTGCCGCGGCTGGTTCAACTCTCCGCTATCGGGGCCGGTCCCGATCCCACCTTCCCCTACCTGTTCAGCAAATGGCAGGGCGAGCAGTGGGTGCGGGGCAGCGGCCTCGACTGGGTGATCTTGCGCTCCTCAGTGATCTTCGGGAAGGGTGACGGTTTCTTCACCACGCTGGCCAAGGCGATCAGCCTGCCGGCGCCTTTCCTGGTCATCCCCGGGGACGGCACCGCGGTCTTCCAGCCGATCGCGGCTGACGATGTCGCTCGCTGCCTGCGCTCCGCTGTCCTCGAGCCCGAGCGCGCCGGCAAGGTCTACGAGATCGGCGGGCCCGAGCAGCTAACTTTGGAGCAGATCACCCTAGCCGTCGCCGCGGCGACCGGCAAGGAATGGTTCGGGATCGCTCGGCGCAAACCACTTCACCTCGACACTCGCCTGATCAGACCCGGGGCGGTCCTGATGGACAAGCTCATGCCCAACCCCCTGGTGACGCCCCAGCAGCTGGACATGCTGGTCAAGCCCAACGTGACCGCCGCGGATTCGGTGGTGGCCAACTTCGGCTTCCAGCCCCAGTCCCTCGGCGCCAACATCGGCTACCTCAAGCGGCCCAAGCGCTGGCCCCTGAGCCTGCTCGATCAAGGCACGGCGCGGACCCAGCACCCGGGCCCAAACTGATAGGTGACTACCATGAGAAAGTCGAAGTAGCCGCTTTCCGAGCGGCCCCAATGATGCCCAGAGGAGGGAAATTGATGGCTGAAGGCGAGTTGAGCCCCCAGGAGATCATGGACCGCATCCCGGCCGCATTCCAGCCAGAGAAGGCCCAGGGCGTGACGGCCGTCTTTCAGTGGGACATCTCCGGCCCCAGCGGCGGGCACTGGTACGTTGAGATCAAGGACGGGACCTGCGAGGTTCACGATGGCGATGCCGCCAGCCCCAACATCACGCTCAGCCTCGGCGATGAGAACTTCGTCAAGCTGCTCTCGGGCCGTCTCGACGGCACCATGGCCTTCATGACTGGGAAGCTGAAGGTCAAGGGGGACATGGGCCTGGCCATGAAGCTGCAGCAGCTCTTCCGGCTCAGCGCTTAGCCGGAAGAGCTCCCCCACCGACTCCGGGTCTGCGCTCGGGGCAGAACTCCCGAAAGTCACACTCGTGGCAGGGCCGGTCGGGGTGCCCGAGTCCACTCAAGGCGGCTCCTGACTCGGTGGCCTCGGCCAGCCTGCGCGCCCAGGCCAGAGAGCCGTCGATGGCGGGCTGGTTACAGTCGACCTCCAGCCGCCCACCGCTCCGAAGCATCAGGAGCACGGCTTGGGCCGGACTCGGCTCCCCCAGCAACCCGGCCCCAAGTGCAGCCGCGTAAAGGCGCAGCTGGTGCTGATACTCCCCCAGCTCGGAGGGGCCAATCCCCATGTTGGTCTTGTAGTCGATCACCAGGAGCTCACCGGACGCCAGCCGGGCCACCCGGTCGATCGCGCCAACCAAAGGCGGTAGGTGGTCACCCGCCCAGGCCCGCCAAGAGAAGGCAAGCTCGACAGCAACTGTCGGCAGAGCCGCGATCGGCGAGCCGGCATAGGCGCTCAGCATGCTCTCGGCGGCGTCCGCCAACTCGGCTCCCAGGGCCCGCCGGTGCGGCTCCAGCATGGCAACCAACTGGGCCTGGTGCGGGCCCCGGTCAGGCTGCAGGCGGTGAGCCTGCTCCAGGACCGAGTGCACCACCCGCCCCAGATCGAGTGCTCCCGACCGAGAGCCGGGACGCACCGGGTCGAGATCGTCGGCCCCAGCTTCATCAGGACCGCCCTCATGACCTGGAACCAGGAAATTCGCCAGGTGTTGGAACCAGAACTGGCGCGGACAGCTGGCCATGGTGCGGATCGAGCTGAAGCTCAACTGCTCGGGCGCATCGAAGCGAGCTCCGTGAGCGCTCCTGGCCAGCTTCCTCAGCTCCTCCCAGCGCCGCTCCAGAGGCTCCGGAGGGAGGCTGGCAGCAGCGGCATAGGAGCCACCGGCCTCGCTGCTTGGCTGAGCCGGTCCGGCTCCCCAGGGTAGGTCCACCGCACCGGGGAAGCCGGACAACGCCGCGATCCATGGCGCCCCCGCAGCCAGTTCGCTGGCCAGCTCCGCGTACTCGCTCCTGGGGGCAGACCCGTGCCAGAGCTGGCCAATCACCTCCTCCAAGGTCGGCGCCGGGTCCTTGACACCGGGCCGCGTCGTGGTCACCAGCAGCAGGTCGCGAGCTCTAGTCATGGCCACGTAGACCAAGCGGCGATGCTCCTCGCGAGCCACCGCCGCCGCGGGCGAGCCCTTCCAGCGGACGCCCGCAGCGGTCTCATGATCACCGATCCTGCTCATCACGACGGCGCCATCGAGGCGGTCCCAGAGCACCGGAGGCCTCCCCCTCTGGTGGTGGGGACGGCAGTCAGCCAGGACCACAACCGGCCACTCCAGCCCCTTGGCCCTGTGGATCGTGCTGAGAGTCACCAGCTGCTGGGATCCTCGGGGCGGGGGCTCAGCTCGCCCCGAAGCATCCGAGATGGCGGCGATCCGCTCAAGCAAGCGATCGAGCCCCAGCCAACTGCCGGCGGCCTGGGTGTTCAGGGCGACTCGCTGGAGGTCTCGGAGGGAGGAGAGGGCTCGGTGCCCATCAGGATCGCCAGCCAACGACCGGGCCTCATGGTAGGCGAGCAGCCCACTCTCGTCCAGGGCGGCCGACAGCACCTCGGCGGCTGGACGGATGCGAGCCCAGGACCGAAGCTCATCGGCGACCCCGACCAGCCGCTGGACGCGGCGCCCCACCGCTGAGTCGACTGGGTCTCCGCCCAGAGCAGATCGCAGCCGCTCTTCCAGGGTCGCTCGCGTGGCTTCGCCATCTCCGACCAGCTGGAGCAGATCCGAGTCGGAGACCCGCACCCAGGGGCTCTGCAACACGCGCACCCACGCTTGGTCGTCGGCAGCATCAGCAATCAGGCGCAGCAGGGCCAGGGCGTCCTTGATCTCGGGCCGGATGAGCAGGCCCCCGGTGGCGGTTTGGAAGGGGATCCGGTGGCGCCGGAAGGCTTCCTCCAAGGCCGGACCGAGGCGGTTGAAGGTGTACGCCAGAACAGCCATGTCCCCGAACTCCACCGCCTGGTGACTGCCGGAGGGTCCCGGAATGCCGCGCTGCCTCAACAGCAACAGCGCCTGGGCGATGCCATCAGCCTCAGCCTCGACCGACTCGGCCAGGCCCAACAGCACCGGCTGGGCCAGTGCCTCGCCGCGACCCACCTCCATGGGTTGGTCGCTGGCGAAGTGGACATCGGCCCGGATGACGTGGTCCGCGGCCGCCAGGATGGGGGCCACCGAGCGGTGGTTACGGAAGAGGGAGTACTCCCGGCCAGCGGTCTCGGCCATGATCCCAGGCTTGGCGTCGCGAAACGCGAAGATCGACTGCCGGGCATCCCCGACCACAAAAAGTTCTCGTTGCCGGGCACCCGCCAGACGCTCCAGCAGCGCTGACTGAACCGCGCTGGTGTCCTGATACTCGTCAACGATGATCAGTCGGAAATTAGCCTGGCACCACGAGGTGAGCGCAGGCGACTCAGTCAGGGCCGCCAGCGCCTGGCGCAACAGCCCGTCGAAGTCGAGCGCACGCAGGGATACCAGACGTCGCTCCATCTCCTCCCAGATCGCGATGGTGACCTCCATGGCGCAGCGATGCCAGGCCAGCTCGTCGGATGGGTCGCCGGCAGCTTCGAACCTGCCATACGCCGCCTGAGAAAGGAGTCGGCAGGTGGAGGGGTCAAGGTCGGTCGAGCGGAGCCGGGTCACCGCGGCCGAAGCTCCCTCAATGAGGCCCAGTAGAGCCCGCAGGTCAGGGTTTTCCGGGATCCACCTGGCCGGTCCATGGCCGGCCGCGACCTGCCCCCTGACCGAGTCGGCGGCCTCCCGGAGCAGGCCCTGAGCCTCCACCTCATCGACCAACGCCAGATCCCTCGGAACCTCCGCGAGATACGGCTGCTCGGCTATCAGGCGACGGGCCAGTTGATGGAAGGTGCCGATCCACGCCCCCTCCAAGGGGCTGTCGGGCGCGCCTGGAGCCGCCAGCCCGACGTCCGCCATGGTCGCCAGGATGCGCTCTCTCAGCTCCACCGCCGCTCGGTCGGTGAAGGTCACCGCCAGGATCCTAGCCGGGTGGACGCCCTCCGCAACTCCGAGGGCGTAGAGGGTGGCCATGGTCTTCGTCTTGCCGCTGCCGGCTGCCGCGGCCACCTTGACGGGACCACGCCCGCGTTGCTCGACGACCTCCCGCTGGGCCGGGGTCAGCGCTGCCAAAAGCAGCTCCACTGCACTCATGGCCGGGGCGCGCCCTCACTCAACCCGAGGCCAACGGTACCCTCGCCATCACAGCAGAATGCGAGTGGGCAGCCTCCGAACGATCGGCAGGTGCGAGTCTCGTGGCGGGGCTGGGCCGGATGCAAGCCGATTTGGATCAGCCTGGCCTGACGGCTGAGCTCCCCCTCAACGCGCTCCAAATCGCCGATCGGCAATCTGGCCTCACCCTTCTCTGCGGGAGCTCCATCGGCGGCGATCCGGAATCCACGGGCGGGGACCGGGGCCGATCGCGCGGGAGCGGAGTCGAGGCCCAGGTACCAGTTTCGGGCCAGGCCTGGACGGTCGCTGCCGATCCACTCCGAGAGCGCTCCCGCCCGCGCCGCAAGAAGGTAGATGGGAAGCTGCCAGTCAGAGGGCCCGCTGTCGTCCTTCCCAAAAACCTGCCCCACCAGAGCGGCCTCGGATGGGGCCGCCGAACTGCTGGTTTTATAGTCGACCACCTCGAGCTCACCATCCTGGTGCCGCCAGACCGCGTCGACCTGGCCCACCAGACTCCAGCCATCCCGCGGCAGCCGGAACCGGACCTCGCTGGCCAGCAGGCGGCCCACCGCGGCCCCACCTGGTCCGATCACCCGCTCCGCCCAGCGCGAAATCAGTTGATGCAGCCAAGCCTGGACATACATACTGCCCAGGGGGTCCAGCAGCGCCCCGCGGGCAGCCGGCATCAGCTCGTTGTCGACGATCGTCCGCGCCAGCTCGGAGAAGCTGTCCGGGTCTGCCTCCGGGGCGCCTGTCCGCTGCACCAGCTCCAGCAGACGGTGGGCGGCCGTGCCCAGGACGAGAGGCATGGCATCGGGCTCGCGGAGGCGCAGCCGGTGGTAGTAGTAGAGCCGCGGACAGGCCAGCCAGGCACGCAGGCTGGTGGGGCTGAGCTCAAGCTCGTTCCCTCCCGCAGCGGCCGCCACCGGCTCCCAGGGCCGAAGCTGCTCCTGCAGATCCGCAACCCGCTCGTCGAAGGCCACGCCCCACCGGGGACCGGGCATAGAGGGATCCGCCGCTGCGGCCGCCAGGCAATCGGTGGGAGTCACCAGGGACGCGCTTGGGGCCGGCGCCTC
>DATKSV010000168.1:0-6325 GCA_035531535.1 Candidatus Nanopelagicaceae bacterium | reverse complement strand
ACCTCCGTTCTCGGCCCGGGCGCACCACCGGCACCCGGCCCTCGTCAGCCCAACGCCTCAACGTCACCGGGTGCACCCCCAGCACCTCCGCCGCCGCCTTGAGTCGCAACAATGCCATGCCACCAAGTCTTACATATCACTCAGCCTCGCTTAGCATATCTAGTCACTGTTGCGGACCCTGCCCCGCGCCTCCTCCGCCGGGCCGGGCGACCAGCAGCCGGACCACCCCCGGCTCCTCCCAGGGGCCCAGGCCCAAGATGAGGTCGCCCTCTTCGCCACAGGTGCGCGGCACCGACTCCGCCGGCTCGCCCTCGTCGAGGAGCACCTCGAGGGGCGCCCCCGGAGGCAGTCTCTCCAGGGCCACCCGGGTGCGCACGAAGGTGAGCGGACAGCCCACCCCGCGCAGGTCCAACCGAGCCGGTCCCTCGGTCACAGTCGGTCGAAAGCCCCGGTGCGCCGGCCGGAGCGCTCGAAGTACCGGAACAGCAGGTAGGCGAAGGCCGCCCAGGCGACTCCCACCGCCAGCTCCAGGAGGATGTCGGCGACCGCCGTCCCGCCGCCGCGGCCGGCCGCCAGCAGGCGCCCGGCAGCGATCCCGTGCGTCAAGGGCAGGAACTGGGCCATGGCTCGGACCCCGCCTGGCAGCTGGCTGAGCGGGACCTCCACGCCACAGACGAGGAGGACCGCGAAGTAGGCGATGTTGGAGATGAGGAACACGTCCCTGACCCGCAACCCCACTGAGCCCAGGGCCATCCCGAATCCGGTGCAGGAGGCCGCTGTCACCACCACCGCCACCGCCAGCAGCGGCAGCGACCCCGGGTCGGGCCGGAAGCCCAGGATGAGGGCGGAGACCAGGAAGCCGAAACAGGTGGTCTGGAAGCCCGTGATCAACACCGGCAGGCCACGCCCGAGGAAGATCGCCAGACGGTTGCTGGGCGTGGCCAGGATCGGGCTCAGGGTCTGGAACTGGCGCTCGTTCGAGATCGCCATGGTCATGCCGTAGATCCCCGCCATGCTGCAGATCTGGATCGAGTTGCCGACCACGAAGAAGCTGGTGGAGCCGACTCCGGTGGACCGCCCCAGGTAAACGAAGAAAAGGATCTGGAAGAGGGGCGCCGCCAGCATGGTGGGAATGTACTGCCAGGGTGAGATCCAGTAGAAAAGGGCCCGGTAGGAGATCAGGCCCCCAATCAGGAAGACTCTCCAGAAATGGTCCCAGCCAGCCCGCCCGGTGAGCGCCACGGCGCTCACTGGAAGGTCAGGGTGGCGGCGCTCCGAGCTCGGACCTCCACTCTGCCCACCAGCCAGACTCCAAGGGCGAGGTAGGCCAGTGAGGCCAGCAAGCACCAGCCGAGGTCGGGCAGCGGCTGGCCGCCCAGAGCTGCCGCGCGGAGCGCCTGCACTCCCCAGGTGGGGGCGAGGACATAGGCCAGCGGATGAGTCCAGCCGGGCAGGAGGGAGAGCGGCACCAGCAGCCCGGTCACCAGCCAGACCGGGTACTCAAGCATGTTTGAGATGGAGTTGGAGTTGCGGTAGAGCACGAAGCTGGAGCCCATCACCAGGCCCAGCAGACCCAGGCTCACCACCGTTACCACCGCGGCCAGGATGAAGGCCAGGGGGTCGGCCAGCTGGACGTGGGCTCGAAACACCACGGCCGCCCAGAGCAGGGTGGCTCCCATCGAGTACAGCCCCACCGTGGCGGTCCCCAGGGTGATGCCCATCAGCACCAGCACGAACGGGACCGGGGCCATCACCAAAGGCTCGAGCATGCCCTGATGGCGCTGCCACGAGATCACTCCCCCACAGCCGAACACCACCGTCGACCAGATCCCCATGATCCCAGCGCCCAGAGCGTAGAAGAGAATGGGAAGGCTGCGGTTGCCCGCCTGCTGGTCGGCCATGGCAATGGTGGCGAAGATCAGCGGTTGCACCAGCGCGGTCATGATCATGAAGCCAGACTGCGCCTGCATCTTCAGTTGGTAGAACCATCCGACCACCAGCACCCGGGGCCAGCGGAGCGGCGGCCCCAGCTGGGCGGCGGCTCGGCCAGCGCTCATCCGGCCGTCACCAGAGCCACGTAGGCGTCCTCCAGGGTTGGCTCCCGGGTCCCGATCCGTTCCACCCGAACTCCCTCCAGAAGCTGCAGGAGGCGGCCGGTCAGCAGACTCGCCTCGCGCGCCTGGACCAGCACCAGCTGGGCCTGGTCCCGCGTTTCCATGGTCACGGAGTCCACCCCGTCCAGGGCGCGCATCGAGTCCAGCACAGGGTCCGCCACCCCGTAGGCCTCGATCTCCACCACGGTCACGTCCGAGACCGCCGCCTTGAGTGCCTGGGGGGTGCCTTCGGCCACGATCTGGCCCTTGGAGATGACCGCGATCCGGTTGCAGAGACTGTCCGCCTCGAACATGTAGTGGGTGGTGAGGAGAATCGTCTTGCCTGCCCGGGAGAGATCGGCGACGAGCTGGCGGACCTCCCTGGCCCCGACCGGGTCGACTCCTATCGTGGGCTCGTCGAAGAAGAGCACGGGGGGGTCGTGGAGCAGCCCGCGGGCGAGGTGGAGACGCTGCCGCATGCCCCTCGAAAAGCCCTCCACCCGCTCTCGCTCCCGGCCGGCGAGCCCGACCTGCTCCAGCACCTCCCCAATCCGGGCGCGGTGGCGGCGCGGCTCGAGGCCGTAGAGCTCGGCGAAGTAGCGCAGGTTGTCGAGGGCACTGAGGCGGTCGTACAGACCGCGGTCCCCGCCGAAGACGTACCCGATCTGGCGGCGCACCTCGCGGGCGCTCTGGACCACGTCCAGGCCCTGCACCATCACCCGCCCGGAGGTCGGCAGCAGCAGCGTGCAGAGGACCCGGATGGTGGTGGTCTTGCCGGCCCCGTTGGGCCCGAGCAGGCCGAAGAGCTCGCCCCTTGCCACATGGAGCGAGACACCCCGCACGGCCTCCACCTCGAGGCGGCGACGGCGCAGGGTCCCGGTGGTGGTGCGGTACGTTCGCCGCAGGTCCTCGACCTCGATGGCGAACTCGCCGCGGGTGACGGCCGCGGTGGACATGAGCGTGCGAGTATAAACGACCCTCGCGGGTCCCCTGGCGCAGGTTGAGCAGCATTGGCGGGGCTGCCGTGGGCCCAGCAGGAGTCTTCTTTTTCGCCATGCCCGGACCGCGGGCGGCGGGACCGCGTGACCCTCCGGCGCCGCCCGGCGTACCATCAGCGGGTGAGACATCTACTGCGACATCCGCTCTCCCTGGTGCTGCTGGTCCTGGTGGTCCTCTTCGTCGCCTTCTTCCTGGTGCTGCCCGCACTCTCCCTTATCTTCCATCTCCTGATCGGGCTGGCCATCATCTGGGTGCTGTTCTCGCTGTTCCGGGTGGTCCAGCACCACCGCTCTCCCCGCCAGACCTGATCCAGCGCACCGTCGCTCGCTGGCAGGCGGCCCACTGGCAGCGCTGCGACCAGAGCGGCTCGGGACTGGTCGTCTTGAGGGTCACCTGACTAGGTCCGGCACCCAGCGATGATGTCGGTCGTTGCTGGGGCTGAATCCGGCCGAGCGCGCGCCAAGGGCGCATCGGCGAGGCCGGGGACCGCGGGACGCCCCGGTCCGGCTCAGCGCCGGGCTATCACCTGCAGCTCCAGGCAGGCTTCCAGCGGAAGCTCGGCGACGCCCACCGCCACTCGAGCGTGTTCCCCGGCCGGCCCTAGCACCTCGACCAGCAGCTTGGAGGCGCCGTCGGCGATCTCGGGCTGGCGAGCGAAGTCGGGCGCGCAACGCACGTACACGGTGAGCATGACCAGGCCCTTCACCTGGCCCAGCCCTCCGGCGGCGCGGGCCAGGGTCGCCATCACCGAGAGGGCGGCCTGGCGCGCGGCCGCCACCCCGGCCTCCACCGTCATGGTCTCCCCCAGCCGGCCCGTGATCACGTGGCCGTCCCGCATCGGCAGCACCCCGGAGGTAACCACCAGATCCCCCGCCAGGGTGAACGGCTGGTAGCTGGCGACCGGGGAGGGCGCCGCGGGCAGCTCCAGACCGAGGGCGGCCAGCCGCTGCTCCGGGGTCGGGTCGGTTCCTGGATGGATCAAGGTGGGGCCTCCGCATCAAGCCGGGTACGCCTTCGTCTAAGGCCCATAACGGTAGCGACTATCAGCACCAGCAGCACCGCCGCCGCCGCCGGGGGCGCCCAGGCGGGGATCGAGATCCGGGGGCCGGCGGTGACGTGGTGCCTGGGGACCGGGGTGGGAGTGGAGGCCGGGGTCGGGGGCGGGCTGATCGCAATCGGGCTGACCGCTCCCACCGCCTGCAGCGGCACCGGGCCCGGGGCCGAGGTGTCGATCATCTTGGCGGTCGCCGGCTGCCGGGTGCTCCCGTGCCAGAGCGCGGCCAGCACAGTCACCGGGTTGGTGGGCTCGACGGCCAGGCTGGTCACGTCGCTGGCCGGCAGGCCAGCCTGCGACGGCCCCCAGGTCGAGCCCCCGTTGACGCTGCGCTGGACGCCGCCCCCACTGCTCCCACCGTTGTCGCCGCCGACGTAGACCAGGGCTGGGTTCTCCGGGTCGAAGGCGATCGTGTTGACGCTCCAGAGCACCCCCTGGCTGAGGTTCACCTGCTGCCAGCTGCTGGCCCCGTTGGTGCTGAGGTACAGCCCCTTGAGGTTTCCCACCAGGATCGGAGGGTTGCCGGCACCCTTCGCCAGCGGCCCCACCCCGATCGCGAACACCGGGCTGCCCTGGGGATCGGCGCCCGGGACAGCCTGCCAGGACTTCGAGGACGCCAGGGCCAGGTTGAGGAAGAGATTGTTGCTGGCGATGGTGCCGTCGGATCCTGCCAGGACCCCGAGCGGTCTCTCGGCCACGATCGCCAGCGAGCTGATGGTGGTGCCCTGGAGCCCGGCGGGATCCCAACCGAGCCCGGTGCCACTCAGGTAGACGCCGGAGTTGGTCCCCAGCACCACGGCGTCGGTGCCAACCGAGATGGCACGCACGTCGAGGTTCTGGAGCCCGACGTTGTCCCGGCTCCACTGGACGCCCCCATCGCTGCTGCGGAAGACCCCGGCGGAGGCGGTGCCGGCATAGGCGACCGCGCCGCTGGCCGAGAAGGCGACCGCCCAGGTCCATCCCGTGATCGAAGTTGGAGTCCACGTCTGGCCGCCGTCCACGCTGGCGAAGACTCCCCGGCCGGTCGCCGCCAGCAGGTCCTGGGGCTGGGTCGGGTTGGCCACCAGCTGCCAGACCGTGACGTGCTCAGCCGCCGGGAAGGCGGGGCCGCCCAAAGGCGTCCAGAAGGGGGCCGCGGCAGCCATGGCGGGCGCCAGGGCGAGGGCGACGGCGGCCAGAGCCAGGAACAGCAGGCCCGCCGCCGCCAGCCGGCGACCCAGGGTCGCCCCCAATTGCCTCACCAGTCCTGCCGGCGCCAAATCGTCTGGTCGCGCTCCGGCCCCACCGAGATCAGATCCACCGACGCCCCCGCCACCTCCTCGATCCGGGCGACGTAGCGTTGGGCCAGCTCCGGCAGTTCGGCGAACGAGCGCGCATCCCTAGTGCTGCAGCCCCATCCGGGCAGATCCTCATAGACCAGCTCAAGGTGCTTGAGGTGGGAGATGTTGGCCATCGGGTGGTCGTGGGCCACCCCCTTGCTGAGATAGCCAGTGCAGATCCTCACCACCTCCAGCTCGTCGAGGACGTCCAGCTTGGTGAGGGCGATCGAGTCGATCCCGTTGACCCCCACCGCGTAGCTGGCGACCGGCCCGTCGAACCAGCCCACCCGCCGCGGTCGGCCGGTGGTGGTGCCGTACTCGGCCCCGCGCTCGCGCAGGTACTCACCCAGCTCGTCGTCCAGCTCGGTGGGGAAGGGGCCATATCCGACCCGGGTGGTGTACGCCTTGAAGACCCCCACCGTGGCGCTGACGTGGCGGGGCCCGATTCCGGCTCCGGCCAGGGCGCCTCCCGACGACGGATAGGAGCTGGTGACGTAGGGGTAGGTGCCCAGGTCAAGGTCCAGCATGGTTCCCTGCGCGCCCTCCAGGATCACCCGGTGGCCCTCGGCCACCGCCAGCTGGACCAGGGGATAGGGGTCCTTGATGAACCGGTCCAGACGGCTGGCGTACTCGGTGTACTCGGCCAGGATCTCCGCCCTGGTGAAGGGGGGAGCCTCGTAGAGCTTGACCAGGATGTCGTTCTTGAGCGGGAGCACGAAGTTGAGCTTCTTCTCCAGGAAGCTCAACTTCTGCAGGTCACCCACCCGGAACCCGATCCGTCTCACCTTGTCGCTGTAGGCCGGGCCCACCCCTCGGTAGGTGGTGCCCAGCCGGTCGTCCCCGCGGGCACTCTCCTCCAT
>DATKSV010000167.1:0-3747 GCA_035531535.1 Candidatus Nanopelagicaceae bacterium | reverse complement strand
ACCTCCGTTCTCGGCCCGGGCGCACCACCGGCACCCGGCCCTCGTCAGCCCAACGCCTCAACGTCACCGGGTGCACCCCCAGCACCTCCGCCGCCGCCTTGAGTCGCAACAATGCCATGCCACCAAGTCTTACATATCACTTAGCCTCGCTTAGCAGAACTAGTCACTGTTGCGGACCCTTTCGTGCGCTCCGAGTTCGCTCTCCTGGGGCTGCCTTGGCCCAGCGTGATCGTGGATGGGGGCGCCGTCCTGGAGGGCAAGCCCTCGCCCCAGGGATTCCTCGCCGCCAGCGCCCGCCTGGGCTGTGCTGCGGCCGAATGCCTGGTGGTCGAGGACGCGGAGGCCGGAGTGGCGGCCGGCCTGGCTGCGGGGATGACCGTGCTCGCCATCGACCCTCCCCCAGGTGGCCCCAGGCTGGCGACGGCACATGCGCGCTTTCCATCCCTGGAGGCTGCCTCAGGCGCGATCCGGGACTGGGTTCTGGCCAGTGACCCGGCGGCCGAGGTGCCCTGACCGCCAATCCGGGCACCACTGGCTCAGTTTTTTCCCAGGAGCCCGGGGCCCCGGCTGGACCGCGGGCCCTGCTCCCCCATCCCCATAGCAACCACCCGCCGGCGCTGTCGAAGTTGCGCAAGGGGCCGAAAGTGTCCGATCGATGATGGGATCAGCCCTGGGACAGTCGCTATCCTGGGTTGGCGGGCCCCCCAATCTGGTTGCGGGTGCCGCGGGAGTGGGAGGAGTTGGCGACGTTGCGGCTGGCCACAGCAGAGGGTACCCGGGCGCCCGGGTCTGGGCGGGCCCTCGTCGACCCCGGCGCCCACCACTCCACCGGTGAGTTCGTTGTTTGTCGGCAGGACCAATTGCGGCAAGCGGCCGGGGCCGGTCGCTTGCCCAGCTGAGGGGTATCCATGGAAAAGATCAAGGTTGCCAACCCGGTAGTCGAGCTGGATGGAGACGAGATGACCAGGATCATCTGGCAGATGATCAAGGATCGGCTGATCCTCCCCCACCTGGACATCGACCTCGACTACTACGACCTCAGCATCACCAACCGGGACGCCACCGATGACCAGGTGACAGTCGACGCCGCCCACGCCATCGCCAAGCACGGTGTGGGCGTGAAGTGCGCCACCATCACCCCGGATGAGGCCAGGGTGGCCGAGTTCGGCCTGAAGAAGATGTGGCGGTCTCCCAACGGAACCATCCGCAACATCCTGGGCGGCGTCATCTTCCGGGAGCCGATCGTGATGTCTAACGTGCCTCGACTGGTTCCAGGCTGGACCAAGCCGATTGTGATCGGCCGTCATGCCCACGGTGACCAGTACACGGCCACCGACTTCGTGGTTCCCGGTCCAGGCAAGGTCACCATCACCTACACCCCGGACGAGGGTGGGCAGCCCGTGGAGTTCCAGGTGGCCAAGTTCTCGGGCTCGGGTGTGGCGATGGGGATGTACAACTTTGACGACTCGATCCGCGACTTCGCCCGGGCCACGCTGCGCTACGGCCTGCGGCGGGGCTATCCGGTCTACCTGTCGACCAAGAACACCATCCTCAAGGCCTATGACGGGCGCTTCAAGGACATCTTCGCCGAGGTCTACGCCACCGAGTTCAAGGCTGACTTCGAGGCCGCAGGGCTGACCTATGAGCACCGGCTCATCGACGACATGGTGGCCGGCGCGCTCAAGTGGGAGGGCGGCTACCTCTGGGCCTGCAAGAACTACGACGGCGACGTCCAGTCGGACACGGTTGCCCAGGGCTTCGGGTCGCTGGGCCTGATGACCAGCGTCCTGCTGACCCCCGACGGGCGCACCATGGAGGCGGAGGCTGCGCACGGAACGGTGACCCGCCACTACCGCCAGCACCAGCAGGGCCAGCCCACCTCGACCAACCCGATCGCGTCGATATTCGCCTGGACCAGGGGCCTGGCCCATCGCGGCGAGCTGGACTCTACCCCCCAGGTGACCCAGTTCGCGGAGACTCTGGAAAGGGTGTGCATCGACACCGTGGAGTCCGGTCGGATGACCAAGGACCTCGCCATCCTGATCGGGCCACAGGCTCCCTGGCTGACGACCGAAGCCTTCCTGGCCGCCCTGTCAGACGGGTTGAGCGCTCGGCTCGCCTGAGCTTGGAACGGGCCGCTCAGCCGGGCCCGCGGGGCCCGCTGAGCGCCCTGATCCGTTGCCGCCGTGACCCGGGCCTCCGGCAAGTTTCGGCTGGTCGTGGCCCGGCGAGTTGGGATCCTGCGTGCCTGCCCCGCCAAGAGGGTCGAGTTCGACGAGGCTTTGGCCTGGCCGGCTCCCCTGGACCAGGCCGCCTGAACACCTCCAGCTACACGCCGGACGGTGCCGTCTTGACCAGGTATCCCCGTGGGATGTCTTGACGGCGGCCACCAGCGCCAGCCCGATCCGGTCGTTGATGGATGCTGCCCCCGGGATTGACCCTGTCCTGCTTGCACCAGACCTCGACCCGAGGATCGAATAGGCAATTGACGCGCGCCTCGGGAGTTGCCCGGATGGGCTTGAGCCAACGGTTGACTTTCACGGAGAGTCAGTGAAGCCGCGCCGGTCTCCCTGAATGGTCAGATCACGAAGTCGGAGGGTTCGAACCCCTCCGCGACGCTGCGAACCTTCACCTGACTGGAATGGTAGACCAGCGAATACGGCGGCACGCTGCTGGTGAGCCAGACATTGCCACCCACTACGCTGTCGTGGCCGACCAGGGTCTCGCCGCCGAGGACCGTGGCGTTGGCGTAGATCACCACCCGATCCCCGATCGTGGGGTGGCGCTTGGTGCCCGCCGCTGCCTTGGCCACGCTGAGCGCGCCCAGGGTCACCCCCTGATAAAGCTTGACCTCGTCGCCGATCACCGCGGTCTCCCCGATCACCACTCCGGTGCCGTGGTCGATGCAGAGCGCGCGACCGATGGTCGCCCCCGGGTGGATGTCGATACCAGTGCGGGAATGAGCGACCTCGGCCAAAAGCCGTGGCAGCACCCTCACCCCGAGCAGCTGGATCTGGTGGGCGATCCGGTGGCTGGCGATGGCGAGGAAGCCGGGATAGGCCGAGACCACTTCGTCGAAACTCTCCGCGGCCGGGTCGCCGGCCACGATCGCCTCCCCGTCGCGCACGATCTGCGCGTACAGCTCTGGCAAAGCCGCCACGAAGCGGCGGGCCACCTCGGCCGCCCGAGCCGGGGGCTCGAGCCGTCCCAGGAGCTCTCGGAGATCGCGCCGCACCAGAGTCAGGCTCGCTTGGATCTCCTCCTCCGTGGCCCCACTCGCCTCGGACAGCTGCGGGAAGAGCAGGCCCAGAACCGCATCGACGAAGGCGGCCACGTTGCGCTTCAGGGGCAGCGGCTCGCCGTGAGGGCGGCGCGCCTGGGCCAGGGTGTCGGCGAAGGCGTGCTCACGCTCGTGCTCCCGGGGCATATACGGAAAAGTCTGCCACCACAGGGTCCCCCGGTGCCCGCCGGCCCCTCTTCGTGCCATGGCTGCCACGGCACCGGGGCGGCACCTGTCGCCCGGCGACAGGGCACCCGCGGGGGCCCCAATCGCCCGCGCCGGGAGCTCGACCAAAGAAATTGGGCATTGACAGTCCGCCCCCACCAGGCTATACAGGTAGCAAGTTGCGAACTGTCATGTGCTCGATGCTGCCGGCCGCCGGCTGTCTCCACCTACTCGCGTCGAAGGTAGGAGGGCTGGTCACCTAGTACTCGCGCACAACTAGGACAAAGGACCGGCCCCCCGAA
>DATKSV010000166.1:0-6774 GCA_035531535.1 Candidatus Nanopelagicaceae bacterium | reverse complement strand
GCGATGGTGGCCATCAACCCGCTGGTGATCTCGGCCGGAGCCACCGCGCAGATGAGGATCCCGTCCGCCAGGGTTGGCGTGGGAGCCAATAGATGGAGCGCCAGCCCCAGCCCGGGCAGCGCTGTCCACTGGAGCAAGAGGGCCAGACCAACCAGCGGCGCCTGCCGGAAGGCAGCCCGAATCTCGCCCGGTGTCAGGTTGAGGGCGACTCCAAGGACCTGCCCAGCCAGGAACACCGGCACCAAAGTGGAGAGGGCTCCGGAACTCTGGGGAATTGCCACCCCGACCAGGGCGGCCACCACGACCCATGCGAGCAACCGGTGGCGGATCGGGAGGAACCAGGTTTTCGTCCCGAGTCTATGAGTTTTGGTGGCCACGCGGACCAAGGTAGTGCACCTGGCCAGGAGGCGGTTCTCGGCCGGCGCGAGCTACCTGGCCGGGTTGGCGAGAACCTCAGGTCGGACTCGGCCCCGGGGGCTAGACTTGATCTCGCCGAAGCGGCCCAGGCGCTGAAGCTGACGCATGGCGGCCTCCATGTCCTGGGGGCTGAACGCCGTGCGGCTGTGGCGGTGCAGCACCGCTTTCAGTGGGGCCGGCCGCTGCGGGGTCATTGGCAGCACGATCATCGAGGTCAGCTCCACGTTGGTGCGGGCCTGAGGCCGGCTGGAAGGAGGCTCGGTCCAGAGCACGGGCACCCCGGTGGTGGCTGCGCGACGGCAGAGATCCCGCACCAGTGGAGTCATCCGGTAGTCGCCGGCGGGGCTTACCAGGATCGGCTGTTGATCGTCATTGACCAGCACCGCCAGGTCCGCCCGACTGGCGCGGGAAAGGCGCGCCAACAGGGGCTCGAGTCCGATTGGCTGAGCTGGGGGGCGGCGCCGCCGCCGGACCATCTGCAGGCTGAGGGTGGCGTTCACGGCCATGCCCACGATGGCCGCTCCCAAGCCGTCCAACAGCAGGGGCAGGCTGAGGCCGAGCAGTCCCAGGAAGACCACCAGCTGAACTCCACCGGCAGTCAGTGCCGAGCCGATGTACCGTCGCATCAAGGGATAGCGCTCGCGCCGGGCGTCGGCGAAGGTGAGGCGCAAATTGAGAGTGAAGTTCCATCCCAAGGAGACCGCGAAGGCCAGCCCCCATGCGGCCAGCGCCGGCCAGCCTAGCACCGCCCCTCCCAACTCCAGGACCGCCAGCAGCAGGAAGAGACCACTAACTCCGACCGCGGCGAACTTCCAGCGCCGGGCGCTGCCCGGAACGTCCCGGACCAGAGACCAGAGGTGGCGCAGGTAAAGCCAGCCCTGGGCCATGGTGGCCTTGCTCTTGCCGGCGCCACGAACCTGGAAGCTGAGCGGGATGTCGACCACGGTCGCGCCCTCGGAGCAGACCAGCAACTCGAGCAGGATCTTGAAACCGACCGGGCGGAACTCCAGTCCCGCTAGCAGTGCGGAGCGGCAGAGGAAGAATCCCGCTAGCGGGTCTGTGCTGGTGCGGGCCTCCGTGAAAATCGCCTGGGCCAGCAGCGTGGCTCCCCGCGACACCAGGCGCCGGAAACCTCCGCCCAGTCCCTCGCGGCTGCCCCCGGAGAGGTAGCGGCTGGCCACGACGACGTCAGCCCCAGCCCGCTCTGCCGCAAGCAGTTCCGGGATGGCCTCCGGGGGATGCTGCAGGTCTCCATCCATCACGCACACCACGCGGCCCCGCGCCTCCGCCAGACCCAGCACGACGGCCGTGCTCAGCCCCCCGGCGCGCCCATTCGGGGGCCGGTGCAGGACTCGCACCCGGCCGTCCTTGCCGGCGATTTCGCGCAGCAGTTGCGGGGTGGCGTCGTCGCTGTCGTCTACGAAGAGGATCTCGAAGGAAATCTCGGCCAGGGAGGTTCGCAGTCGCTGCAGCAGCAGGGGTACATTGCCGGCCTCATCCCGGGTGGGGACGACCACCGACAGCTCGATCGGGGTCGGTGACGGCGCGGATCGGCGGCGCGGCATGGTCTGCAGTCTAGGCTCGGCCGCAGGCGTCTGCCCTGTCGTTACCGGATCGTTCATGGCCGGCTACCGGGCGTGACGACCGTGAGCGACCGATTCCGCGATCGCCCTGGGGTCGAACCGACCCTCCGCGATCACCATCCCCCGCCAGAGCACCACCGGTACCCGCTCGCTGTAGGTGCTCCAGAGGCCCGGGTCCTCATCAACGTCAAGCTCCACCAGGGGTACTCCCATCTGGGCGCAAAACTCTGCCAGGGTGGGGCGCACCACCTCGCAGAGGTGACATCCGCGTCGGCCCAGCAGCTGGAGCGCATCAGGTACCACGAACACCCCAGCTCTCCAACTTGCCGAGGTACCGGCACTTCCAGAGCCAAAAGCCACCGCCCGCCAGCGCCCAGACCAGAGCCTCGATAAAGACACCCATCAGAGTGGAGCGGGCCAGTGCGCTACCGCCCAGAGCCAGCACCAGATAGATGATGAAGCGGCAGCCCACCATCGTCGCCAGCGCGAACACCACCTCTAATGCCGCGGTCACGATCTGGCGCTCACGCCGCAGGCTGGCCCGGAGCTGGCTCACAGGCGCGCCCTCCATGCGACTGACGCCCAGGGTGGGTTCTGGCTGGGCGCCTGCCAGTCTCCACCAGCCGATGAACGCCAGCAGGCCGGCTGCCGCCACCGGTATCAGGAGCTGCCACGGGGCGCCCTGTCGGAGCAGGTTCTCCCAGCCGTTCAGAACCCCGCCCCGGCGGAACTGATCCACGTAGCCGCCCTGCAGGATGAACGAAGCCCAGCCCAAGGCTAGTCCGACCGCCACCACCCCGGTCCAGACGGCAAGTGGAATCCGTCGCCGCCAAGCAGCACTCGCAAGGTCGCCGAGGCCGTGCCGCTGGCCTCGCTCCCCAGACGGGGTGGAGCCAGACTTGACGCGGTCGGTCACCATGGCTCTGAGTTTAGATCCGGTCAGCCTCGCGGCCAAGGGTCGTCGATCATGACCAGATACCTGGCCGGGGATAACTGATGGCGGTGGCGGCCAGGCCACCGACTTGTCCCCTTTCGCCATCGCCTCCTGGTCGAGCTGGCTGAGGCAATCCCAGAGCACGTTGCCCTGGGCGCTCCTGACCAGCGGCGCCCGCCGGCCGGTCCCGACGTCGGGTTGGGTGAAGATATCCCACACTTCCTCCTCAAGCGTCCGTGAGCGGTGGTGGTAGTGGCCCAGGCCGCTGTGGCGGGCACGTGCTGGCGCTCGGCGCGACCCAGGGCGCCGCCCGCTGCTGGCCTGGGCCCCTCAGCCGGTTGGACTCCACATGTTTGGTGGATCAAGCTCGGCACACAACTAGGTTGCGCCCAGCTGAGGACGCCGACCGGCGCCGACACCAACGGCCGCGGGTGCTGGGGTGCTCACCTTTCCGGGCCGGTCGGTCCAAGTTGCGGAGGCCCCAGCCGAGCCGGCGATATGGCCCCTGCCGAGTCGCTCTCAGCTGCTCTCGGCGGACAGCCGGTGCCGCGCCCTTGGGCGCGCCGACCCGGCCTCTCCGATACTCCGGGCACGGAGGTTCGCTCCCCTACAATCTTAGCAATGGGTCCGAGCCCGCAGAGTCGGCCCGTGGGACAGCCTGTGGCGGGGCCGCGCCTGCGCGTCGCCACTTACAACATCCTCGCTGGCGGCGGCCAACGCTGGGCTGAGATCGCCGAAGTAGTGCGCGCCCTTGACGCTGATCTACTGGCACTGCAGGAGGTTGAGGACCCCGAACCGATGCGAGCCATGGGCGCGGCCCTGGGATATCGGGTCCTGTTCGGCCAGGCGCCTCGGTTTCGGCACCAGGGATTCCTCTCCCGGCTGCCGGTGCGGTCCTGGCAGAACCGTCAAGACCCCAAGGCCCACCCGCGGAATTCGCTGGAGGTCACTGTGGCCACTCCACCCGGGAGCGCCGTCGCGGAGATCCGGTTGCATACGGTCCATCTGACCGCGGCTTTCCAGCGTCGCGGCAGGGCTGAACCAGAACGGCTTCGGGAGCTCGAGGTGGTGCGGTGCCAGGCGGCTCGCGAGCCCTTGCTACCGCGCATCATCCTGGGCGACTTCAACGCGCTGGCACCTGGGGATCGGCTCCGGGCGACGGACTTCCTCGGTCAGCTTTCCGAGTGGCGCCGCTCCGGGGTTCTCGATGAGGTGGGCGCGGTGGGACGGGTCCCGAACGCGGTCAGCGCCATGCGCTGGTGGCGGGAGCCCAGGTCTGGCGAGCCGGCGGCGGAGGTCTCGGAGGTGGCCAGGGCTGGGATTCCCCGGCTCCCATGGTTGATCCATCCCCTCATCGAACTGGTGCCCAGGGGGGACGCCACCGACGCTCTGGCCGGGGCGTTCATGCCTCGCGCGGCGGTGCGGAGTATGAGCGCAGCCGGCTACGTCGACTGCCTTCGTCGGGTCCACCCCCGGGCCGATAGTTTCAGTTGCCCCACCTATCTCCCCGCCGTCAGGATCGACTACGTCTTTGCCAGCCGAGAGCTGGCCGACCGGCTCCTCGGCTGTGATGTGGCGGCTCGTGCCGGGGCCCTGGCCGAGGTCGCCAAGCGGGCCAGTGACCATTTCCCGGTGGTGGCCGACTTCGACCTCGGAGCGCACTGAAGATTCAGCTTCGCCCACTTGGGCGTGCGAGCCGGTCCCGGTGAGCGGTGCGCCGACGCGGGCCGCCCGGCAGCCGATGGCGCCCACGCTGCTGCTGCTGGCTGTGACCGCCATCTATGGCTGGACCTTCGTGGTGGTCAAGCAGGCCATCGGGGAGTATCCGGTGCTGCCGTTTCTGGGCCTGAGATTCGCCTTGGCGGCCCTCCTGCTGCTGCTGATATTGCGCCGGTGGCCCGGTCTCGTGAGTTGGCGGCGAGGCCTGCCAGTGGCCGCAGCGCTGGCCGTTGGATATCTGTGCCAGACCGAAGGCATGCTCACGGTCAGCCCCGGGATAGCCGGCCTCCTGACCGGACTTTTCGTGGTTTTCACCCCGCTTTTGGATCGACTATTGTTCGCCTCCCGCCTGCGGCTGGCCACCTTGATCAGCATCGCCATGGCTCTAGCCGGGACCGGCCTGCTGACGGGTGGCCTGGCCGGGTTCAGGTTCGGCGACCTATTGGTGGTGCTGGCCGCTCTCGCCTTCGCCACCCAGATCGTGCTGCTCAGTCACGGCCGCGGCTCTGTGGCCGACATGAGCCTGGTGCAGATGTTGGTTTGCGCGGGTTTCTTTCTGGTGCTGGGGGCGGGACCGCAGCTAAGTTATCCGCCGGTGTCTGGGCCGGTGGCCATCGCCCTGGTGATCACCGGCGCACTCTCCAGCGGGCTTGCGGTTCTGGCCCAGACCTGGGCCCAGCGTCGGATGTCGGCCAGCCGGGCCGGCCTGGTGCTGGCGGCGGAGCCGGGATTCGCGCTGCTCTTCGCGGTCCTGCTGGTGGGTGAGCGGCTGACCCCGATCCAGCTCCTGGGAGCGCTGGTGCTGTTCCTGGCGATTGTCGGGCATGAGTTGGTGGGAACGAGCGGGGTTGGGCATTGATAGGCGCTTGGACTACGTTCCGGCGGCCTCCATATACTCGACCGATGACTCCCCCAGATCCCGGCCAAGCCGTCCCCAGCGCTGAGTACGCCCTCCTGGGCGGGTCGGGGACGGGCACCGAAGGATCACCGGATGGGGATCAGAGGGTCACGGTACAGGCGCGGGAGCAGGTGTTTAAGACCCCCTATGGGCCCACCCCTCCAATCACCAGCTGTCTGCTCATGGATGAGGCCGGGGTGGCGCGCTCGGTGCTCTTCACGCGCCCCCACGAGATGGGGGAGTGGGACCTGGGAGGTCGCACCGGAGCCGCCCGCGGGCACCAGAGTCTGGCCCTGTTCTGGCTGTTGCGCGAGGCCGGCGTGAGGCGGATCGTCGCCGAGTCGGGGGTGGCCAGCATTACCCAGCACTTTCACCCTCGGGACCTGATCATCCCGCACGACTTCATCGATTTCACGCCGCAGTACTGCGGCCAACTGGCGCCCGGGTCGGTGATCTCGATGCGCGAGCCGTTCTGCCCTGATCTGCGGGATGCGCTCTGGCAGCGCTCCCGTAGGTTTGCCGCCGACAAGGCCACCCGGGTGTTCAATCGGGCCGTTCACGCCACCGTCGAGGGGCCCCGCTTTGAGACCGCTGCCGAGGTGGCCGCCCTGGCCCGTCTCGGCGGTGACATCATCAGCCAGACCGTCACCCCGGAGGTCTATCTAGCTCGCGAGATCGGGGCCTGCTTTGCCACTGTCGAGATGGTCCTCAACTACGCTGAAGGCGTCCGCCCAGAGTGGGACTTCGACCTGCTTCGAGCCATTGTTCGGGAGGGCGCCGAGGAGCTTGGCGGGGTGGCCCTGGACGCGCTGGCAGCGCTGCCGGCGGAGGTGACATGCAACTGTTCCCACCATCGCCAGGTGGGACCGGTGAGGGCCTCGGCTGTGGGCGAGCCGGCTTGACCGAGCTCAAGCCGGCGGCGCAGTCCAGCCGCGGGCTGCCGACCCCGGGCCGGCCGGAACCGGACGCGGTGCGGTCGATGTTTTCCGGGATAGCCCATCGCTACGACCTGCTCAACATGCTTCTCAGCGTCGGTCAGGACCGGCGCTGGCGGAGGCGCGCGGCCCAGCTGACGAGGGTGCGCCCGGGCCAGAGTGTGCTCGACATCTGCACCGGCACCGGCGCCCTTGCCGCTGGGCTGCGCGCTCGGGTCGGCCCCCAAGGGCGAGTGGTCGGGCTGGACCTCACGGAGGCCATGGTGGTGGGAGCGCGCCGCCGAGTTC
>DATKSV010000165.1:0-30776 GCA_035531535.1 Candidatus Nanopelagicaceae bacterium | reverse complement strand
TTCAACCGCTCCGAACTGATCCCCGACGCCGAAGGGGCCGACGAGCAGGGCCCGTGACCCCGGCCCGGTAGGCTGGACCAGGTGGTCAGGCAGTTGCGTTGGGCGAAGCTTGGGGGCGGACTGCTGGCAGTGCTCCTGCTGAGCTCCTGCGCCGGCAGCGGCACCAGCGCGGCCGGCGCCGTCCAGGCTCTGGTCTCCGGCCTCCCGGCCCGGCAGAACGCCCAGCCTTTGCAGGCCGGCACGGACAGCTGCAGCCCCGACGGGGGCTTCTACGTCGACAACACCAAGATCGCCTTCTACTACGCGCGCCAGGTCCCCCTCCGGGATGTCCTGCCCCTGCTCCCAGCCACGGAGGCCAGGGATGCCCGCAGCCTGAGCGGCCTAGGCCCGCTGCTGGAGGTGGTGGCTCTAGCCAGCAACCCCGGGGCGTCCACTTGCGGGGTGGGGCTCACCCAGACGGTGCTGGAGTCGGCCATGACGGCGAAGCTGGATCCGGCTGGCCTGACATCTGCCCTCCAGCACACCTACTACGAGCCGATCCGGCCGATCTTGGTGCTCTCCAACAACCGGCTGGACGTGTGCTCTGCCAATGTCAACCCGGGCGGCTACGTCTGGCTGATCGCAGTCTTCCCGCCCGTCAACCCGTCGGTCCGCGTGGCGGTGGTTAACCCCGCTCCCCAGTTCGGGTTCTACCTTCCGGTGGCCAGAGGCGCGCTGCCGTCCCAGCCGCCTCGGCATCTGTATGCCGAGGATGTCAACCACTGCATCCAGATCCTCAGCGCCGGATGAGCGAGGGCAGCCGAGAGCTGCTGGAGGAGCTGCGCCGAGGCGGGCTCTCCGATCCGGCGGTGCTGGCCGCGCTGGGGTCGGTGCCGCGAGAGCAGTTCCTGCCGCCGGAGACGGCCCGGTTTGCGCACCAGAATCGGGCCCTGGCGATCGGGTGGGGTCAGACCTGTTCGCAACCGCAGATCATCGGGATGACGCTGGCCGCGCTGATGGGGTTGCGGCTCGATTCAGTGCTGGAAGTCGGCGCCGGCAGCGGCTACCTGGCCGCGGTCCTGCGCGCCGCCGGGGCCACCCGGGTGACCGCGCTGGAGCTGGTGCCGGAGCTGGCAGCCATCTGCCGCCGCAATCTCAACCGTGCGATGGTGAGCGGGGTCGAGGTCCGGGTCGGGGATGGCCGGTCTGGGGCCCCAGACCTGGCTCCCTTCGACGCCGTGGTCATCTCCGCCGCCGCCCCCGAGGTCCCGGCAGCGCTCCTCCAGCAGGTTCGGGTTGGAGGTCGTCTGGTGGCACCCCTGGGCACGCCGGAGGAGCAGCACATCTGGGTGCTCGGGCGCAGCGAGGCCGGCTTTGAGCGCCGCGACCTCGGTCCCTGCAGGTTCGTTCCGTTGCTGGGCTCGGATACAGCCGGGCGCGGTTCAGACGCACGGCTATCCTGACGGGGCCGAATCGAATAGGAGGACTGCGGATGGCAAGGGAAGACAGGCCGAGCGTTCCCCGGCTGCAATCGCGATCGGATCTGGGCCCGCCATGGGCCTGGCCGCGCGCCGGCGAGCTCCGAGAAATGAGCATCTCCAGCCAGCTCCTTCTAGCCAACCCTCTGAGCGATCCCTCCGAGCGTCCGGTGTGGATCTACCTGCCGCCCGCCTACCGGGAGTCCCGGACGGAGCGGTTCCCGGTGATCTACGTCCTCCAGGGCATGACCGGCCAGCTCGACATGTGGAGGAACCGCAGTCCCTTCCGCAAGAACCCTCTGGAGCTGTACGACGAGCTGTTCTCGGATCCCGCCGTGCCGCCCACCATCCTGGTGTTCGTCGACTGCTGGACGCGGCTTGGCGGCAGCCAGTTCCTGGACTCCCCGGGGACCGGTGACTACCACAGTTATCTGTGCGAGGAGGTGGTCCCCGCGGTGGACGCCGAATTCCGAACTCTGGCCGCGCGCGAGCACCGCGGGGTGGCCGGTAAGTCCAGCGGCGGCTACGGGGCGATGGTGACCCCCCTGCTGCGTCCGGACCTCTTCTCCGGCCTCGCCAGCCATGCCGGCGACGCCCTGTTCGAGTACTGCTACCTCCCCGAGTTCCCCCAGGTGGTGCGCAGCCTGCGCGACCACTACCAGGGATCGATCGAGCGCTTTCGGGATGACTTCCTGTCCCGGCCCGGGATCTCCAAGCCCGGGGACGGGCCGCTGGTCAACGTTTATGCCATGGCGGCCTGCTACTCGGCGCGGGCTGATGGAATCCCCGAGCTTCCCTTCGACCCCGCCACCGGGGCGATCAGGGCCGCGATTTGGGAGCGCTGGCTAGAGTGGGACCCGGTCCGGATGATGGCGCGCCGCCATGAAGCCGCCAAGAGTCTGCGGGCGGTGTACCTGGATGGGGGCCGCTCCGACGAGTACTTCCTGGAGGTGGGAGCGGCCGCCGTCAAGGCGGCCCTGGAGGGAGTTGGTGTGCAGGGGGTTCGCCTGGAGCTCTTCGACGGTGGCCACGGCGGCATCGAATACCGCTATCCGATCGGGGTCCGGTTCCTGGCGGAGGCGCTCCGGGCGGACTGACGGGCTCCGCTCCGGCGGGCCCGGATCAGCCGCTGTAGTCGTGGAAGCCACGTCCAGTCTTGCGGCCGAGCTGGCCCGCTTCTACCATGCGCTCGAGGATTGGGTTGGGGGCGTACCGGGGGTCGTGCAGCCCCTCGTACATCACCTTGCAGATGCCCAGGATGACATCCAACCCGATGAAGTCGGCCAGCTCCAGCGGTCCCATCGGATGCCGGAAGCCGAGCTTGGCCACCTGGTCGATGTCCTCCGCCGAGCCCACCCCCTCCTGGAACGCCTGCATGGCCTCATTCAGGAAGGGGATCAGGATGCGGTTGCCGATGAACCCCGGGGTATCGGCGGAGCTGACCGGGCGCTTGCCCCATTCCCGCGAGAGGCTCTCCACCGTGGCGAAGGTGGCGTCCGAGGTGAGCACGCCGCGCACCAGCTCGACCAGCTCCATGACCGGGACCGGGCTGTAGAAGTGCATCCCGATGAACTGTTCCGGGCGGGTGGTGGCAGCGGCCAGGCGGGTGATCGGGATCGACGAGGTGTTGCTGGCGAAGAGCACCGGTCCCGGGCAAATCTGGTCCATGGCGGACCAGAAAGAGAGCTTGACAGCCAGCTGCTCTGAGATGGCCTCTATGACCATCTGGGCATCCGCAGCCGCCCCGGGGTGGGCGACCGCCCGGAGGTTCTCCCGAGTCGTGGCGGCCGAGCCTGCCGCCAGGCGGCCCGCCTGTTCCGCGCGCGCCAGGCGATCGCCGATGTGGGTGATGGCGCGCTCGGCCGCGCCGTCCGCCGCATCGTAGAGAGCGACTCTCACCCCACTTTGGGCGGCGGTGTGGGCGATGCCGGCGCCCATCAGTCCGGCGCCCGCGACGAACACTGAAGATATCCCCGACTCACTCATGGCGCGACTCCTTCCGTGCTGTTGACGCCGGGCCCAAATGGCAGCTCCGGTCCCGCCTGCGGGCGCGGCCCACGCCGTCGATGGCGGCTGCGCCGGCGCGCCTGTCCCTCCGGGCGCGGCTGTCCCTCCGGGCGCGGCTGTCCCTCCGGGCGCGGGGGCCCCGAGGGAGCGGCAGCGGTGCCGCCGACGGCCTCGGTCGCAAGGGGTGCGGACGAGCCCGGAGCCCGCCGGCGGCGGCGGTGGCGCTTGCGAGCCAGCTGAGGGGTGGAGCCTTCGGTGGGCGGGGTCCCGGCCGTCGCGGCGGTTCCGGGCGCGGCCACGGCTCCCTGGGGGCGTCGGCGGCGTCGGCGGCGGCGGGAGGGCTGGACGCCCTCCGCAGCGGCCTCAGCGGCGGGGCGGCGGGGCTGGAATCGCGCCTTCGACCCGCGCGCCCCGCCCATCAGCTCGGTCGCCTTGAGGTAGCCGCCGCAGGCCTGGGCGGCCTCCACCAGGCGACCGTACATGGTCTCCTCGCCCGCCCTCAGGGTGGCGGCGTCTCCGACGCACACGACCAGGCGGCGAGCGCGGGATATGGCCACGTTGAGGCGGTTGGGGACACGCAGGAAGCCGATCCGCCCGCGTTCGTTGCTGCGCACCAGGGAGATCACCACCATGTCCTCCTCGCGCCCCTCGAAGGAGTCGACGGTGTCGATGCGCACCTGGCGGCGGAAGTGGCGCCGACTGAGCGACCGGCGGATGTGGTCGACCTGATCTGCGTACATGGCGATGACGGCCAGCGATAGGGAGGGGTCGACCCGCTCATCCAGAAGCCGCACCACTTGGGCACAGACCTTGACCTCGGCATCGTTGCGGAGGGCGCCTCCGGCCCCCCGGCGCTCGCGACCCCCGCGCAGGCCTGCGGTGTCGACCATGTGCAGCGCGACCGGGAAGGGCCGCCGGGTCACGTAGTCGTAGTCCAGGACCTCGGGCGCATTCTCCAGGTGGTTCTCATAGGAGGCCGAGCTGATGTACTGGGAGATCTCCGGGTGCATCCGGTGCTGCTCCACCAGCAGACAGCGGGCTTGGTCAGGAACGCCTCCGTCCCAGCAGCGCTCGAAGAGGCTGGTGTCGATGATCTCCTCCAGCTCGGGCCGGTCGTCCACGATCTGGTAGATGGCGTCGTCCTCCACCGGGGGCAGTTGCTTGTGGTCCCCGACCAGCACCATCGCCGCGCCCAGGCGAAGGCAGGGAAGCGCCTCATCTATCCGGGCTTTGTTGGCCTCGTCCAAGATCACCATGTCGAAGGCCTCGTCGGTGGTGATCGATGAGGTGGCGGCGGTGGCGCAGGTGGCGAAGAAGACGTTGGCGTCGACCAGCCTCGAGTCGTCTTCGTCCTCGACCCTGAAGGCGTCAACCGCCGGGTGCACCCGCTCCGCCTTGGCCACCCGCACGGCTCGCATCGAGGCGGTGCCAGCGAGCCGCTCCAGGGCGTTGTCGACGGCCAGGTTGCTGTGAGAGCAGACCAGGATGCGCTCCCCGGGACGCTCGCGCAGGCGGTGCTTGATCGCCTCCACGATGACCGAGGTCTTGCCGGTGCCGGGCGGGCCCTGGATCAGCACCGCCTGGCCCGCCTCCAGGGCCACCATGATCCCGATCGCGCGGTCCTGAGCGGGGTTGCTGTGCATCCCGGCGGTCACCCAGTCGCCGCGTGGGGCAGCCTCCGGGGCGTAGACGGACGCGGGGTCGATCAGCAACTGGGCCAGCAGCAGGCTGCGGCTGTCCCCTCCGGCGATCGAGGCCAGGGTGCTTCGCTTGCTGGCGTAGAGCTGCTTGTTGAAGGAGGGTGTGATCCAGCCCGCCGTGCCGGCGGTCTGGTAGGCCTTGCAGGCCACCTCCACAATCCGGCGGCGGTGATCGACCTTGGTCACTCGGCCCAGATAGTGGGGCTCGTCCTCCGGTTCGATCATGACCGCCGCATCCACCGAGATGGTGATCTGGTGCGCCTTCGGTATCGAGAACTCGAGCCGCCCCGCCTCCGGGCGGCGGCGATCATCGTCCCCGAGCTCCCGACCGCAGGAGGGGCAGCGCTCGTCCAGGTCGGGGCGCCAGAGGCCGCGGCAGGTGCGGCAGCGAAAGAGCTCGACCACGCCCTCGAAGGGAGTGCGCTGGGTGGCCGCCCGCAGTCGCTCCGCGGTCTCCAGCCCATCCACCAGGGCCAGGGTCTGCAGCAGGATCGGGTCCGGGGGCTTGGACCCGCGGGCCAGTTTGGCCATGGCGAGCAGGTGGAAGGTGTCGGTCTTCTCGCCGTCCTTGGAGGAGACCAGGGGCTGGGCACAGCGGACGCGCAGAGAACCCCGGCCGGCCTCCTCCCGGTCCGGGGGCGCCGGCCGCACCGACTCGACCTCCAGGGCCACCCGCTCCCTCGGGGCGCGGGCGCGCCGGACCGGCACGCAGGTGACGTCGAGGCCCGGCAGGCGAAGGGTGATCCCGGGCGTCTCGCCGGGACCGGCGATGACCAGAAAGTCATCCAAGGAGCCGATCTGCTCGGCGAAGTGGCTACGAGCGTCGCCATTCTCGCGCCCGTTGAGGGCTTCCAGGAACGACATCGCCTCCGAGTTCTCGGGTACCACCAGGTGAAGGTGTTCGAGGGTCAGGTTGGGGGGCGTCAGAGCGCCACTTCCTCCGAAGGAAACCGCCTGCTATGAACCAGCCGTTTCCGGGCTTGGCAATGAAGGCTTCTCAGGATGGGAAACTCTCTCACCTGAGGCCTGCGATCAGCTGGCCCGGCCGACACCGGCGGACCGCCTCTCCCCACAAGATAGCGCGATTGGACCCCGGATGTGCAAGCGGACCTCGCCCGCCCGCCCTCAGCCCGCCAGAATGCGATCTCCGGACTGTTAGAATTGAGTATGGCTTCCGCGAGCCGTTGCTCTCTCAGCCGGGGTGTCCGGGCAGGAGGTATGCCACGTCCGCGTTGAAAGGCCATTTGCCGTCCCCCAGGGAGCAAGAGTGGTAGACCCCGAGAGCGAAATGCGGCTGCCGATCGAGTCCGATGGCCAGTCCCCCACCCCTAAGACCGTCACTGGCACCGCCGACGTCTCCCTCGGCTCGCTGAGCGTCGCCGCCACCGGATACTCCGCCGACCAGATCCAGGTCCTGGAGGGGTTGGACCCGGTGCGGCGCCGACCTGGCATGTACATCGGCGACACCGACGTCAACGGGCTGCACCATCTGGTTTACGAGATCATCGACAACTCGGTCGACGAGGCCCTCGCCGGCGAGTGCAACGAGATCGAGGTGAGGCTCGGGACCGACGGCTCCTGCACCGTGAGTGACAACGGGCGCGGGATCCCAGTCGACATCCACCAACAGACGGGGCGGCCCGCTCTCGAAGTGGTGATGACCAAGCTCCACGCCGGGGGCAAGTTCGGTGGTGGTGGCTACAAGGTCTCCGGGGGTCTGCACGGGGTGGGCCTCTCGGTGGTGAACGCGCTCTCCCGGCAGGTGGAGGTGGTGGTCTACCGCGACCAGCGGATCTACCGCCAGGAGTACGCCCGTGGGGTGCCGACGACCGGCCTTCTGTCGGATCCCGATAGCCGCCCCGGCCGCCGGGGCACCACGGTGCGCTTCTGGCCCGACCCGGAGATATTCAAGGTCACCCAGGTAATCAAGGCCGAGACCATAACCACCCGGCTGCGGGAGTTGGCCTTCCTCAACAAGCGGGTTCACTTCCGGCTCATCGACGAGCGGCCCGATCCCCAATTGGAGCTGAACTTCTACTTCGAAGGTGGGATCGAGGCCTTCGTGCGGCACCTGAATCGGGGCAAGGGCACGGTGCAGGCGCGGCCGATGTATGCCGAGCGCGAGATCGAGGGCAGCACCGTGGAAGTGGCGATCCAGTACAACGGCAGCTTCACCGAGCATGTGCTCGCCTACGCCAACAACATCAACACCATTGAGGGCGGCAGCCACCTGACCGGCTTCCGCGCGGCTCTGACCGCCACCCTGAACCGCTACGCCCGCAAGGCTGGGATCCTCAAGGAGGGAGATCAGAACCTGAGCGGGGACGATGTCCGGGAGGGCCTCACGGCGGTGCTCTCGGTCAAGCTCCAAGAGCCCCAGTTCGAGGGCCAGACCAAGACCAAGCTGGGCAACTCGGAGATCGCCGGCCAGGTCTCCAGCGTGCTCTCGGAAGCCTTGGGGCAATACCTGGAAGAGAACCCGGGAGATGGCAAGCGGATCGTGGAGAAGTCGCTGATCGCCGCCCGCGCCCGGGCCGCCGCCGGGAGGGCGCGGGAGCTGGTCCAGCGCAAGTCGCTCCTGGAGACCGCGACCCTGCCCGGGAAGCTCTCCGATTGCTCGGAGAAGAACCCCGACCTGTGCGAGATCTTCATCGTGGAGGGGGACTCGGCCGGTGGGACTGCCAAGGGTGGCCGGGACCGGCGCACCCAGGCGATCCTTCCGCTCCGGGGCAAGATCCTCAACGTCGAGAAGGCGCGCGAGGACAAGATTCTCCAGAACGAGGAGATTCGCAATCTGATCACCGCCCTCGGCACCGGCGTTGGTGAGCGCTTCGACATCTCCCGGCTGCGCTACAACCGGGTGGTCCTGATGGCCGACGCAGATGTGGACGGATCCCACATCCGCACCCTGCTGATGACGTTCTTCTGGCGTTACCTGCAGCCGGTGGTGACCGAGGGCCATCTCTACATCGCCCAGCCACCGCTCTTCCGGGTGTGGCACGGCAAGAAGGAGAGTTGGTGCTACACCGACGAGGAGTTCGCGGTGGCGCTGAAAGAGGTGGGGTCGAAGGCCAGGGTGCAGCGCTACAAGGGGCTCGGGGAGATGAGCGACGACCAGCTGTGGAACACCACCCTGGATCCTGACCAGAGGGTGCTGCTCAAAGTTGAGGTCGACGACGCGATCGCCGCCGATGACATCTTCGACAAGCTGATGGGGATTTCGGTGGAGCACCGCAAGCGTTTCATCCAGGCTTACGCCAAGACCGTGCGGAACCTGGACGTTTGAGCCGACAGGCCCCGGCACTGGCGGTGGACGCCATGGGTGGCGACCGCGCTCCCGAGGCGCTGGTTCAGGGCAGCCTGATCGCCCTGGGCGCGGACCGCGATCTGCGCCTGGTGCTGGTCGGCGAGGGCGCCCGGCTGGAGAGCCTCCTCGGGGAACAGGTGGCGGCTGCCGGAGGCAGACTGCGGCTGACCCAGTCGGAGGGGGTGATCGCCATGGACGCTCACCCGGTGGAGGCGGTGCGGGCGCAGCCCCGGGCCAGTGTCAACGTGGCCGTGGACCTGGTCGCCAAGGGGGAAGCGGACGCCTGCTTCTCGGCCGGCAACAGTGGCGCCGCGATGGCGGCGGCGCTGCTGCAATTGCACCGACTCCCGGGGATCGCCCGGCCCGCGATCGCCACCCCCCTGCCCACCCCGAGGGGAACCACCATGCTGCTCGACTCGGGCGCGCAGGTGGACTGCCGGCCGGAGTGGCTGGCCCAGTTCTCCAGCCTGGGCAGCGCCTATGTCAGGCGGGTGCTCGGAGTCGACCGTCCCCGGGTCGGCCTGCTCAGCAATGGCGAGGAGAGCTCCAAGGGCAACGACCTGGTGCAGGCCGCCCACCGCCTGATATCGCAGCTGGACCTCAACTACGTGGGCCCGGTGGAGGGGCGCGACCTGCTCACGGGGGCCGTGGACGTGGTCGTCTGCGACGGCTTTGTCGGCAATGTTGCCCTCAAGACCGCCGAGGGGGTGGCCGAGGCCATCATGAGCGCTCTCCGTGAGGAGGCCGAGTCTGGGCTGCGATCTCGGATGGGCGCGGTCCTGCTGCTGCCCGGGCTGCGCCGGCTCCGGCACAGAATGGACTGGCGGCAGGTCGGGGGCGCCCCGCTGCTGGGGGTGCGTGGCCTGGTCTTCATCGGGCACGGGCGGTCCGACGCCGCCGCGGTGGCCAGCGCCTTGCGGGTGGCGGCGACCGCGGTGAGGGCAGATCTGCTGGCGGGCCTGGCAGGCGATCCATCCGCCGCCGGCGCTTTGGCGAGGGGCTAGACGATGGCTATCAACCAAGGTGGTGGCGTGGGCCGGATCCAGGGAGTGGAGCTGGTCTCGGAGATGCGGGAGTCCTACCTGGTCTACGCCATGAGCGTGATCGTGGCTCGGGCGCTCCCGGACGTGCGGGACGGGCTCAAGCCGGTCCAGCGCCGAATCCTCTACGCGATGCAGGAGCAGGGGATGACCCCTGGGGCATCGCATCAGAAGTGTGCCGCCATCGTGGGGGAGGTGCTCAAGAACTACCACCCCCACGGGGACCTCTCCGTGTACGACACCCTGGTCAGGATGGCCCAGCGGTGGGTCATGCGGTATCCCCTGGTGGATGGCCAGGGCAACTTCGGCTCGCCGGAGGGTGACCCAGCGGCCGCTTACCGGTACACCGAGGCTCGGATGGCGCCGATTGCGGCCGAGATGGTGGCCGACATCGAGAAGAACACGGTCGACTTCGCCGACAACTACGCGGCCACCAAGCAGGAGCCCACAGTGCTGCCCGCGGCGCTGCCCAATCTGCTGGTCAACGGAGCCGCCGGGATCGCGGTGGGGATGGCGACCAGCATCCCGCCCCATAACCTCTCCGAGATCTGCGACGGTCTGATCCGGCTCATAGACAACCCGGAAGCCGACACCGAGGAGCTGATGAAGCTCATCCCGGGCCCCGATTTCCCCACTGGGGGAATTGTCTATGGGCGGGACATCCCTCAGGTCTACGGCACCGGCCATGGCCGGGTGGTGCAGCGCGCCAGGGTCGCCTTTGAGGAGTCCAAGAGCGGGCGGGAGCAGATCATCGTGACCGAGCTGCCCTACCAGGTGAACCCCAGCCGGGTGCTCCAGACCATCGCCGAGCTGGTCAACGACCGCAAGCTGGAGGGGATCGCCGACATCCGCAACGAGACCGGGCGGCGGGAGGGAACTCGGCTGGTGATCGAGCTCAAGCGTGACGCCCGCCCCTACACCGTCCTCAACAACCTCTACAAGCACACCCAGCTGCAGTCCAGCTTCACCTGCATTCTGCTGGCTCTGGTCGACGGCCGGCCGCAGGTTCTATCCCTTCGCAGCATGCTCAGCCACTACCTGGAGTACCGCCGGGAGGTGGTCGAGCGCCGGACCCGCCACGACCTGGAGCGCGCCCAGGAGCGGGCCCACATCGTCGAGGGCCTGCGGATCTGCCTGCAGAACCTGGACGAGGTGATCCGCCTGATCCGTGCCGCTCCCGACGAGGCCACCGCTCAACGTCAGATGGAGGAGCGCTTCAGCCTCACTGACCGCCAGAGCAAGGCGATCGTGGACATGCGACTGGGCCGGTTGACCCGGCTGGAGAGGGACCGGCTGGAGGAGGAGCACGCCGAGCTCCTGCGCCGGATCGGAGAGCTCCAGGAGATCCTGTCCAGCCGGACGAACGTGATGGTGGTGGTCCGCGAGGAGCTCACCGCGCTGCGCAAGAAGTACGGCGACGCCCGACGCACCGAGATCAGCTACGGCGACATCGAGCTCAACGAGGAGGACCTGATCCCCCGCGAGCAGGTGGTGGTGACGCTCACCCACCGGGGCTACATCAAGCGCACTCCCGCCAGCGACTACCGCTCCCAGCGGCGCGGCGGTAAGGGGGTCATGGGCGCCAAGCGCGTCGGCGATGAGGACTATGTCGAGTTCCTGAGAGTTGCGTCCACCCACTCTGACATGCTCTTCTTCACCAATCGCGGTCGCGTCTTCCGGCTGCGCACCCACGAGATCCCCGACGTCAGTCGGCAGGCCAAGGGCACCGCCGCGATCAACCTCCTGGAGATGGACCAGGGCGAGAGGGTCACCTCCATGCTGTCCGTGGACGGGTATTCCGATGAGGCCTACATGGTGATGGCGACCCTGCGCGGCCACATCAAGAAGACCCCCGCGGCGGCATACGCGTCCGTCCGCCGCAACGGATTGATCGCGATGAACCTGAGCGAGGGCGACGAACTGGACTGGGTCCGGGTTAGCACCGGCGGGGATGACATCCTGCTGGTGACCAGGCAAGGCAAGGCTCTCCGCTTCAGCGAACGCCAGGTCCGCCCCATGGGGCGCGACACCCAGGGGGTGACCGCGGTCCGACTGCGTCCTGGGGACGCCGTCGCGGGCATGGACATCGTGCGTGACAACGGCTATGTCCTGGTGGTGACCGAGCGGGGCTACGGCAAGCTCACCCCGGTCGACGACTATCCGATCAAGAGCCGCGCCATCCAGGGGGTATACACCCTCGACCAGAACGCGATCTCCAAGGTGGGCGAGATCGTGGGCAGCCGGATCGTCGAGGACCTCTCCGAGGAGCTGATGCTGATCAGCAGCCGGGGCCAGATCATCAGAATGCCCCTGGAGGGGGTCAGGATCTCAAGCCGCCAGACCCGGGGCGTGATCCTGATGCGGCTGGACGATTCGGACACCATCGGGTCGATCGCGGGGGTTGCCCCTCCCGGCGACCTCGAGGAGGCCTAGTCTTCGGCGGCCGCCATTCCGGTGCCAGCGTGGGGCCGCAGTGACCCACATCCTTTTCCAGCTCACCCACCTGCCTCCCCTGGGCGTCTACGGCTTCGTGCTGCTCTGGCTGGCCGCAGAGTCAGCCGGGCTGCCCCTGCCGGACGAGGCGGTGCTGCTGACCCTGGGCTTCCTCGCGCATCGGGGAACTGTCTCTCTGCCACCACTGATCCTTTGCGCGGTGGCGGGGTCGGCGATCGGGGCCGCCATCTCATATCAGATCGGCTACGCGCTGGGGCGGCCGGTGGTGGCTAGGATCGCGTCCCGAGTGGGGATCTCCGACGCCCGCCTCACTGAGGCCGAGGTCTGGGTCCGCAGACGAGGCGGGATCGGGGTGTTCCTCACCCGGGTGATCCCGTTCGCGCGCAATCTGGCCTCGTACGCGGCCGGGATCGCGTCGATCCCGCCGCGCATCTTCTACCCGGCGATGCTCCTGGGGGCGCTGGTGTGGTGCACCACCGTGACCTCGGTGGGTGACGCCCTGGGGGCGCACTACGCCACCATCCTGAGGCTCGGTCCGGCCGGCCTGCTGATAGGCGGTGGCCTCCTGCTGGTGGCCCTGATCGCATGGATCGCGTGGACCCGACTGCGCGGTCGCCGCGGCGACCGCCTCGGCTGAGGTCAGTCGGGAGATCCAGGCAGGGAAACGCTGCTGCCCGTAGCCGCCGCATCCAGCGCCGGGCGGATCATGATCAGCCGGCAATGGACCCGCCCCAGGAGCTCCTCGGCGGTTCGATCCAGGCTGAACTCCCCGAACTTCGGGGGCGCGCCCAGACCCACCACCATGAGGTCGGCATCCCACCGCCTCGCCTCGTCCACGACCGCCGACCCCGCCTCCCTGGCCTGCAGCACCACGGTGTCGACCTTGGTGCCCAGCTGGGTCGCCAGGTCCTCCATCCTGCCCAGCACTCCCTCGGCCTCGGCCAGCTCCTCGCCCAGGCTGACTCCGAGGGGAAGATGCCGCGGCACCTCCAGCACGGCGATGATCAGGACCCTGGCCTTGGCCGGTCGGGCCAGCCGGCAGGCGGCTCGCAGAGCGTCCTCATCGACCTGGTCTCCCCGAACCGGAACCACGATTCGATGCGGGCCCAGCACCCCAAGCCGCTCCGGAGCGGTCGCGCTGTTGGAGCCGGAGCGAAATAATCGAGACGCCACGAGGCCCATTGTGGCGGTTCTGGGGAGGCCCTGCACCGACCTGGCCCGGCCCGGGGGGATGGCGACTCTCGAACTCAAGCTATACTCGCCCGCGTGAGGGTTCTCATAGTGGGTTGTGGCCGAGTCGGCTCGGCGCTGGCCAAGAACCTGGCCGGCGATGGGCATCAGGTGACCGTGGTCGACAGTTCCCGGGCGGCCTTCGATCGGCTCGGCCCCGGGTTCCCGGGGAGGCTGGTGCTCGGCAACGGCACCGATCAGCACGTGCTGGAGGAGTCCGGTGCGGCGGAGACGGACTGGTTCATATCAGTCACCAACGGCGACAACCGCAACATCATGTCGGCCCAGGTGGCCCAGGAGATCTTCCAAATTCCCCGGGTGATGACCAGGATCTACGACCCCATTCGAGAGCAGGTCTACCGGGAGATGGGCCTCTACACCTACTGCCCGACCCTGGTCGGAGCCGCTATCGCCAAGACCTACTTCGAGGCTGGCCCCGAGGCGGCCGACAGGGCCCGCCAGGCCGTCACCGCCTCGGCGGGGCACGCCGATGCCTGAGCGTCCCGCCTACGTGATCGTGGTGGGGGGGGGCAAGGTCGGCTTCTACCTCACCCATCGCCTGCTGACCGCCGGCTACGAGGTGGCCCTGATCGAGAAGGACCGGGTTCGCGCCGCCTCCATCTCGGCCCAGCTGGGGAGCTGCGCCTGTCTGGTCGGAGACGGTGACGAGATGGCCTTCCTTGCCACCAGTGGGATTGAACGCGCCGATGTCCTGGCCGCTGTCACCGGGGATGACGAGGACAACCTGGTGGCATGTCAGCTGGCCAAACGCAAATTCAAGGTGCCTCACACCATCGCCCGGGTGAACAACCCCAGCAATGTCCAGCTGTTTCACCGCCTCGGGGTTGATGTGGCGGTGTCGGCCACGGAGCTCATCCTCAACGAGATCGACACGGCGTTGGCGACTGACAGCGACATCCATCGGATGCCCCTGGAGGGCACCGAGGCAGCCCTGGTCCGGATCACAGTTCCCCTGGGCCCCGCCGTCGGCCACCCGTTCGGGGAACTCCGCGGGCTGGGTCAGGAGAAGGTGCTGCTGCTGGTGCGGGACGGCCACCAGTTGAGTCCGGAGACCCCCCTGCTGGCTGGGGATCAGATAGTTATCTTCACGACTCGACCCAGCTCTGACTTCCTCCTGGAGGAGGCGGAGGCGCTCAGCCAGGCGGCGCGCTGAGCCCAGCTTGCCCGAGCTCCGCGTAGGCGTCCCAGAGCCGCCCCACCGCCTGCATCCCTTTGAACAGCTGGCTCAGGACCACCCGCTCGTTGGGAGCGTGGATGCGATCGTCTGGCAGGCCCACCCCGAATAGCACGCAGGGCACTTCCAGCTCGTCGGCGATGGTGGCCACCGGCGGGATGCTGCCTCCCTCCCGGATGAAGACGCAGGGAGCCTGCCAAACCTCGCTGACCACCCGCGCGGCCGCGTCAACGGCCGGATGCCGCGAGGGGGTCAGGACCCATCGCCCATCGTGGATCAGCTCGAACTCGACCCGCACTCCCGCCGGCGCAGCCGCCCTCAGGTGAGCCCCGACCGCGGCGGTGACCTGGTCAGCCCGCTGGTCGGGAACCAGCCGGGACGAGAGCTTGGCGCCGGCCCTGGAGGGGATCACGGTCTTCGCTCCCTGACCCTGATAGCCGCCCCAGATCCCACAGATCTCCATGGTCGGCCGGATGGTCCGACGTTCCATCGTCGAGTAGCCGGCTTCGCCGCCGGCGGTCGCCCCCACGGAGGCCAGGAATCCGCCCTCGTGGAACGGCACCTTGGCCAGCTCGTCGCGCTCGGCACGGCTCAGCTCCTTGACCTCGTCGTAGAAGCCGGGGACCGTGATTCGGCCCCGAGCGTCGTGAAGGCCCGCCAGCATCTGGCTGAGGACTGCGATTGGGTTGAGAACCGCTCCCCCGTAGACGCCGGAGTGGAGGTCGGTGCTGGAGGTCTCGATCCGAACCTCCCAATAGGCCAGGCCTCGCAGCGCCACGGTGAGGCCGGGGACGTCCTCCGCCAGCATCCCCGTGTCGCTGATCACCGCCACATCGGCCGCCAGCTGTCGGCGATGGTCGCGGACCACCTCCCCGAAGTGCTCGGAGCCGTCCTCCTCCTCCCCCTCAGCGATCAACTTGACATTGATGGGCAGACGGCCACGAGTGTCGAGGATGCCGCGAATGGCCTCCAGGTGCATCAGGATGTGGCCCTTGTCGTCGGCGGTGCCGCGCCCGAGCAGCATCCCCTCACGCTCCAGGGCCTCGAACGGCGCAGCCTCCCACTCGTTCTCGGGGTCGACCGGCTGGACATCATGGTGCCCGTAGACCAGGACGGTGGGCAGCGAGGGATCCTCGATCCGCTCGGCGAAGACCGCCGGATGGCCCGGGGTAGGCCAGATCTCCGCATTGGTCATGCCGCAGCCAAGCGCGTAGTCGCGCAGGAACTCCGCCGATGCCTCGACATCGCTGGCCCGCTCCGGGTCGGTGCTTATCGAGGGAATCGCCACCCAGCGCTTGAGCCCCTCCACCAGCGGCCTCTCCCTGGCGGAGATGCCGCTGGCCAGGACTTCCCCGCCGCTCATCGGTCAGGGCCTCGTTGGAGACCCTGACCGAGGTCGAGCCGGATCAGGCGGCCTTTCCGATCTTGAAGATCTTGGTGCCGCAGACGGGACAGGTACCGGTCACCGCCGGCTTGCCGTTCTTCAGCGTGGTCGGCTGAGGGTCCTTGATCTCCCTCGTCGTCTTGCACTTCATGCAGAAGCCGGTAACGGCCATGTATGTACCCCTCCGCTGGAATTGGGACCCGAACTCAGGCTCCGGGCCATCAGGCGCATTGTATTGATCGATCTCATCTCTCGCAAGGCCACCTGGCCATGGAGGTGGCCGAGAAGGCCGCTGGAGGCGCTCAGTGCGGCCCTCCAGAAGTAGCCATCGGGCCGGCCCCGAGGTCGCCGGCCGCGTGCCTGCGGTTCAGCCAGCCGTAGATTCCGGCTGCATTGGACGGCACCCCGTTGAGGGCGTCCACAACCGGCTGCCGGTCCGGCTCGGAGGCGGGGTCGTACACCCGCTCCAGCAGGGCCCGCTCGATATGGTCGATAGACGGTTCCTCCAGGTACGCCTGCTCGGCCACCCGGCACCACCGACTCATGGTGGCCTCGGCCTCCTCCAGGGCCTCCTGGGGATCGCCCGCAGGTCCGAAGTGGGTGAGCACCACCTGAGCAGGGCGGAGCTCGGCGAAACGATGCAGCGAGCCCAGCGCCAAGGCCAGATCGAAGTCGTCCGGGGGCATGGCCGGGCGGAGCGGACCGCCCCCGGGCACCTTCACCCCGACCGCGTCCCCCACCAGGAGCACGCCGGTGGAGTCATCCAAGATCGCGATGTGGTGCTTGGCATGGCCGGGAGAGTAAACCAGGGTGACCTGGCGCCCCCCGCCCAGATCGAGACTCCCCATGTCCTCGGCCGCCCGCAGCTGGGAGGAGTCGACGGCGGTCATCCTGCCGTAGAGGGCATCCAGGTTGGGCCCGTAGACTTGGCCGGCCGCCGCCACCAGCCGGGTGGGGTCGGCCAGATGGCGAACCCCCTTGGGGTGGCAGATGATCTGGGCTTTCGGAAAGTGAGCCGCGATCTCGCCAACCCCACCGCCATGGTCCAGGTGGATATGGGTCAGCACCACGTAGGCGAGGTCGTCGGCGCCCAGACCCCTGGCGGCCAGCGCCGCCAGCACCTTCTCGACATCCTTCTGGGGGCCGGTCTCCACCAGACACGGCCGCGACCCCTCGATGAGGAACACGGAGTTCAGCTCCTGCCAGCCGCCCAGCTCGGTGTCGATCTGCCAGATCCCGGGAGCTATGAGATGGTCCATGGCTGGACTCCTTTGCGCGCTGTGGCCGGGCCCGATCCCGCCCCCGCAGTGTAGATCTCGTGACTACCGAGCCACGGGGCGGCCCCGGCTACTGCGGCCTGGGGAGAGCCGCCGGCGCGCGGAGGTGGTCCGCGGGCGGTTCTTCCGCGCCCAGCGGACCTTCCCCATCCGGAGAGATGAGGCCCAGGCGCCAGCTCGCGAGAAGCGGGCCGCCGGCCGGCAACTCGTCGGCGACGATCCCGCTGCTCTGCCGCCGCCCGGTTCGAGCGTCAGGCCAGACATATACTCAGGTGATGGCAGACTCCGATCCCCCTGAGGTTTCTGCGGTTCCCCTGCCCAGCGCCGCTGAGGTTCCGGAGATCCCAGCGCCCAGCGCCGCTGAGGTTCCGGAGATCCCAGGGCCCAGCGTCGCGGAGGGTCCTGAGGCCCTGGCGCCCAGCGCCTCCCAGCCTCCGACGGCGCCGCTGCCGGAGTTCCTCAATCCTGAGTCGACCCACTATCAGCCCTGGGCCGAGAAGCAGATATTCAATGCCACCAAGGACAAGCGGCCTTTGGAAGCTTTCATGGCCGACCTCGAGGAGCGCCTGAAGGCGTACCCGGAGCTTCCCCAAGCCCACTGGGACCCCAGCCGGCAGGAGCAGTTGCTGGCCCGCTTCGCGGTGGCGGTCCCCAGTCGCAGCAAACGCCGTCGTCGTCACCGTAGCGGATCCTCGGCGCCGGCCACCCCCGCCACGGGCGCGCGGCCATCCGGGCGCTCGTCCCACCCCGGGCGGGGGCCGCGAAGGTCCCCGGGCGAACAGCCGTCGGCAACCATCCCCCCGGCGGTGGCTTCCCGTCCCCCGTCTCAAGCCACCGGTGAGCATCGGCGCCGACGCCGGCGCCGCCCTCGGGGAGCCTCCTCTGGAGGAACCCCTCCCCCGGTGGCTTGAGCCCTACCGGCTCACCTCGAGCGATTGGCTTCGACTACGGCAGGACGCTGGTCGAGATCGGCTATCCCCGTGAGGGCTTGGCGCGGGCCGGGCGGCGACTCCTGGGCATTCTGGACATCCCGGCTCCGGCGGAAATGAAGCTTGACCAGGTGGCCCAGTTGGTGGACGCTCGGGTGGACGAGCTGGTGGCGCTCGCCCACCTTCGGGATCCCCTCCACGAAGTCGAGATCTACTCGCTCTATCAGGAGGCGTTGCAGACCACCCTGGGCGTGGAGCCCAGTTCCAGGCAGGTCCGGCAGGCAGGCGATCTGCTGCAACTGCCATGGCGACAGGCGATCAAGGTGAAGCCTGACGTGGAGCCCGCACTGAGTGCCCTGAAGAGAAGCGGAGCCCGCCTGGGTCTGCTCTCGAACGCTCCCTATCAGCCGGGCCTCATGCGCGCCATGTTGGAGCAACAGGGCCTGAGCGGTTACTTTGACGTGATCCTCTTCAGCAGCGAGATCGGCTATCGCAAGCCGGCCGTCGCGGCGTTCGCGGCCCTGCTCTCCGAGCTCGGGACCAAGGCGGACGAGACCTGGTTCGTCGGTGACGAGCCTGAGGCTGACATCGAGGGGGCCAGGGCCGCCGGCCTGCTGCCCCTGCTGGCACCTCGCCCGGTCGCCGCAGAGCCCCGGATCGCGCCCGGGACGCTGGCGCTGCGCTCGTGGGCGGACCTGGTCAGCCGCTGGGAGGCGGCTAGCGCCCCTGGGTGATCGAATCGAAGGCCCGGCCGGGGCCGGCCTCACCCGTACACTTGTTGCCATGAGGGTAAGCCAGCTCTTCGGCAACACCTTGCGCTCCGCACCTGCGGACGAGCTGATCTCCCACCAGCTGCTGCTGCGAGGGGGATACGTGCAGCAGCTGGCGGCGGGAATCTTCAGCTCCCTGCCCCTGGGCCTGCGCGCTCAGGAGAAGATCAAGGCGATCTTGAGGGACGAGATCACCGCGATCGGGGGCCAGGAGCTGTCCATGCCGGTGGTGCATCCCGGCGAGCTCTGGCAGCGCAGCGGGAGATGGCAGAAGGTGGACCAGACCCTGGTGCGCTTCAAGGACCGCCGCGGTCGGGACATGGCGCTGGCGATGACCCATGAGGAGGTGGTGGCGGATTTGACCGCCTCCCAGGTCTCCTCCTACCGGGACCTGCCCCGGATCGTCTTTCAGATCCAGACCAAGTTTCGCGATGAGCCGCGGTCACGGGGTGGCCTGATCCGCACCCGAGAGTTCCTGATGAAGGACAGCTACTCCCTGGACCGGGACCAGGCCGGACTCCGGCGCGCCTACCGGGCTCACTTCGGGGCCTACCTGCGGATCGCGGCCCGGGCCGGTCTGCCGGTGGCCGCCGTGCTCAGTGATGTGGGCATGATGGGGGGCCACATGGCTCACGAGTTCATGTACCTCAGCGATGTCGGTGAGGACACCCTGGTCTTCTGTCCCAACTGTGGCTACGCGGCCAATCAGGAGGTGGCGGAGTCTCGGCTCCCGGAGCCCGAGCAGGACCCGGAGCGTGCACTGGAGGAGCTGGCGACACCGGGCACCACCACGGTGGCTGAGGTGGCCAGGTTCCTCGCCGTGGACATTTCCCGGATCGCCAAGAGCGTCGCTTACGCGGCCGAGCTGGTGCGCGGCGAGCCGCCTCGCCTGGTGCTCGCCCTGGTCCCCGGGGAGGCTGAGGTGAACCTCGCCAGCTTGCGCAATGCGGTGGGGGCGATCGACCTCCGGCCAGCCACCGAGGAGGAGCTGGCCGCGGCCGGCCTGGTGGCAGGCTACATGTCGCCCCACGGGCTGGACCCGGCCCGAGTCACGGTGGTTGCCGATGAGGGCGTGAGCCGCCGCCGCAACCTGGTGACTGGCGCCAATCGTCAGGGCATGCACCTGCGCAACTTCAACCTCGAGAGGGATGGGCATGTCGACGTGGTGACCCACCTGGCCGCGACGGTGTCCGGCGACCCCTGTCCCCACTGCGGGGCCGCCCTGGAGATCCGCCGCGGGATCGAGTTCGGCAACATCTTTCAGCTCGGCACCGACTACAGCCGAGCTCTGGGGGCCACCTTCACGGAGGAGGACGGCAGCCAGCAGCTGGTGGTGATGGGGTCCTACGGGATCGGGTTGGGCCGGATGCTGGCCTGCGCCGCCGAGGAGCATCACGACCAGCGCGGCCTCTCGCTGCCGATCTCGATCGCGCCGTTCCAGGTGGCGCTGGTCTCGGTGGGATCCGAGCCGGAGGTGGTAGAGCTGGCCGAGGCGGCTTACCAGGGGCTGGAGAGAGCCGGGCTGGAGGTCCTCTACGACGACCGGGACGTCAGCCCCGGGGTCAAGTTCGCGGATGCGGACCTGCGCGGGATGCCACTTCGGGTGACCGTGTCGCCGCGCTCCCTCAAGCAGGGGGGAGTCGAGCTCAAGCGCCGGCAGGGGGAGCCCTTCTTGGTCGCGCGCGAGGCGGCCGTAGGCGCGGCCGTCGCCGAGGTCCAGCTGCTTCGGGCCGAGCTTGAGGGCTGGGTCGGCCACCAGCTGGAGGGCATGGAGGCCCTCCTCGAGCAGACTTTCGGAGCCACTGCCTGAAGCACTGATCGGGTGAACGCATGGACTCGGACCGGACCATCCTGCACGTCGACCTGGATGCCTTCTTCGTCTCCTGTGAACTGCTGCGCCACCCCGAGCTGACGGGCCGGCCGGTGGTGGTGGCGGGAGGGGGTGAGCCCGGGTCAGTCGGCCGCCCCAGCCCGGGCCGGGCCGTGGTCAGCGCCGCTTCCTACGAGGCCCGGCCGCTGGGGGTCCATTCGGCGCTGCCTTTGGCGAGAGCGCTGGCCCTGTGCCCGGAATTGGTGGTTCTTCCGGTCGACATCCGTCGCTACGCGGAGGTCTCAGCGCAGGTCTTCGCGGTGTTCCACGACTACAGCCCCCTGGTGGAGCCGGGTTCGTTGGACGAGGCCTACCTGGACGTGACCGGGTCGAAGCTGCTCCACGGCGACGGTGAGGTGATCGCCCGCAGCATCCAGACCAGGCTGGCCGGCGAGCTCAAGCTCCCGGCATCGGTCGGGGTGGCCAGCTCCAAGACGGTGGCGAAGATCGCCTCTGACCTGCGCAAACCAAAGGGGTTGGTGGTGGTGCCCAATGGCCATGAGCGGGACTTCCTGGCCCCGTTGCCGGTGGCACGGATGCCTGGTGCGGGCCCCAAGACAACGTCCCGGCTGCACCTTCTCGGCATCGACACCATGGGTCAGCTGGCCCGAGCCGACACGATGCTGCTCATGGAAGTCCTCGGACCGTCCGCGGCGGCGCTGCAACGACGGGCGCTGGGAGAGGACCCCAGCCCGGTGCGGCTCCCGGGTGCGGCCCGATCGATCAGCCGCGAGGAGACCTACCCAGTCGACATCTCGCGGCGGAGCGAGTTGGAGTCACGCACCAGGGCGCTGGCGGCCGCGGTCGGGCAGCGGCTCAGGGCAGCCGGCCTGCTGGCAGGGACCGTCTTCGTCAAGCTGCGCTTCGCCGACTTCGAGACCATCAGCCGGCGGGTGGCGCTTCCCCGCCCGGTCTGTGCTGATGTCGATCTCGCCAGCGCCGCGGAGGCGCTGGTCGCAAGAGCCTGGACGCCGGGACGGACGGTGCGGCTCCTGGGCGTGGGCGTCGAGGGCTTGATCGACCAGCCCGCTCAGATGGCGCTCTTCGATGGCGTGGAGGTCCGCCACGAGCGCGTTGATTCTGCTCTCGACGAACTCCGGGAGCGCTTCGGCCCCACCGCGATCATCCGAGGGACCGATTCCCTGCAGGAGTCACTGGATTGGAACCGCGACCACCTGCGCCGGCTGGGGCCGGCCGGGAGGGCGTCGAACTGAGCCGCAGGTGGCCTTATCATCGAGGCACTTTGGCGCAGGGCACCGACGTAATCGGATGGGAGATCGAGCGCGGCGGGCACACCGCCGTGGTCCGTGAGGACGGGGTGGTGGAATCAGACGACGCCACGCTGCGCGACTACCTCCAGGCCCGCCTGCGCGAGCCCGTCACCGTCTACCGCCGCGGCACCGTGGCCCGCTCCGGCGGGACTCCGGCGGACGCGATCAGGCTTGTCCCCGGGGATGGTCGGTACACGGTGGCCCGGGTGCGGTCGCTGCCGGGGGAGGACCCCGCCCTGCAGATTGTCCGCATCATCTGGACCGGATGAGGGTGGAGTTCAGGTTCTGCCCCGCTTGCGGGCAGCGCCTGGCCCCCCGCGAGATCGAGGGCCGACCCTTGCCCGCCTGCCCTGCCTGCGACTTCGTGGCCTGGCCGGATCCCAAGGTGGCGGTGGCGCTGGTGGCTCACTACCAGGGGCGGGTGCTGGCCATCCGGCGGGGGATTCCACCGGGGCAGGGTCAGTGGGCGCTCCCCGGCGGTTACCTGGACGCCTCTGAGTCCCCTCAGCAGGGGGCGCGCCGGGAGTGCCTCGAGGAGACCCACTGCGATGTGGAGGTTGAGGGGCTCGCCTGCATCTACCACACCCTGGTGGAGGGTGGCGGCCTGCTGGTGCTCGCCTACAGCGGCCACCTCGTGGGGGGCGAGGCAACCCCGACCGAGGAGGCCCCGGAGTTGCGCTGGTTCGAAGCCGACCAGGTTCCCGAGCTGATCTTCTCCTCCCACCGCGAGGCGCTGGAGGCTTGGAGAGCCAGCCGCTCCGAGGCCCTCTGAAGTGTTCCGAATGGCCCGCCGGGGCTGCACCGCGAGCTGTCTGGGCTGCCTGCTGCCGGTGCTGGTGGCAGTCGGTCTGGTTGTCTTCTGTCTGCGCCAGATGACCACTCCGCCCAGCTATCCGCAGGTCCTCCCCGCCTCGCCGGCGGCGGTCCACTTGGCGGTCTCGCAAGCCCTCCACCGAGCCCTCAGCCTGCAGCAACCGGTGGTGCTGGTCAGCCTCGACGATGCGGAGGCCACCTATCTGCTCCGGGAGGGCCTCGCGGGCTATGCCGGACTGAGTAACCTGCAGGTCCATGTGCTGTCGGGGTCGGTGGTGGTGTCCGGGGGGACGGCTCTGCTCTCCCATCCGCTCGTGATCAGCGGTCCGGTCGGACTCACGTCAGGAGGAGGATCGGTCATTGCCATAACCTTCCGTGGCCTTTGGGTCGGTCAGCTGGGCCTGCCCGCCCCCGCCCCTCAGCTCCTGACCAAGACGATGCACCCCACGTTCACCTGGCCGGTGCAGGCCTCTGGCGAGACCTACACGTTGGCCTGCTACGCCGCCCACCAGAATGACCTGGTTGTGGGCTTCCAATCCCCAGCCGCCGGTCCCAAGGCGGCCCAGGCCTGCGCCGGGGCGGGATGACGGCCCCCGAACGGTCGGAGGGCGAGCTGACGCACCTGGACCGTCAGGGCCGGGTCAGCATGGTTGACGTCGGGGACCGCCCGATCTCTGATCGCGAGGCGACCGCCACCGGATTCGTCAGGGTGAGCGACCGGGCCCGGGCTGCCATAGCGGCCGGCACTCTGAGCAAGGGGGACGTCCTGGAGGTCTGCCGGGTGGCCGGGATCATGGCGGCCAAGCGCACCCCGGAGCTGATTCCGCTCTGCCACCCGATCTCGATCAGCCATGTGTCGGTGGAGGCGGATCTCGACCCGGATGGGCCGTTGGTCAAACTCCGGGCGACCGTCCGGTGCCGCGATGCCACCGGAGTCGAGATGGAGGCGCTGACGGCGGTGGCGGTCGCGGGGCTGACCGTCATCGACATGATCAAGAGTGTCGACCCCTGGGCTGAGATCGGCGGGATCGGAATGGAGTCCAAGAGCGGCGGCCGCTCAGGTTCCTTGCGAAGGCCGGATCGGAGCCTGGCTCAAGACGGCTGAGCAGGAGCGATCGCCGACCCCGGATCGGGAGCTGCGCGAGCTGCTCTTCCTGCAGCAGCTCTCGGTCGCGGCCGCCTCGACCATGCAGAGGGATGAGCTGTTTGCTCTGGTCATCGGCCAGACCACGGGGGCGATGGAGGCCGATGTCTGCTCGCTCTACCTGTACGACAGCGCCCGGGGCGGTTTGGTCCTGACTGCCACCAATGGGCTCAATCAGAGTGCCGTCGGCAAGGTCATGATGCGCCGAGGGCAGGGCGTCACCGGGACGGTGGCCGCCAGCCGCCAGCCCCTGTCGATCACCGACGTCAGTGGCGATCCCCGGTTCAAGTGGATCGAGGGGGTCGACGAGGAACGATTCACATCGATGCTCTCGGTGCCCATCGAGGCAGGCCCCCGAATGGTGGGGGTGCTCAACGTCCAGACGGTTGAGCGCCGCGACTTTCGCGCCGATGAGGTCGCCTTCCTGTCGGCCATTGCCGGCGCCATCGCCGGCGTGCTCGAGCGCAGCGAGCTGCAGCTCCGCCTGGAGCAGCAGTTGGAGGAGATCCAGCTCTCCCAGACGGTCCACGAGCGGTTCACCGGACTGGTGCTCTCAGGGGCCGGTCTGGGCCGGATCCTGGAGGCGGTGGCCAGCCTCGCCGGAGCCCCAGTGGGCCTCTACGACCCGCTCGGCTTTCGTCTGGAGCAGGGAGCCGGCACCGGCTTGAAGCTACGCCGGATAACTGTCCCCAGCCCGCTCGCGTCGGGCCCGGTCGGGGTGACCCATTCCCGTCCCCACACCGAGCTGACCCTGAGTCCGGTCCGGGCTGGGGCCGAACTCATCGCGGTGCTGGCCGTCGAGGGCGACCTGGCGGGGGCGTCTTCAGGAAGGCGGCGTGCGCTCGAGCATGGGGCGACGGTAGTGGCCTTGGAGTTGCTCAAGGAGCGGGCTGCGGCCGAGGTGGAGCGCCGGCTCCGGGGAGATCTTCTGGAGGGGCTGTTGTCGGCCGGCCAGGACCCTGCCGACATCGCCCGGCTGGCGCTCAGGGCGGAGCGCCTGGGATACCGAATTCCGGAACGGGGATGGGTGGTGGTGCTGGAGCCGGATGACGATACGGCCGCCGCGGTGCTGCAGTCGGTGCCCCTCCAGGAGCGGCTGCAGCGCGACCTGACCGAGCTCTGCCGGCCCCGTTTCCCAGGAGCCATGGTCCTGGGCCGGGCAACCGCCACCGTCCTGCTGGTGCCGGCCGACTCGGCCATGCCGGAAGACGCCGCTGCGCGGCCCAGTCTGGCCGAGATCGAAGCCTTCGGGCGTGCGGTGCAGGAGGTGGTTCACGGGCTGGGGCGGCGGCTCAGCTTCTCGGTTGGGATCGGCAACCTCGCGAGCTCGCCCCAGGAGCTGGCGCGAGCCCATGAGGAGGCTCGCCAAGCATTGCGGTTGGTGCGCCGGGGAGGAGGCGGCGGTCGGGTCATCTCCTACCGCTCGCTGGGCGCGCTGCGGCTGCTCCTGGAGGTGCGCGACCCGGCTGCTTTGAGGCGGTTCGTCGATGAAACCCTGGGCCCCGTCCTGCTCTACGGGCAGCGGCGCGGGACTCCCCTTCGGGCCACCCTGGAAGCCCTGGCGGCAGCCGGCTGGAATCAGCGGGCCACCGCTCGCGACCTGCACATCCACATCAACACCCTCGCCTACCGGGTGCAACGGTTGGAGGCGCTGCTGGGAGTCTCGCTCAGCGACCCGGAGACTCGGGTGGTGATTCGGATCGCCCTGCAGGCGAGGAGCCTGCTGCCCGACTGAAGCCGGGGCGGCAAAGGGGACTACCCATCATGCTCCCAGCAGAGGAAGAATCTCGCTCAGGGTGGAGATCTCGGTTCCCTGCCAACTCGCCTCGGGGTCGTATTGCAGGTGGCTCTCGGGCGAGCCGGGGTGGTGGACGATCTTAAGGGCGCGGATCGCGAGCGCCTCGGCCCCGCTCAGCTCTCGGCTGCCCCCGTCGCCGACGTAAAGGCACTGGTCCGCCCGCACCCCCAGGCGAGTGAGGGCGGAGAGGTAGAGCTCGGGGGCGGGCTTACGGCGCCGCTCCGACCAGGAGAAGAGCGCCACCTGGACCGGTCGCGCCCAGGCCAGGCTGGGCCATAGGTGCGGGGTCTCCGACGAGCAGTCGCTGATCACGCCGACCAGGACTCCGCGGTCTCTCAGCGTGGGCAGCAGGGAGACGGTCTCGGCCCGGGGCTGTGAGAGCACTTCGTGGAACTGGGCCATGCGGAGCCGAGCCGCACGTTCGAGGGCTGCCTCCCTGGGCTCGACACCCACCCGCCGACAGAGTTCCCGCAGCATCTCGCGCAGGTCCCCGAGAGCCGCCGTGGCGCGCTCCGTGTAGGTGGTGTCGATCAGATCGCGGAAGGGCTCCCAGGGAACCTCAAGAGCCGCCGCCAGCTCGGCGGTTCGCTGCTCCGCCTGGGTCCGATTCCACCCATCGATGAGGGTGCCGAAGAGGTCGAAGATGACTCCTCGGTAGGGCACCGATTCAGTTTACCGGGGGCCGCCGTCCTCGTTCCGGCCGGCGTGTCCAGCCTCGGTGCTGGCCGCGGGCAGTCCCGCGATCATCTCCAGTGCGTGGGGGAGCGCCGCCCAGACCGCGTCCAGGCTCTCCTGGGTCGCCCGTAGTGCCCCCGGCAGCGCCATCACCAGGGTTGCCCCGCAGACCACCGCCACCTGGCGGGAGAGGATGGCATGGGGCGTGTGCTCAGCCCCCGCCCGGCGCATCGCCTCGCCAAAACCTGGGACCTCGAAGTCGCCGACGGCGAGCACGGCCTCCGGAGTGCGGTCGCGCGGATGCAGGCCGGTGCCCCCGGTGCAAACCACCAGGGCTGGCTGGAGCCGGAATATCGTGCGCCTGATCCAGCGGGCGATCTGGTCCGGCTCGTCCGGGAGGATGTCCCGGAAAACCAGGGCCGACGGCAGCTCAGGCAATCGCTGCGCTAGCCAGTCGCCGCTGCGATCCTCGCGGGCTCCCCGGGACCCCAGGTCGCTCACGGTCAGGAGCACCGCCGGCCAGCGGCCGGCGACCAGGGGCGGCTCGCAGCGGTCGTCAGAGTTCACGATCCGTTCCTCCTGTTCCACTCCTTGTGCTGTCCGATCGCCGTGGGCATAGGGACGGTGCTGTCACCCGCCCGGCGGGCATTGAGGGCGGCCTTCTCCCGCTCCAGCCCCCAGTTATATGAGTAGCGGGCGGCTCCGGCGTGGCGGGCCAGGCAGCGGCGCTGCTGGCTATTGGGATCAAGGGCGAACCGCAACGCCTGGCGGACCGCGGCCATCATCTGGCCTCCACCGGCTGCTCCGCACAGCGCAGCGCCCGGTGGGCTCTGGTGTGGGCGGAACGCCGCCCGTACAGCCGGGCACAGAGGCTGGTGAGCACCTCGGTCATGTCCCGGACCAGGTCGTCCTCCACCTCGCTCGGGTCGACCACCACAAGCCGCCTGCCGGCTCCCAGCAGAGCTGCCTCTATGTACTCCGAGCCCAGCCTGGCCAACCGGTCCCGGTGCTCCACCACGATGGTGCCGACCCGGCCATCGGCCAGCAACCGGCGCAGCTTGGGCCGGGTGCCATTCATTCCCGAGCCAACCTCGGCGACGGTCATGTCCACGGCCAGGTCGTGGCCGGCAGCCCATTCGAGCAGCCGGCCCAACTGCCGCTCCAGGTCAGAGCGCTGGTCATGCGACGCAACCCGGGCGTACAGCGCCACCTTGCCGGCTTGCGGGGACGTCTCCTCCACCAGGATGGTGCCGGAAGGGAGACGGCGAGCCGGGACCGGCAGGGTGCCGGCCTCGAACCACCTCTGGGCGGTGCGGGGGTGAATGTGCTGCTGGCGTGCCCAGTCACTGATCTTCACCCTGGTATCCTATCATAGGAAGCATCCGTGTGTACGGCTATGTCATACCCTCGGTGAACAGCTCACGAACCCTCGAGCTCGGTGAGCTCGGCCAGCACCCCGGCCAGCTGCGCCCCGGGCATGCGGATCTGAGAGAACTCCTGGAAGCGGGAGCGCAGACCGGCGTACTGGGTGGCCAGGGCGGCCTCGTCCTCGCCGCCCCCGGGCACCCACGGCTTGAGGTAGTGGACCGCCACTATGCCCGCCTGCAGCGCCTCCTTGAGGCAGCCGAAGCAGGGTTGCATGGTGGTGTGCAGGGTTGCTCCCAGCGTTGATTGCCCGAAGCGGGCGGCCGCCAGCAGGGAGTTCTGCTCAGCATGGACGCAGATGCACAGGTCGTAGCCACGGCCGGCCGGGTAGGCCTCGGTCTCCCGATTGGCGCAGCGGTGGCAGCCACCCTCCGAACAGTTGGGCATGCCTATCGGGGTGCCGTTGTACCCGGTGCTGATCACCCGGTCGTCGCGGACCACCACCGCGCCGACCCGTCGCCCCAGGCAGTCGGCCCGGGTTCTGGCGGCCAGCGCCAGAAGCATGAAGTACTGCTGCTTGGTGGGCCTATCCGCTCCGGTCCAAGTCAACTGGCATCCCCTCTTGGCTGCGCGCGCATGTGACGAGTGTCCCACGCCGGGGCGCCCCCGGGACGTCACCCTTCGCGGGCCAGCCCTACCCGAGGCGCGCCAGCATCTCGGTCGTTCCCAGCACGGTGGCGAACTCACCGTTAAGGCTCGCGGCCGTCGCCCGCGCGATCAGGTCGGCAGCGACGACCTCCCCCTCAGGCGTTACCCGATCGAAGGTGCGGGTCGCGTCCAGCACCAGGTAGGTCTCGTAGCCGAGGTCGCCCGCCATCCGAGCCGTGGTCTCACAGCAGTGGTCGGTGGCGATTCCACAGATGGCCACGGAGGTGATCGAGCGGGCCTGCAGCCAGTCGTCGAGGTCCGGGCGCCCGTAGAACGCGGAATGCACCTGCTTGGTGATCAGCAGGTCCGGCTCGCCCTGGACCTCTGCCTTGTATCCGTTGCCGGGGGTCCCCGCCGCCAGCGGGGACCCCACCTTCGCCGAGTCGTGGCGGACGAAGACCACCGGCTGCCCATGCTCCCGCCAGCCGGCCAGCAGACGGGCTACGTTGGCCTCGAACCCAGGGTTGTTCGCCGGCCCCCAGGAGGCGTCGTCGAACCCCAGCTGAACATCGATCACGATCAGGGCGCACGGGGTGGTGGCCCCGGGGATGGGGGGTGAGCCGGCTTTCTCCTCCATCGCCACTCTCAGCCGACCCGGATCGCGGCGATCAGCTCGTCGTTCAGGCCGGGGAATCCGGCCAGGTATTCGAGCCGCTCCCGGCGCAGCCGCTCGACGATGGCGGCATGCTCGGCGTCGCGGCCCTGGCGATGGTAGAGCCGCCGAGGTTGGAGCAGTTCAAGGTCATCGATGCCGGGCACGGACGAGGCCACCTCGTAGCCGAAGTCCGGGTCCCGCTCCCAGCTGATGCTGCCCTCCGCGATCGCCTTCACCAGCGCCGAGGAATGCGGGATGCGCACCTTCTTGGCGTTGGGGTCGCCGTCGTCGCCTCCCACCGCGCCGGTGTTGAGCAGGTAGACCTGGAACCGCCCGCTCTGGTGCAGCTCCTTGAAGCGGTTGCCCTGCTGGGCGTGGAGCAGGGGGAAGAAGGGGTTGGTCCCGGGCACCCGCAGCGACTTGCCCGCCTCCGCCGCTCCGCCCGCCGCGGTGCCCTTGGTCTCCCCCAGCATGAAGTAGGCCGCGGCCTGGTCGACCGACAAACGGGCCACCGCTGGAATGATGCCGTCGTTGCGGTTCAGGATCAGCAGCGCGCTGACCGGTGGCGCCTGGCGGGCGTCCTCGGACCAGCCCAGCGCCTCCATCGGGAAGACCGCCCGGCCGTTCTGGGTATAGCTCTCGTCGAAGAAGTCGACCGGCCCCCCTACCTGCTGCTGGGAGACGTTCTCCAAGTACGCCACCGGCGACGTCACGGCGCCATAGATGGTGGGTTCGTCCTCCTGGCTCAGAGCGTAGGTCTTGGCGAAGCAACCGTTCTCGCTTCCGTAGACCCTCCCCTGCGGCATCAGGGCCACGAAGTCGTCCTGGACCGGCTTGCTGTCGTTCTGGCGGGTGAAGGTGGTGGTGGTCTTGCCCGTGCCCGAGAGGCCCACGATCAGGAGGGTGCGGGGGCCAGCCGTGGTTGGGATCACCTTGCAGCCGGCGTGCAGGGCCAGCCCACCACGCTCGTAGACCAGCTGGTTCCACATCCGCAGCAGCCCCTTCTTCGACTCCCCGAAGTAGTCGGAGTGGAGGACCCGGGTCACCCCCGCCTCCAGGTCCACCGCGATCAGCCGCTCCTTGGGGTAGCCGTCGGCCACAAGCCCGGGGGTGTAGACCACCGTGAACGAGGGGCTGAAGTCGGGGCCTGGGGCCGCCTCCTTGAAGAACAGGTGGTCCTGCATCCCGGCGATGTTGGCCCAGCGCTCATCTATCACCAGCCGTGCCGGGCAGCGGAACTCGGGGTCGTTGCCGATATAGCCGTCGATCACGAGCGCCCTCTGCTGGCTCAGGTGCTCCTCCTGCAGCCCGGCTATCCGGAGTCCCTCGGCTCTCGAGATCGTCTGGCTCGAGGTCATCGAGGGGTCGTCGGTGATGATGTAGGTTGACTCGGTGCTGCGCGCCAGCACTTTGGTCTGGGTGTTGTAGTTGTCATACGCGGTCAGTCGAGTGCCGGGCATGGCGGCGGTCAGGGCGCGCAGCTCGGCCTGGGAAGGGTTGCGACGCAGGCTGCGCGCCGCCGGGGTGTACGGGTTCGCCACCTGGCTCATGGGCATCTCCTCGATCTCGCTGGGAGCCGCAACATCGGCGGCAGATTACCGCAAGTGGCGAGGGCCGCGGCGGGCGCCCCTGAAGCTTGCTTGTCCTGCTCCCCCGCGGTGACTACTCTGTAGTCCTCAACCCAATCGGTGGCAGGAGGTGGGGATGGCGGACCACAGCGGCGCTCGACCGGCCGCGAACGTCGACGCGATGATGACCAGGGCGGTGATAACGACCAGTCCGGAGAC